>JAIBAV010000171.1 GCA_019695015.1 Chitinophagaceae bacterium
TCTTACTTCTTTCTACCGACCATAAATTATATTTTTTAAAAATTTCATTGGTGCTTAGTAAATGGCTATTGTTACCTTGCTCATCAAATTCAGTGTTTATACTACTTTGGTAGTTGTTAATTGAATACTTATTTAAAATAGTTTTTAAAAGTGATTGTAAACTATCTTTTGGTGCAGGTTTATAATTTTTTATTACCAAATTAAAGATAGAAGCAGATTTTAAAATTTTATCTTCACCAATATCTTTTGCATTATAAATATTTAAAAAAGAATACACCGGGCACTCTACAAATACATATAAATTATTGCCTAAATCAATCACACTATCAGTTATTTTTTTTCGGCTATTAAAAGTTGCAGAATCAATAGCTGCGTATTTAGAATGTTGAGTTATTTTTGGTATAGAATCTCTTTGTTGTGTATCTATCTTATTCAAATCTGCAACCAACCAAACTGTGTCTCTGTTCCAATTATGTTGTATGGAATCATATTCAATTTGTGCAATAGTTAAATTAATTTTATTAATATCATTAATCAATTCTTTAGAATTGTATGTAGAATTTACCCTTACAACTTCTACAACAGAGAAAACAAAAGGGAAAGTCATGAAACATAAAATACAGGTATAATAAAGTAGTAATTGTTTTAAGCTATCTAATGCAGTGAAGTTTCCAAAACGTTTAAAAACATTAAATTGAAGTAAATAAATTAGCCAAATAACAAAAGAAATAAAACTAATAATAGATACAAAGACTATCCAATAACCATTAACCGAATCTCTTCTAAACTCTAGTGGAACTACAAATGATATTATACTAAGCAAAATAATAAATAAAATACTGTACCAAATTACCCAATGAATTTTGGTGCTCCATATTGTTGGATTATTTTTTAATAACCTCTCGTCTAATTTTAGTAAAAATGAAGGCTTAAACTTTTGTATATCTTTCATTACTTGCATTTTAACTGAACAATCTTTTTGTAGAGTTAGTAATATCTCTAAAATAAGTAATGGCAATTTGCTGTGCTAACAACTTCTCCATAATAACATTGGCAGTTAATTGATTAGAAGTTATAGTATAATAACCACCATTATAACTTACCTGAACATTATTTTCAAGAATTTGTAAAATAGTATCTCTGTTAGCATTGGTTTCTATTTCAATCACCACTTCTTTGTGTGTAACATTGTTGCTGCATGTAGTTTGAAATATGCAGTTACCATTTTTAATAAATAATATCTCATCTGCTACTTTTTCAACTTCGTGTAATTGTTGGCTACTTAATATAATGCTTAAAGGATAATAAATAGATTTTGCTAAATATTTAAAATCTATTAGCATGGTTTGTTGTGCATTAATATCAAGGTTGGCCAGTGGCTCATCTAAAATAAGTAAGGTAGGTTTTTGAAGTAATACTCTTGCAATTTCAAACCTTGTTCTATAACCACTACTAATTTGGCTCCAAGTAAGGTTGGCATAGCTTGTTAGCGATAAACGCTCTAACATAAAATCAACCATTAAATTATTTTCTTTGCTATAATTACCTGTAATAGATGCAGAAAAATGTAGATTATCTTTTAGTTTTCCATACCATTTAGGAATGCGTTGGGGTATAAAAGCTACTTTTTGTTTTATGGAAAAATAATCTGGCTTAGGATCAAAGTAATAATCAATTGAGCCTTCATTTATTTGTAACTGCCCAGCTAAACAACGCAATAAAGTTGTTTTGCCATGACCATTTTCGCCAACCACTCCAATAATTTTATTGGTATATGCTTTTAATGAAAGTGCTTGTAAATTAAACCCACCTACAGTGTACGATTTGCTTATTTTATTTGCAGAAATTACTTGCTCATTAGTATGAATTACTGAAGAACTTAGACTTGAAAATTGTTGTAAAATTTGTTCTGCACCATCTTGAAATTTATCTGAAAAATTGGCTAAATTTTGCTCTGCTTTATTACCAACCTGCTTACTAAAGTTAATTGATTGCTGTATTAAACTCTCCTTTCTGGTATCTAAACAGGCATCTAATAAACGTCTTCTTGCTAAATCAAAATCTTTATACTCAATAAAAGTTCTTATTTCTTCTACTCTATTTTTCATAGCGGTACATTTTTAATCAATATCGCCCAAAGCAAACTTTTTTTCTGGTTTTAAAAAGGCAAAAGACATTTGTTTTTGTTTACCATTTAAAAGCAAGGAAACATGCAAAATATGCCATAAGCCTTCCGATTCTTTTTCAGTTTTATATTGTACAATTTTATAACTATCTGCCTTGTTTATTGTTCTATTTATTCTAAAACAAATTTCATCCACTCCATTTTTTTCTTCCTCAACAGAGTAATTACAATAATCCTTCCATTTTCTTTTTTCATCTTTCCCTTGATAAATTATATAGGGTGCCACTTTATAGAATGTGCCATATTTTGCAATATCAGGGTCTGCAAAATTTACATTTTTACATTCCTTTAAAATTGTATTAAATGTGTTTGCCACTTCGGTAGAGTCTTTAACTCTTTGTTGAGAGAATGCTGTATTAGAAACTATCAATAACACAAAAAATAAACCTTTCACAATAGATAATTTTTTTAGTTAAATAATTAGATGCTAGAAATTGAGAATTGCACAATCTATAAAATTAGACAATTTAAAAATAATACATTTGCTAATAAATAATTATTTTACATCTCACATAATTAATACACCAATTTATGAAACCTATGTTAAGAAGAAAGTTCTTACAACAAACAAGTATATTAACTATTGGCAGCATTGCTGCACCACAAATAATTTTTGGTGCTCAAAAATTAGAAATTAAAAAAATAAGGGTTGGCTTAATTGGGGTTGGCTTAAGAGGTCAAAATCATTTAGATGTTTTATTGAGAAGAGAGGATGTATTGGTAACAGCATTGGCCGACCCTCAACCAAAAATGCTTGCAATGGCCAATGAATTAATTGCTAAAAGTGGCAAACCAAAACCTTTAATTTTTAGTAATGGTAATTACGATTATAAAAATTTATTGAAAAGAGATGATGTAGATGCAGTAATTATTTCAACACCTTGGGAATGGCATGCAGAGCAAACAATAGATAGCTTATTAGCTGGAAAAATACCTGGAGTGGAAGTATCTGGGGCTGTTAAGTTAGCTGAATGTTGGGATATTGTAAATGCTGCAGAAAAAACCGGATTGCCTGTAATGGTTTTAGAAAATGTTTGTTATAGAAGAGATGTGATGGCTGTTTTAAATATGGTTAGAAAAGGAATGTTTGGCGAGTTGTTGCATGCACAAGGAGGCTACCAACATGATTTAAGAGGTGTGAAATTTAATGATGGAATTACTCCGTATAACTCTGGTGTAGAATTTGGAGAAAAAAGCTTTAGTGAAGCTGCTTGGAGAACACAACATAGCATAACCAGAAATGGAGAACTTTACCCAACACATGGTTTAGGACCTGTAGCAGTAATGATGGACATTAATAGAGGAAATAGGCTTACCAAACTTTCCTCTATAGCTACAAAAGCCAAAGGCTTGCATCGTTACATTGTAAACCACCCTAAGGGTGGCGAAAACCATCCTAATGCAAAAATTAAATTTAAATTAGGAGATATTGTAACAACACAATTGCAAACTGCAAATGGCGAAACCATAGTTTTAACACACGATACAAATTCTCCACGCCCCTACAACATGGGTTTTAGAGTTCAAGGCACCAATGGTATTTGGCAAGATAACCATGCAGGTGAGTTTACTGCAGGCTTAATTTATTTTGAAGATAAAAGCAAACCACATAGATGGGAAAATACAGAACAAAATATGAAAACATACGATCACCCATTATGGAAAAAATATGAAAAAGATACTGCAGGTGCCGGACATGGTGGAATGGATTTTTTTGTAATAAATGCTTTTATTGAATGTATCAAACAAAAAACTGAATTTCCACTTGATGTTTATGATTTAGCTACTTGGTATGCTATAACCCCTCTATCTGAAAAATCTATTGAAGGTGGAGGAAAACTAATGAATATACCAGATTATACAAGAGGTAAATGGAAAACAAGAAAGCCAGTTTTTTGTATTAAGGAAGATGGCAATTATTAGTAGCAGACTGAAATGCTTTTAATAAGGTTAATTGATTTTTAGCTCTGTTTAAATTTTGATGGTAGTAGCTTGTTTTGTAATAAATATCGTTCATTAAAAAATCAGTTATAAACCTTATTGCTTGCATGTAAATCATAACTTCGCCTGCAAAATAAAAAAATTGTTTTTCGTATTTTGAAAGATGCTGGTGCATGTAATCCATATATCCTTGATATATTGCCTCTAGTACTTCTTTTCTTATACAAATGGCATCCAAATTAGTTTCTTCTTCTGTTACAGGGCTTAAATAGGTTCTAAACATGTCTCCTACATCACTAATAAAATAACCAGACATTACAGTATCTAAATCAATAACGCAAATAGCTTTATTTTGTTTAAACAATACATTGCTAATTTTTGTATCGTGGTGTGTAACTCTTTTTTTACATTCTTTAGAACCTAATAGAGCATTGTATTTTTTACAAATATTCTCTACACTATATATTTCATCAATAATAATTCTATGTTCTTTAATTTTTTGTTGATTGCCAATTTTCAATGCTTTTTCAAACTGCGAAAACCTTAGCTCTAAATTATGGAAATGGGGTATGGTATCTTGTAAGCTATCAGAATTAAAATTAGAAAACACATTGGTAAAATTTGCAAATGCAGTTGCAGCTTCATAAGCTTCACTTTCATGAGTAACACTTTCTATTGTGTAAGAATTTTCAATGAAATTAAAAGCTCTGTAGTAATTATTATTTATGCAAATTAAAGTTTCTTTCTGCTTAGTTTCAATGGTATTCGTAAATAAATAATCTGGATTATTTATTTGTACAAATTGTTTAAGTAATTGTATATTATTATCAATAGTAGATGGAGTAGCAAAAACGCCTGTGTTTATTTGTTGCAGAATAAAACTTCCTTGCTTGGCTGTAATTTTAGCTGTATTATTTATTAAGCCAGATGAAATGAAATTATACTCAATATTAGACCAGCCATATTTATCTGCTATTTCTAAAATAATTTGGTTATCCATTATTTCGCCAATTAAATTTCTTTAGTTCTCTTCTTCTTTGCTAATCATTAAATAAGCTTTAATAAAGCCATCTAATTCACCATCCATTACAGGCCCAACATTGCCAACTTCAAAATCTGTTCTATGGTCTTTTATTAATTTATAAGGGTGAAAAACATAGCTTCTAATTTGGCTTCCCCATTCAATCTTTTTTTTGTTTGCATTAGTTGCATTCTTCAGTTCTTCTCTCTTTCTTAATTCTTCTTCATACAATCTGCTTTTAAGCATTTGCATAGCTTTTTCTCTATTCCCAATTTGGCTTCTTTCTGTTTGGCATATTACAGTAATACCTGTAGGTATATGGGTTAAAAAAACTTTTGTTTCAACCTTGTTTACATTTTGACCACCAGCACCACCGCTACGTGCAGTTTCCATTTTAACTTCGCTATCTTTTATTTCAATTTCTATAGAGTCGTCAACCAAAGGATAAACAAAAACCGAAGCAAAGCTTGTATGCCTTCTAGCATTACTATCAAATGGCGAAATTCTAACTAACCTATGAACTCCGCTTTCTGCTTTTAAAAATCCGTAAGCAAAAGCACCATCTATTTGCAAAGTAGCAGTTTTTATTCCAGCCCCATCCCCTTCAAGAAAATCAAGTTCAGTAACTTTCCAGCCTTGTTTTGCAGCATACATTTTATACATTCTTAAAAGCATCTCTGCCCAATCTTGACTTTCGGTACCACCAGCACCAGAGTTTATTTGTAATACAGCATTTAACTCATCTTCGGGCTTATTTAAGGTACTTTTAAACTCTGCATTATCCAGCTCACTTATAGCATTATTAAAAGCATTAAGGGTTTCTTCTTCTGTTGCATCTGCAGCTTTGTAAAATTCAAATAAAACAGCAAAATCATCAATAGCAGTTTCTACAGTATTGAATAATTTAACCCAATACTCATTCACTTTTATTTCTTTCATTATAGAAGTGGCTCTTTTATTATCATCCCAAAAGCCTGCAGAGAGAGAAATTTGTTTATCCTGTTCTATTTTTGCAATACGATTATCATAGTCAAAGAAACCTCCTCAGGACAAGTAAGCGTTCCTTTATATCATTTAATTTTTCATGTGTCATAACATGGCAAAAGTAAGTGTATAGCTATTTAAGATACTAATAATAGAAAAGTTATTTTGCAATTAGTTTTTGCAATTCTAATCTTAACCTTGGCTCTGGCAATTGGCTATTGTAAAATTCTTTAAACTTTGTACCATTATTAACCATAATACTTACAGGAATATTACCAGTCCAGTTTTTATCAATTAAAGGACAATAGAAATCTGCATTAGTTTCGTTTAGCCAAACAATTTTACTTGTAAAATTTTTCTTCTTTACAAAGTCTGAAATTTCATTAGGATAAGCAGTACTAAAATCCAAACTCACTAAAATTAATCTTATATTGATGTTATTTTTTTTATACTCTTCTACAAGTTTTTCAAACCAAGGAATTTCTTTAACACAAGGCCCACACCAGGTTGCCCAAAAGTTAATAACAGTGGGTACTGTAGCTGTATCCATCATATTTACCACATCGTTAATAGTTACTTTTTGAACTGTTTGACTATTTGCAGAAAGATGAAAAAAACAAATTAAAAAAACAAGTATTAGCTTTCTCATATTTTATAATTGTATGTTGCAAGTTAGTTATTATCGTGTTCAATAAAGCCCCAGTTTTTTAATAAATTATTTCTTTGAGCCTGTGGCATTGTGCTTTTTAAATAATGCCCAGCATTGTTTTTTTGCCTAAATGCTTCGTATATACTTACTGCACAAGCAACTGAAATATTTAAGCTTTGAATAATACCCATTTGTGGTATGATAAAGTTACCATCAGCTAAGCTTCTAACTTCTTCTGATACACCACTATGTTCATTACCAAAAACTAATGCTATATTTTCAGTAAAATTTATTTCATACAAACTTACTGCACCTGTAGATAAATGAGTAGTAAATATTTTATTATACTTTGTTCTTAATTCGTTAAAACAATCTTGCACATTATCAAATTGATGTACAGTAAGCCATTTTGCTGCACTACTGCTACTTTTTGCTCCAAACTTTTTATGTCTTGGAATTTTTGTATTTAGAATATAAATATCTTGTATTCCAACAGCATCGCAAGTACGCATTACTGCAGAGATGTTATGTGGGTCTTGTACATTCTCCATTACTACTGTTAAATTATGCTGCCGCCTACTTAATACATTTAGTAATTTTTCTGTTCTTTCTGGTGTCATTAAAAAAAATTTACTTAGCTTCTGTATCCATACATTTTTTCTACATCAATTACAATTTTTTCCATATCAGCATCTTTACCCTTAGCATCATAGGGTTGCTTTAAATTACTTCCAAAAATAATAGCTATTGTTTGATAAAATGCAGCAGTAAAACTGCCTTTGTATTCATCTATAATTTCATAACAATTATTTCCGGTTTGCCGATTAATTAATTTCATTAAAACTTTTCCTTGATAAACCGACATTTGAGTTAGTTTATCAGCAAATTCTTTCTTCAATTCTTTTTCTCTGGCTCTGATAATTTTTTTTCTTTGCTTTTTATTTTTCACACCAACCAGCTTAGCATTAACTTCATTCATTATTCTACTTGCTGCAATAGCATAAGGGTAAGTAACATAAACTGCTTTTCTAAGCCTATTCCATTCAGTTAAATGCCTTCTAGCTGCTCTCGAAAGTTTTGTACTCACCTCTACAGGTGGTAAAAAACTCATAGGAATTGTATCGCCATAGGCTGTGATATATGCATATACTTTTATTGTATCATATTTACCTTGTGCCTTTATTTCTTTAGAAAAAAATAAAAACAAAGAAAAAATAAGGAGAAAGATAGTATTTTTTTTATGCCACTGCATAATATTAAAAGTACAATTTATTATATTAATACGTTTTAAACTTAAAAGTAGCCCTAGTTTTTTTATACTTAACAAAATTTGAACATTTTATAGAGGCCTTCTTAATATTGTTTTACTAAATTTTCATTAATTATTAATTGTTACCCAAAAAACAACTAATTTTTAATATTACTTTGTAACTATTAATTTCAACAAAAAATTAAGTACCATTAAAATTACTTATTAAATAGAATATTTTTAAATTATTTCTGTACCATAAATAATTTAAAAAAATTAAAAAGAAGTATTAAAAATAAACCCATGAAAAAATGTATTGCAATTGTTACAGGCGGGTACAGTAAAGAAGCAGAAATTAGTTATAAAAGCGTAATTACAGTAACTAATAATATTGATAAGCAAAAGTTTGACTGGTATATAATAGACATAAACCCAGAAGGATGGTGGTATTTGAATGATGCAAATGAAAAAATTTTTGTAAATAAAAATAACTTTACGATTGATGTAAATAATACAACTATAACATTAGATGCAGTATTAATGTGCATGCATGGAACACCAGGAGAAGATGGAAAGCTACAAGGATATTTTGATATGATTGGCTTGCCATATACAAGTTGTAATGCAGCAGTATCTGCACTCACATTTAATAAAAAATTTACAGTATCTGTTGCAGCAAATAGTGGAATAAATGTTGCGAAGTCTATCATGTTATTTAAAAATAATTCTATAAACGAGAAAGAAATTGCTCAGCAACTAAAATTTCCGGTTTTTGTAAAACCTAATAATGGGGGCAGTAGTATAGGCATGAGCAAAGTATATGAAACAAGTAACCTATCTGCTGCTATTAGCAAAGCTTTTGAAGAAGATGATCAGATTTTAATTGAAGAATTTATTGCTGGCAGAGAATTAACAATTGGTGTGTTTAAAACAAAAGGTGAGATTATAACTCTTCCAATTACCGAAATAATTACAAAGAATGACTACTTTGATTATAAAGCAAAATATTTAGGAGAAAGTGATGAAATTACACCAGCCAATGTAGAAGAAACTATTGCAGAGAAAATAAGAAATGCAGCCAAAAAAGCTTACCAAGTATTTAATTGCAATGGCATAGTACGTATTGATTTTATTTTTGAAAGCAAATTACAACAACCTTTTATGTTAGAAATTAATACAGTACCAGGCCAAAGTGCAGAAAGTATAGTACCACAGCAGGTTAAAGCAATGGGCTGGAGTTTACAAGATTTTTATACTGCATTGATAGAGGAATGTTTTACCAAATAATTCAATTTATTACAATCAACATCATAATTTTTCTACATTTTTGTATTGAATTTTATTTAAATGAAATTATTTAAGTTTATAACCGATAAACCACTTTGGGTAAATATTGTTGTTGCAATAACTTTGTTGATGGTATTAATTTTTATATTTTTCATTTCCTTAAAATCAATTACCAGTCATGGTGAATCTATTAAAGTACCCAATACATTGGGGCAAAATATCACCGCTGCACAAAAAATGTTAGAGAGCCAGGGTTTTAGTGTAGAAGTGTTAGACTCTGTTTTTATTGACACAATAGCTCGTTTATCCGTTTTTAAACAATCGCCAGAAGCAGATGTAGTTGTTAAAAAAGGAAGAACCATTTACTTAACAGTTAATAAAGCAATTGCACCCGAAGTTGAAATGCCTTCGCTAATTGGATACTCTTATAAAAGTGCAGAGCTAATGTTGCAAAGTTTAAGTTTAAAAATGGGTGATACCAGTTACAAGGCAGACTTTGCAAGAAATTCAGTGCTAGAACAATATTACAATCGTAAGCCAATTAAAGAAGGAACAAAAATACCAATGGGCAGTACCATAAGTTTTGTATTAGGAAGTGGTGTTGGTAATACTGATATTAATGTGCCTAATTTACTTGGCTTAAAAGTTTCTGAAGCATTGGGTATTTTGCAAAATTTACATTTAAACGTAGGACCAATAATTGCACAAGAGGCAATATCTGATACGTTAAATGCATTTGTAACAGAGCAAAGGCCTCCTGCCTTTAGCGAACCTACACCTGGTCAGAAAGTTCAAAACAAATTAAGAGCCGGACAGGTTATAGATTTATTTATTAGAAATACACCAATAACTGTTCAAGACTCAACCATTACACAATAATATAAATTTATTTTATGCAAAACATTACAGTAGAAGAGCTTAAAGAAAGATTAGATACTGGTAACCCTATTAATTTAATAGATGTTAGAGAAGAAACAGAACATGCCGATTTTAATATAGGAGGTATTAATTTTACTTTAAGAAGAATGCAAGACATGGCAATAGAAGATATTGAACATTTAAAAAATGAAGAAGTAATTTGTTATTGTAGAAGTGGACAAAGAAGCAATATGGCATGCTTAATTTTAGAGTACCAGGGTTTTACAAATACCATTAATGTTATAGGCGGAGTAAACGCCTGGCAAGAAAAATTTGGAAGATAAGGCTTGAATTATAGCACCCTAAACCATTTATTTTCAGGTTATTTCCTTAATAATTAGCCTTGAAAAATAAAATATGCAAAAAGTTTGCTGAAATTGAGCAAATATTCTTACTTTTGCCGTCCTAATTTTTAAAAAGTCATGTTAGCAGTAGTAAAAATTGCAGGTCAACAATTTAAAGTGCAAGCTGGAGACAGTTTATATGTACCGCATTTACAAGGAAGCACTGGAGATAAAGTAGAATTTAATGAAGTATTATTAGTAGATAATGCAGGAACTGTTTCTGCAGGTAGTAATGCCAAAGCAACAGTAAAAGCCGAAATAATTAAATCTTTAGTTCAGGGCGATAAAGTAATTGCTTTTAAAATGAAAAGAAGAAAAGGCTTTAGAAAAAAGCATGGTCATAGAACACACTATACGCAAATTAAAATTGAAAGTATAGCTTAAAAAAATAAAAC
>JAIBAV010000164.1 GCA_019695015.1 Chitinophagaceae bacterium
TTGCGATGCCAAATATTGGGCTACACAATTAGCAAAACTTATTAGCTCATAACAAACCCATGCTAACCATTATAGATTACGGTATAGGCAATTTATCCAGTATAAAAAATATGCTGAGGCATATAGGTGTATCTGCCCAAATTTCATCAGATATTGAAATGGTTGCTCAAGCAGAAAAACTTATTTTACCAGGAGTAGGACATTTTAATTACGGTATGGAGCAGTTGCACAAAAGTGGCTTAGTCTCAGTTTTAAATAAAAGGGTATTGGAAGATAAAGTACCCATTTTAGGTATTTGCTTAGGGGCACAACTACTTACAAAAAGCAGTGAAGAAGGCAGTGCACCAGGATTGGGATGGATAGATGGAAAAACGATTGCTTTCAATAAAGATAAATTGACCTCTATTCAAAAAATACCACACATGGGTTGGAGTAATGTAAGTAACTATCAACAATCTAAGTTATTTACCAATATACCCACTGAACCACGATTTTATTTTGTACATTCTTATCATTTGCAATTAAATAATAAAAAAGATGAATTGGTAACTGCAAACTATGGTTATCAATTTGCAGCAGGGATAGAACATGAAAATATTTTGGGCGTTCAATTTCATCCCGAAAAAAGTCACAAATTTGGAATGAAGTTGTTGGAAAATTTTGCAAAATTATACTAAAAACATTATGTCGCTTATCAGGGTAATTCCATCATTATTGATACACAAAAAGGGGTTAGTGAAATCCGTAAAATTTAAAGATTATAAATATGTGGGAGATCCTATCAATGCAGTAAAAATTTTCAATGAAAAAGAAGTTAATGAAATTGCTATAATAGATATTGATGCAACAAGAGAAAACAAACAACCTAATATTGCAACAATAGCAGAATTAGCTGGAGAGGCTTTTATGCCTATGGCTTATGGAGGTGGAATTAATACGATACCACAAATAAAAGAAATCTTATATAATGGAGTTGAAAAAGTAATTATCAATAAAGCTGCACATACAAAGCCAACTTTAATTTCAGAAGCAGCAAATTTATTTGGTAAACAAAGTATTGTAGTATCTATAGATGTAAAAAAGGTTTTTTTGAAAGGATATTCTGTCTTTACGGATAATGGTAAAAAAAACACCGGAATACACCCTGTAAATTTTGCAAAACAAATGCAAATTGCTGGGGCAGGCGAAATATTATTGAACAATATTAATAGAGATGGTACTTTTGAGGGCTATGATACTAATTTAATTCAACAAGTTAGCAATGCGGTTACAATACCTGTAATTGCCTTAGGAGGTGCTGCTTCTCTGCAAGATTTTTCTAAAGCTTGTCATGCCGGAGCAAGTGCATTAGCAGCAGGCAGTATGTTTGTTCTACAGCGTCCACACCAAGCTGTACTGATAAGTTATCCCAACTATAATGAATTAAAAAATATTACCAATGAATAACCATTTTTATCATCATCCAACAGCAATTATTGATGAAGGTTGCACTATAGGAGATGGAACAAAAATTTGGCATTTTACACATATTATGCCCAACTGTTTTATTGGCAAAAACTGCAATATTGGACAAAATGTTGTAGTATCTCCTGATGTTATTTTAGGCAATAATGTAAAAGTGCAAAACAATGTATCTCTTTACACAGGTGTTATTTGTGAAGATGATGTTTTCTTAGGTCCAAGTATGGTGTTTACAAATGTCATCAACCCACGAAGTGCTATTGTAAGAAAAAATGAATACAAAACTACATTGGTAAAAAAAGGAGCAAGCATTGGTGCAAACGCAACTATTATTTGTGGTAATGATTTGGGCGAATATTGTTTAATAGGAGCAGGAGCAGTAATAACAAAACCAGTAAAACCTTATACTTTAATGGTGGGCAATCCTGCCAAACAAATAGGTTGGGTAAGCGAATTTGGACATCGGTTGCATTTTAATGATCAAGGAAAAGCAGTTTGCCCAGAATCCAATCAGGAATATATATTAAACAGTAACAAGTTAACAAGAATAAAATAATTTATGAAGCCCATAATATCCATGTATAACGAAGAGGAGTTAAAAAAAAATGCAGCCATTAATTTTTATAGACCATATCAACAATGTAGTATTAGTGTAATGGATACAATTGCAGATCCTGATATTTCTTTTGATAGTAATGGAATTTGTAATTATTATTATGAATACATAGAGGCTGAAAAAAACAAAGTTAAAAAAGGAGCCGAAGGTGAAATAGAGTTTAATAGACTTATTACTCAAATAAAAGAAGATGGCAAAGGGAACGAGTATGATTGTATATTGGGTGTAAGTGGTGGCGTTGATAGCAGCTATCTAGCTTATATAGCTAAAGAAGTAGGGTTACGTGTTTTGTGCATTCATTTTGATAATGGATGGAACAGCGAATTAGCAGTTATGAATATTGAGAATATAATAAACAAATGTGGGTTTAAACTTTATACTTATGTTATTGATTGGAATGAGTTTAAAGATATTCAACGTAGCTATTTTAAAGCAAATGTTATAGATATAGAAGCGGTAACTGATATTGCAATTTTCTCAGCATTAGACATTCTTTGTAAAAAGCTCAATATTAAACATATTATAGATGGAAATAATGTAGTTACCGAAGTTACCTTGCCCCCAAGTTGGATTTGTAAAAATCATTCAAACCTGCGAGATATTCATAAACAATTTGGTACTGTTCCGCTCAAAAGTTACCCAATACTTAGTCCAATTAGAAGAAGAATTATTGCACGTACTAAGCCATTCACATCATGGCAACTTTTAAATTATATTCCTTACTTTAAAACTGAAGCTAAGAAAATTATTATTGAAAAATTGGGCTGGAGAGATTATGGAGGAAAGCATTATGAAAGCGTATTTACAAGGTTTTATCAAGGGTATATTTTACCCGAGAAATTTAAAGTAGATAAAAGAAAAGCTCATTTAAGTAATTTAATTTTTAGTGAACAAATTACTAAAGAGCAAGCATTGACAGAGTTAAAACAACCCATTTACCCCGTAGAACTTCTAGAAACTGATTACGAATTTGTG
>JAIBAV010000090.1 GCA_019695015.1 Chitinophagaceae bacterium
CTTCTTTAGCATTTTTTATGCCTGTAATTAAATAGCCAACATCGCCACAATTAATTTCCTTTTTTTCTTCCATCCCGAATTTTAAAATTCCTACTTCCATTGCCTCATAGTCTTCTCCTGTTGCACAAAATCTAATTTTATCTCCTTTTTTAATACAACCATTTAATATTCTATAATAAATAATTATACCTCTAAAGCTGTTAAAAACACTATCAAAAATTAATGCTTGTAAGGGTGCTTCTGTGTTACCTTTTGGCGATGGAATTCTATGCACAATGGCTTGTAAAATTTCTTCAATACCAATTCCGCTTTTACCACTTGCCAATAAAATTTCTTCTGGTTTACATCCTATCAAATCAACAATTTGGTCGGTTACTTCTAAAACCATTGCACCTTCCATATCTATTTTATTGATTACAGGAATAATTTCTAAATCATTATCTAATGCAAGGTAAAGATTGCTGATGGTTTGTGCTTGAATGCCTTGGCTTGCATCTACCAATAACAAAGCACCTTCGCATGCTGCTAATGCACGGCTTACTTCGTAACTAAAATCAACATGTCCTGGAGTATCAATTAAGTTTAATACATATTGTTGATTATTGTAAGTATAATTAATTTGAATTGCATGGCTTTTAATAGTAATTCCTTTTTCTCTTTCTAAGTCCATATCATCTAAAACCTGAGCCTGCATTTTTCTTTCGTTAATGGTTTTAGTGTGTTCTAACAATCTATCTGCTAAAGTGCTTTTACCATGATCTATGTGTGCAATAATGCAAAAATTCCGTATATGCTTCATAATTGCGGCAAAGATAACAATACAAAATTTTTTTACTTATATTTGTTTTTATTATTTGCTCAATTTTTATTTATTCCCTTATTATTATAATAAATTATTTAAAAAACTAATGGATTTTATTGTAGAAACATTAAAAAATTTGATACCTTATTTTTTATTGAGTATTGTTTTTGTTTTTGTTTTAAAAAGCTTTTTGGTAACTAAGGTTAAAAGTTTTGATTTAGCTGAAATATTTTTCAGCTTTTTTCGCTTGTATAATTACGATGAAATTAATATGAGCAGCAATAAAAGAAGAGTAACATTTATGCGTTGGAATAACCTTTTTAATTACTATACTTATTTTGTTATTGGATTGGTTATTTTAGTTTATTTGGTTACTAAAGATGCTTAAAATTTGTATAAATCGTTGTATAAAAAAATCCCATGTTACTATGTAACATGGGATTTTTGTTTGCCTAAAATATTTATTTAATAAGCAACTTGCTTACGAATAATATTTAAAGCAGCACCAGCTTTAAACCACTCTATTTGTTGTTGGTTATAAGTATGGTTTGCTACAATTTCTTCTTTTATGCCATTTTTATGGTGTAAAACCAATGTTAAAGCATCATTGGGCGAAAAAGTGGTTAAGCCTATTACATCAATTGTATCATCTTCTAATATTTTATCATAATCTTCTTTATTAGCAAAAGTTAAAGCCAACATACCCTGCTTTTTAAGATTAGTTTCATGAATACGAGCAAAAGATTTTGTTAGAACAACTTTTACTCCTAAATGACGAGGCTCCATTGCAGCATGTTCTCTAGAAGAGCCTTCTCCATAGTTTTCATCTCCAACTACAATGCTTCCAATGCCTGCAGCTTTGTAGGCACGTTGTGTAGCAGGTACAGTACCATATTCTCCTGTTAATTGATTTTTTACATTGTCTGCTTTATCATTAAAAAAGTTAATTGCACCTATTAATAAATTGTTAGAGATATTATCTAAATGGCCTCTAAATTTTAACCATGGGCCAGCCATAGAAATATGGTCGGTAGTACATTTCCCTTTTGCTTTTATTAAAAGTTTTAAATTCTTTAAATCATTACCATCCCAAGCAGCAAAAGGATCTAATAGTTGTAAACGATTGCTAGTTGGCGAAACATTTACAACAACATTACTACCATCTGCAGCAGGTGCTTGATAGCCTGCGTCCTCAACTGCAAAGCCTTTAGATGGTAATTCATCGCCTGTAGGTTCATCTAATTTTACAAGTTCTCCTTTTTCATTAACTAAAGTATCGGTTATTGGATTAAAAGTTAAATCTCCTGCAATAGCTAATGCAGTTACAATTTCGGGGCTTGCTACAAAAGCAAAAGTATTTGGATTACCATCGGCTCGTTTGGCAAAATTTCTATTAAAGCTATGAACAATTGTATTTTTTTCTTTCTTTTCTGCTCCTACTCTATCCCACATACCAATACAAGGCCCACAAGCATTTGCAAAAACGGTGGCTCCAATTTTATCAAATACTTCTAAAAAACCATCTCTTTGAATAGTATATCTAACTTGCTCACTGCCTGGTGTAATAGTATAATCTGCCTTTGTCTTTAACCCTTTTTCAGATACTTGTTTGGCTAAACTTACAGCTCTTGAAATATCTTCGTAAGAACTATTAGTACAGCTACCAATTAAGCCAACTTCTACTTTAGTTGGCCAACCATTTTTTGCAGCTTCTTCTTTCATTTTAGAAATTGGAGTTGCTAAATCTGGCGTGAATGGCCCATTTAAATGAGGCTCAAGTTCGCTTAAATTTATTTCAATAACTTGGTCAAAATATTTTTCAGGATTAGTATAAACTTCTGCATCGGCAGTTAAATGTTCTTTAATATTATCTGCTAATGCAGCTACATCAGCTCTTCCTGTAGATTTTAAATACCTGCTCATGCTTTCATCATAACCAAATGTAGAAGTGGTTGCACCAATTTCTGCTCCCATATTACAAATAGTTCCTTTACCTGTACAACTCATTGCTGTAGCACCTTCACCAAAATATTCCACAATAGCTCCTGTGCCACCTTTTACAGTTAACAAACCTGCTACTTTTAAAATAACATCTTTAGGAGCTGCCCAACCACTAAGTTTACCTGTTAGTTTTATACCAATTAGCTTTGGCCATTTAAGCTCCCAAGCTAAGCCAGCCATTACATCACAAGCATCTGCACCACCAACGCCTATTGCAATCATGCCTAAGCCACCTGCATTAACAGTATGGCTATCTGTTCCTATCATCATACCTCCAGGAAATGCATAATTTTCTAAAACAACCTGATGTATAATTCCTGCACCTGGTTTCCAAAATCCAATTCCATATTTATTAGATACTGAAGCAAGAAAATCATACACTTCTTTGCTTTCTTGATTAGCAATTTCTAAATCGTTTTTTGCATTTAATTTAGCCATTATTAGATGGTCGCAATGTACTGTACTTGGCACTGCAACTTTTGAACGACCAGCTTGCATAAACTGTAATAATGCCATTTGTGCAGTTGCATCTTGCATCGCTACACGGTCTGGTGCAAAATCTACATAGCTTTTTCCTCTTTCAAAATTTTCCAATTTCATGTCGCTATGTAAGTGAGCAAACAATATTTTTTCGGATAATGTAAGAGAACGCCCCATCTTAGTTCTAGCAGCATTTATTTTTTCCGGCATTTCTGCATAAGCCTTTTTAATCATTTCAATATCAAAAGCCATAAATAAAAAATTTTGATTGGTTTTAAAAAATACTAAAAATTATTTTTACAGGCAGCAAAATTACAAATAAATGACCTTTAATATAAATATGTTTTAAAGAATTTAGTTATAATTTTATATTTTGCATATTAAATAGATTTTTAGATTAAAAAACATGAATAAACTTAGAGCATTTTTAGAAACAAGTGCATTTGGTGTATGCAGTAACATTGGTGATAAATTAGGTATTGCAAGTTCTAAAATTAGAATGTGGTTTATTTACATTTCATTTGCTACAATGGGCTCTCCAATTATAGTGTATATGATTTTAGCCTTTTGGTTAAATATTAAAAAGTATATTTATTTTGCTAAACGAAACCCATTAAGGTATTTATAATGTTTTAAAAAGTTTTAATTTTTTTAATTTTAAAATCCAAATTACTTCATCTCAAATTGCAGAATTTTAATTTTACATACAATAATTTTGAAGAGCTTTTAAAGCAATATGCTAAATCTTTTAATGTTAGAATAAAAGACAAAGCTGTTATTTTGCCAGAACAATCTGGAAAAGGTTCCATTTGTTATTATCAATTAAATAATGGCTTTCAGGTTTTAGTTAATAATTTTTCTGTATTCAACGATATTACTTTTCAGCATCAAAAAACTAACGAAGAGTTTTTTATTTTAAGACTTGATGAAATTGTTACTCAAGAAGAAATAGACGATGAATCTAAAAGTGCTGCTGTATTAGCTAATACTTCTTTCGACTGGATATTTTATGTAAAAAAAGGGGCACAAATCAATAGTATTCATGTATTATTTACTAAAGAATGGTTGAATAATTTTTTGGATGGCGAAAAAAAGGTTGATTATATTAAGAAATATTTGAGCCTTAAATTGGCAACTTTCAATTACGAATCTTTAGATGCTGAATATAAGAGGTTAATGAAAGAGGTTTTACTTTGCAATGATAAAACACCTTTAAAATTACTGGTTTTACAAAATAGGATAATGCTTTTAGTAGAAAGATTTTTTACCAGAATGATTCTTAAAATAAATGATAATAGTTTTGAGGTAAAAGTATCTGATGATGATTTGAAGAGGTTGGTATTGGTAGAAGAAGAACTGCTGAAAGATTTTTCAATTCCTCCACCAGGTATTCCTAAACTTGCAAGAATGGCTGCTATGAGCCCTTCTAAACTTAAAATTATTTTTAGAGATATTTACGGATTACCTATTTATCAATATTTTCAAAAGCACAGAATGAACAGAGCCAAGGCTATGTTAATATCTCAAAAATATACTGTAAAAGAAGTAGGTTTTGAATTGGGTTATACCAACTTAAGCAATTTTGCTAAAGCTTTTAAAAAATCTTTCGACCAATTACCTAGCGATTTGTTTGAAGTAAAAACTTAATCCTTATTATTCATCTAGTAAATTTTTATCCTCAAAATCTAAGGTTAAATTCATAGCTTCAATACCTGCTATTCCCTCTACTGAGCCATGAATATGAGCTGCATTAAGTAATACTTTTTCTAATTGTTTTTCTCTCACTTTCCAAAGTTTTTCCATTGCATCTCTTTCTTTTGCAATAGAGGATTTAATTGCCATAAAGCCTTCTCTTATAGCCTTCCATTGTTGGTTAAATTCATTGCCTGTTAAATAATCGTATAATAAAACCATTTTATCGCCTTTATTTTCCTGACTTTTTTTAGCATCATATATTTTAATTAACGCAGCCCTTAATAAAGTTATCATGCTCTTAACTTCAGAAATAGAACATATATAAACGCCATCTTTTTCGCCAAACCTATCCATATCTTTCGGAAAAGTTTGTGTAACAATTACTGCAATATCGGCACCTAATTGCCTCATATCTTTTTTTAACTTTTCTATCCACTCTATATTAAAATCTTTGGTTCTTTTACTCTCAAAAATTATTTTTCCAGCTTCAAAGCCAAATTGTGTTTTTACAATTTGTACACAATCTGCTCCTTTAATTCCTTTTTCTACTTCTACAATTGTATCAAAAGGAAAATTAACAGTTAATAATTCTTCTAATAAAATCTCCTGCACTTCTCCTTGCAACTGCATGCTTCCTTGCTCTGCTTTTCTTTTCATTTCATCTGCAAGTTTTTTTTGATCATCTAATTGCTTTTCTAACTCTTTAATTTTTAATCTATGGCTCTCTTCCTTTATTTCAGCTTTAACTAATTCTTCTTTTTGAATTTGGTTTTTTAATATTTCTCTTTCTGCTAATATTCTTTTTTCTATATCAATCTCTAGCTCTACCTCTTTTTCTTTCAATGCTCTTTCCTTTTGCAAGAAAATTAATTCTTTTTCTCTCGATTGTTTTAGTTTTTCTTCATTATCCTCAACAGTTTGTTGAAGTATTTTAAGTTTATTCTCAAAATCCTGAGCTACATTTTTTTGTATAGTTTGATGCAAATTTTCTTGCAGCTTTTGCATTTCCTCCACATGTTTTTTTTCTGATTGCTTTTCCCAATCATTAAATTTTTGTTGTAAAAGCTGTTCTTTCTGCCTAAATTCAGTTTCTTTTTTTTCTTGCCACTCTTTTGCTTGCCCTCTTAATTTTTTTTCTAACTCTTCTTTTAATACATCCGAAATATCAAATTGGTGTTTGCAATTAGGGCATAATATTTTATCTGCCATAAGAATATTTTGGAGGCAAATTAACCTTTTAATAGCAAATTTTAAAAATCATATTTAGCCTTTAAATTCGCAGATAGAAATACTAAATAAGAAATTATTTATATGATAAAATTTTTTCCTGATACAACTTTTGATCAATTAGAATTTACTAAAATTAAAAACATTTTACAAGGCTATTGTACAACAGAATATGCTAAAAATAAAATTGCAGATTTAAGAGTTCATACCAGAAAGGATTTTATTGAAACTGCCTTACAACAAACCAATGAATTTAAAAACTTAAGCTTACAGGCTCAATATTTTCCTAACGACTTTTCCTTAAACCTTTCAAAAGAAATTAAACTTTTAAGTATTGATGGTGCAACTTTAAGAGAAGAAGAGCTAATGCACATTAAACTTTTAACCAATAATGCTGCCAATATTTTTAGATGGTTTGATACTGAGCGAAAACAAGCTTATGCTTATTTGCATAAAATTATTGAAGGGAGTTATTATGAAAAAAATATTATACTATTAATTGAAGCTGTTTTAGACGATTATGGTGCAGTTAAAGATAATGCCAGCGAAGATTTATTTATTATAAGAAATAAATTGTACCGAAAAAGAAATGAGTTAAGAAGAATGTTTGAAAAAGTATTACAAAAACTTTCAAAAGCAGGTTATAGTGCCGATATTGAGGAAAGCTTTAGTAATGGTAGAAGAGTAGTTGCTGTTTTTTCGGAACATAAAAGAAAAGTAAAAGGCATTTTACATGGTGAAAGTGATACAAGAAAAACTGCATTTATTGAGCCAGAAGAAACCATTGAACTTAATAATGAAATTTACCTTTTAGAAGGCGAAGAGAGAAAAGAAATTCTTAAAATTCTTAAAACACTAACCGTTAGTTTAAAACCATTTGCCCCATTAATTCAAAGCTATTTAATTATTGCAGGCGAATTTGATTTTATTAAAGCAAAAAGCAAATTAGCTTTAAGCTATCAGGGTAATATGCCCAACCTTACAGATAAAGCATATATTAATATTAAAGAGGCTTACCACCCTTTACTGTATTTGTACAATAAAAACAACCATAAAAAAACAACTCCACTTAATTTAAAACTAGATGAAAAAAACAGAATATTAATTATTAGTGGGCCAAATGCAGGAGGCAAAACTGTAACAATGAAAACCATTGGGCTACTACAACTAATGCTGCAAAGTGGTTTATTAGTACCAGTGCATCCTACATCTGAAATGGGTATTTTTAAGCAAATATTTATTCATATTGGCGATACACAAAGTATAGAATTTGAGTTGAGTACTTACTCTAGTCATTTATTGGCAATGAAGCATTTTATTGAAATGGCTAATGGTAAAACATTGTTCTTTATTGATGAATTAGGCAGTGGTAGCGACCCAGTTTTAGGTGGTGCATTTGCAGAAGTTATTTTAGAAGAATTATGCAAGAAACACGCTATGGGTATTGTTACAACACATTACTTAAACTTAAAAGTAATGGCCAACCATACAAAAGGAATAATAAATGGTGCTATGGCTTTTGACGAAAAAAATTTAAAACCTATGTATGTATTAACCATAGGTAAACCAGGTAGTAGTTACACATTTGCCATTGCACAACGTATTGGGTTATCGCCACATTTAATTTCTAAAGCAAAAGCTTTGGTAGATGATAATCATTTTAAATTAGACAACCTTTTAAATAACACTGAAAAAAACCTTCATGCATTGTATGTTGAAAAGAAACAATTACAGCTTTTGCTTAAAAGCAACGAAAAATTAAAAAAAGAAATGGAGCAGGTTATAAATAAAGAAAAACATAATCAGCAAATTGAATTATTGAAAAATCAAAATAAAATTAGCGAAGAAAGAATTGTTTACTTAAAGGAAATGGAAAGAAAATTAAAGCAAATTGTTTTAGACTGGAAAAAAAATGAGGATAAAAACGAAGTTATAAAAAATTTAAACAATTTACTCTTCAAAAAGAAAGAACAAACAGTGGTGAATAAACTTGCTAAAAAAACAAATCAAACATTTAAAGAAATACAAAATGTTTTAGAAGTTGGTAAACTGGTAAAACTAAAAAAGAATTATCAAGTAGGGGTTTTGAAGGAAATAAGAGGAAAAAGAGGTATAGTGCAAATTGGGCAGCTACCTATAAATGTAGAACTAACAGATTTAGTTACAGTTGAAAAAATAGATACCAATTATAAATAAATTTTTAAAAAAAATATAATCCACATATTTTTATCTCTAATTTTTACGTTACAATAACCTTGTAAAAAAAAATGCCCATAATTGCAAACTAAATGAACCAAACTGGTACTGGTATAAGTAAATTTTCTTTAGAAAGCCTTGTAGCAGCTTTTTTAGCTGGCACTAATGATGCTTATGCAGTAATTGACAGCCAATTTAATATTACAATTTTTAACCATCAATACAGTTTATTTCATAAGCAATTTGCGTACTGTGAAATTAATGAAGGGCAAAATTATTACAATGAAATTAATGGCACTTTACTTCATTTTTTAATTGAGCCTATTCAAGAGTGTTTTACATCTTTACAAAATAAAAAATTTAACCATAAAATTTCTTCCACTCCTGAAAAATTTTATGACATAGAAATACATACCTTAATTAACACTGATGGTAAAATTGGAGGTGTTGCATTGGGCTTTTTTGATGTTACACAACGGTATAAAGTTGCAGAAGAAATTAAAAAAAGTGAACTGCTTTTTAAATCTCTTGTAGTAAATGCCACAGATGCATTTCAATTAACAAATGAAGAATTAAAAATTACCTATATTTCCGATTCTGTAAAAAATGTATTAGGATATGAGGCTGGAGAATTATTGCACAATAATTTTTTTAACCTAATTCACCCCGATGATAAAATAATTATTTCAACCTGGCTGCATTGGCTCATTCATAACCCTGGTGTTGTAAACTCTGTTGAACTAAGAATAAGAAATAAAAATAATGAATGGATTTATATAGAAATAACCGGCAATAACCTATTGCATTTGGCAGAGGTTGGTGCTGTAGTGATGAATTATAAAAATATTCAAAATAAAAAAATTGCTGAAAATGCATTAACACTTGCAGAGCAACGAATGGGGCTATTGTTAAACAACACCAAAGAATCTTTTATTGTTGTTAATAGCAGGCTAAGAGTAATTACTTATAACAGAGCAGCTCAAGAACATTCGCCTTATTTTTTTACTAATGAATTGCAGTCTGGAGTTTCTATTTTGAGTTTAATAAAAGAGGTGGAAGTGGAAAAAACTATCCACACATTTGAAAAAGTTTTTGAAGGATATGAGTCTGAAACAGAAACAATTTTTGTAGATGATAAAAATATCGTACATATTTATAATCACAGTTTTCGCCCATTATATAGCGATGATGAAATAGTAGGTGTTTTTATTACCTCTACAGATATTACACAAAGAAAAAAAGCAGAACAACAACTTAAAATTAGTGAAGA
Source organism: Chitinophagaceae bacterium (assembly GCA_019695015.1). Taxonomy (GTDB): domain Bacteria; phylum Bacteroidota; class Bacteroidia; order Chitinophagales; family Chitinophagaceae; genus UBA1930. Next base: position 9,672 of record JAIBAV010000090.1, read on the forward strand.
AAGGTATAAAACTATTATTAGAGAATCTTATGATGCTATTGTAATTACTGATATTAATGATATTATCATAGAAACCTCCCCTGCTATTGAGAAAATTTTGGGCTATAAGCAAGAAGAATTAACTGGTAGAATTTTTATTGATTTAATTAAAAGCGATTATAGAGAAGTTGCTTTTGGTTTATTACAAAAAATAAAAAATACGCCAGATGAGGAAGAAAGTGTGGACCTTATGGCCACAACAGTTGATGGAGATAATATTTGGATAGTTGTTAAAGCTAAAAATCTTTATCATAATAAATTAATTAAAGGCTTGGTAATTTTAATAAGAAATATTACCAAACGTAAAAAAGTTGAAGAAGAACTATCCTTATCTGAAAGTAGGTTTAAAAGTTTAATTCAAAGTGGTTCAGATATAATATCCATTGTAAATAAAGATGGGTTTGTATCCTACTCTAGCCCAACTGTTAAAACAATTTTAGGGAACGACCCTGAAAAAAATATTGGGAAAAATATTTTTGAATATATACACCCAGATGATATAGACTGGGTGAGAAAGCAGTTCTCTGAAATGAAAAGCAGCGGTATTAAACAACTATACTTTGGCCCTTTTAGATATAGAGATGGAAACGACCAATATCGTTGGTTAGAAACTGTGGTAACCAATCTTTTAGACGACCCTGCAGTAAATGGTATTGTTACCAACTCAAGAGATGTTACTGAACGAAAAAAACTAACTGAAAAACAGAACGCTTTAAGAGAAAAACTAGTAAAAAACAACCAAGATTTACAACAGTTTTCATTCATTACCTCTCATAATTTAAGAGCTCCTGTAGCCAATTTATTAGGCTTATTAAATTTATTTAATAAAGAAAATATTTCTGACCCATTTAATGAAGTGTTGATTGAAAAATTTGAAGATGCAGCTAACCAGTTAAATAATACATTAAGCGATTTAATTGAAATATTAGTATTAAAATCAGATAGTGAAATTCCTCTTGAAGAAATTAATTTAAAAAATTTCACCCATCAAATATTAAAAAATATAGAAAGTAAACTAACCGAAACAGAAACAATTATAACTACAGATTTTAAAACTATTAACTCTATAAAATACAATAAGGTTTATTTAGAAAGTATTTTTCAAAATATTATAACTAATGCAATTAAATACCGTTCAAATGAACGTAAGCCCGTCATTCATATTTCTACACAAGAAGAGGAACAATGGGTTATAATTTTGTTTAAAGATAATGGTGTTGGAATTGATTTGAATAGGTATAAAGACAGGGTATTTGGCATGTATCAAAGGTTTCATTCCGAAAAAGAAGGCAAAGGATTAGGGCTTTATATCGTAAAATCTCAAATTAGTGCAATGGGTGGAAAGATTGAGGTTGAGAGCAACTTAAATATAGGTACCACTTTTAAAGTTTATATTAAAAAAAATGGCAAAATTTAAGCAAGTATTACTAATTGAAGATGATGCAATAACAATAATGTTATGTGAAAGAATTTTAAGGTTAAACAATTTTGCAGAAACAATAATTACAAAACAAAACGGACAAGAAGCAATAGAATTTATTCAAGAACTCATTCAATACAATAAACCTATTCCGGAAATTTGTTTTTTAGATATTAATATGCCTATAATGAACGGTTGGGATTTTTTAAATGAGTTTGAAAAAATTAAAATGCAATTAGGTACTCCAATGCAAATTTATATTTTATCTTCTACAGCAAATCCTGAAGATTTTATTAAAGCAACTACCTTTAAAACAGTAACAGGTACTTTACCCAAACCGTTGTGTAAAGAGCATCTTATTGAAATGAATTTTTCTTAATAAGGTTTTACATGGCAGGGTTTTCCTTTTTGTGGACCTCCTCCATCCACTTCTCTCTTGCAAGATGTTGGTAATTTTTTGTATGCCTCTGGTTCTGCTTTCTCGTCATCTGCATCAAAACCTGCATTATTTATTACAGCTCTTATATCTTCAATACTTGCTCTATCGGGTAGATATTTAATTTTTATTTCGCCTTTCAGTAAATTTATCTTCCATTCTAGCATTGCACTTTCTAAGAAAGATTTATTCTCTACAGTTAAATACTTATCTAATCTTTCCGAACACTCCCAACAACGCAAATTAGAAGATTTAATGATAATGGTTTTAGCTTTTGCACTCATTACCTGAGCATTTAAAAAGCTAACAAAAAACAAACTCAACAGCAAGAAAATATTTTTTTTCATACTATAATTTTTAATAAATGAACTTAAACAAACCATAGTTTTAAAACTAAAACAAAAACAGCATAAAAACAGGTTGATATAAAAATACCTTTTGCTGTTTTATCAATGTGGTTATTAATATATAATGTAAAAATAATTGCATTAGCCAGTAATGAAAAACTAACCATATTAGTTACCAATCTTTGTTCTATACCTAAGTATTGAATAAATTCAATAATTGTAAGCCTGTGAAATCGATAAAAATAAAAACCCAACATACCAACAATAGGACCTAAAAGACCCAGGATTATACCAAATGGCAAACTATCTTTTTTTATAAATTTAAACATATAAAAATTTTAAAATTTCCAACTTTCTAATTTCTTTTTTACTTCATAATCGGTAAAGTCAAACTCAACAGGTACAATACTTACATAATTATTTTTTAAAGCCCAAACATCAGTATCCTTTCTTTTATCAAAGTTTACAAAAATGCCTGTAAGCCAATAATACAGCTTACCATGTGGGTCTTTTCTTTCCACAAAATCTTCTTTATATTTAGCATAAGCTTGCCTGCAAACTTTAATGCCTTTTATAAGCTTTTCTGGTACTGCGGGAATGTTTACATTTAAAAGCAAATGTTTATCTAATTTTTTAGAAAGCATTTGTATAGCAATTTTTTTAACAATAGTTTTTGCAGCAGTAAAATCTGCTTCTAAACTAAAATCTAATAAGCTAAAACCTGCACTTGGTATGCTTTCTATTGCAGCTTCCATAGCAGCACTCATAGTACCACTATAAATAACATTAATGCTGTGGTTTGCACCATGATTTATGCCACTAAAACAAATATCTGGTTTACGATGTAAAATTTTATCTACTGCAAGTTTCACACAATCTACAGGTGTACCATTGCTGGTATATGCTTCTACCCCATCTATAAAATGTACTTTGTTTAATCGTAAAGGGTTACCAATTGTTATAGCATGTCCCATACCACTTTGTGGTTTATCTGGAGCTACAACCACTACCCTGCCTAAATCTTTTACAGCTTCTACCAAGGCTTTTATACCTGGTGCATTTATGCTATCATCATTAGTAACTAATATTATGGGTTGTTCCTTCTTCTTTGTAATTTTTGCCATGAGTGCAATATAATAAAGAGTTGATTGTAATAATTATTTTTCACTATTTGAATTAAAAGAATTGCAATTCCATAACATAATCATTCATAAAATAGCCATTGCCTATATCAAAGTCTTCTTCAGCAATAATTTTAAATCCATGTTTTTTATAAAAGTTTACTGCAATATTATTTCTGTTTACTTGTAATTGTAATGTATTAGCACCATTTTCTTTTGCATGGTTACACACTTTTTGTAGCAATAGTTTTCCTAAACCAATTTTTTGCTGTTCTGGCAAAATGTATAATTTTTGAAGTTTAAATAATTTTTCTGCCTCTCTAGAAATAGCTGCAAAACCTAGTATTTCATGTTGTTTTTGACTTAAATAACCAACAAAAAAAGCATGGTTATTTTGCATTTGATTTTTGAGGATTTCAAAACTATACATCCAGTTTAGCATATAGCTCATCTGCTCTGAACTTAATATTTGCATATATGTTTTAAGCCATGTAGCTTTTGCAATTGTTTGAATTGCCACAATATCATTTTCTACTGCATTTCTTATTTGCAGCATATTATTTTTTTTTATTTATTAAAATTTTGTTTGTTAGCCAATTGCTGATTACTGCTGAGCCAGAGCCAATTAAAGCACCTACTACAATATCTGTTGGATAATGCTCTCCTAAATACAATCTTGAAAAAGCAACACTACTAGCCCATGCAAATGCAGGTACTACAACATACCATTTTTTACAAGAAATGGTTAAAGATGTTGCAGTTGCAAAAGCTACAGAAGTATGTCCAGATGGAAATGAATGGCCAATTTTATATTCGTAAGGGGTAATTAATGTTGGGTACTTTTCATAAGGCCTTTCTCTATTAATAACTGTTTTTAATGATTGAGTTATAGCCGTATTTATAAGTAAACTGCCAGCAAGTTTCCATCCTTTATTTTGTAAATTTTTATTTTTACTTAAATAACTTACTGCTAACAATGTAGCAGTAGAAGCTGTTGCTAATGGATAAGTTGAAGCAGAGGCATTAACCCAAAAATTTGAATTGGGATTTGTTGGATTTATTTCTTTTAAGATATCAATATCTAAGTTTTGTGCTAAAGAAGAAGTATTAAATATGCAACATACAAGAACAAGCATCAAAATTTTATTACAATAAATTTTTAGCATCTTTCTATTATTAAAAACTGTACCCAATACTTAGATGTCCAGTTAATGCAAATACAAATTTATCATCTATTCTTTTACCTATCAATGGTTCAACACCAGCTCTAAAACTTACCCCTGGCTTATCTGTTTTATGCCAACGATAACCAACTGGCACACCATACACTAAGTATGTTTGATTTCTGGAAAAATCTATTTGCCCAAACAAAGAAGGCTTTGGTGTTGTTTTATTTTTATTTTTTGCACTCACAAAACTTATATTAAAACCAGTTTCTAAAAAATGTCCTTTAGCTCCTGTTAAAATATTTATACCTACAGGTGCAACAAACAAATTACTGCCACCTAAAGGAAAATATCCAGCACCAATTTTAAAACCCCAACCATCTAATCTTTTACTAAATCTTCTGTCGTAATTTATCGTCCAAATTAAACTATTACCACCAAGCTCAGCAAACACAACTTGTGCAGGCTTTTGTGTAAATGTTTTTACGCTATGCTTTTTTCTGTAGGTAGAATCGGAGTGCATCTTTTGAGCATTTGCAAAATTGCAACTAAGCATAAACACAACAGCAATAAGTATTCTAAAATTCATTTGTTAACATTTAAATATTTTGTTTCTTAAGAAGTATAATACAAATATTTTACAGCCACCTGCAGCAATACTATTGAATAAAATTACTTTATTAAACCCATTTGAACTAACACATATTATAATAAAGTTGCTAAACTTTCTTCTATTGTTTTAATTCTTGCTTCACAATCGGCTTTCTTCTTTTGCTCCATTTCAATTACAGAAGGTTTTGCATTTTGCACAAATTTCTCGTTAGCTAATTTCTTGATAACGCTTTCTAAAAAACTTTTTTGATATGCTAAATCTTTTTCTAGTTCAGCTTTTAATGCATGATTATTAATTTCTTTTTCGGTCTCAATAAAAAACTTTTCGTTTTCAATAGCAACTACAATAGTATTATTTATTGGGTTGGTAACATACTTAATAAACTCTGCATTAATCTGTTTTTGCAAAATTATTTCAATAGATGAATAACTTTCTAAAGAGTTGGTTTGTATATATAGTTTAATGCTATCCTTTTGTTTAATTTGGTTTTTTGCCCTTGCTTCTCTTAATGCTGTTATTACTTTTTTTAGTAATTCTGCTTGTACTAAAACGGAACTATCTATACTTTGAATTGTGGATTGTTGTTTAACAGTAATATCATCATTTCTATCTTGTAATAAATGATATATTTCTTCTGTTATAAAAGGCATAAAAGGATGTAATAACATACACAAACTATCAAAAAATTGAACAGATTTTTGATAGATACTTTCATCCATTGGTTGCTCAAAACCTGGTTTAACCCATTCAAGATACCAACTGCAATAGTCATCCCAAATTAAAGAGTAAATTGTTTTTAAGGCTTCACTTAATTTAAACTGTTTTAATAAATTTTCAACTTCTTGCTTAACTTCATTTAGCCTGTTTTCAAACCAAATTACAGCAAAATTAGTGTTTGCTGAATGGTTAGTTTGTATGCTACTCTTTTGAACTCTTGCCTCTAAATTCTTAATCAATTTTAAAGCATTCCATAGTTTATTATTAAAGTTTCTGCCTTGTTCTAAACTACTTTCATCAAATAATAAATCGTTACCAGCAGGCGAAGCAATTAAGATTCCAAAACGTACTGCATCAGCTCCATAGGTATCAATAAGAGCTAATAAATCTGGGCTATTACCTAACTGTTTGCTCATTTTTCTACCTTGCTTATCTCTTACCATTCCTGTAAAATAAACATCTTTAAAAGGTAGTTGTTGTTTAAACTCATATCCTGCCATAATCATTCTTGCTACCCAAAAGAAAATAATATCTTGCCCTGTAACTAATGTTGTGGTTGGATAATAATAATTAATTTCTTCATTATTAGGTTGGCTAATTCCTTTAAAAACTTCAATTGGCCAAAGCCAAGAGGAGAACCAAGTATCCAAAACATCTTCCTCTTGTGTAATAGTTTGTAAATTGGAGGATGGAAACTGTGTTTTAAATTGGATAATAGCTTCTTCTTTTGTTGCAGCTACTACAAAATTTCCCTCATCATCATACCATGCTGGTATTCTTTGACCCCACCAAAGTTGTCTTGATATACACCAGTCTTTTACATTAATCAACCAATGCCTGTAAGTATTTTTTAATTTAGAAGGATGAAAATTTATTGTATCATTTAGTACTGCATTAAGTGCCTCTGGATTTTTTTCCATAAACATTTTCATGTTCATAAACCACTGCATAGAAAGCCTGCTTTCTATAATTGCTCCAGTTCTTTCGCTTGTACCTACCTGGCTTTTATATTCTTCTACTTTTTCTAACTGGCCTAATTCAGAAATGTCTTTTGCAATTATTTTTCTTAGCTCAAACCTGTCAATACCATGATAATTTTTAACAACCTCAGAAGGATTATCTTCTAACAATTCATCTATTGTAAATTTTCCATCTTCATCTAATGTATTGATTGCTTTTAATTGGTATTTTCTTCCTAATTCATTATCATTTTTATCGTGAGCTGGAGTTATTTTTAATGCCCCTGTTCCAAAAGTAACATCTACATATTCATCTGCAATGATGGGTATTTTTCTGTTTATAATTGGCACAATCACTTCTTTGCCAATAAGGTTTTTGTAACGTTCATCTGTAGGGTTTACACAAATAGCCACATCGCCTAAAATAGTTTCTGGTCTTGTTGTTGCAACCATAATAAATTGATTAGCATCAGAAGCCATTGCGTATTTTACAAAATAAAGTTTAGAGTCTGTTTCTTTAAAAATTACTTCCTCATCGCTTAGAGCTGTTTTACTTGCTGGGTCCCAATTAACCATTCTTAAGCCACGATATATAATGCCATCTTTATATAATTGAATGAATGTATTGATAACGCTTTTATAATAATCATCATCCATTGTAAAAGCTGTTCTATTCCAATCTAAACTGCAACCTAATTTTTTTAATTGCTGCAAAATAATGCCTCCATATTTTTCTTTCCACTCCCATGCATATTTTAAAAATTCATCTCTTGATAAAGATGATTTTGTAATACCACGTTCTCTTAACATTTGTACCACTTTTGCCTCAGTAGCAATACTTGCATGATCAGTTCCTGGCACCCAACATGCATTTTTACCATTCATTCTTGCATGCCTAATTAATATATCTTGAATAGTGTTATTTAAACAATGCCCCATGTGTAAAACACCTGTTACATTAGGTGGTGGAATAACAATGGTATAAGGTTGTTTGGTGGCATCTACCACACTATTAAAATAGCCTTTTGTTTGCCAATGGCTATACCATTTATTATCTACAAGTTGAGGTTCAAAGTTTTTACTTAATTCCATTTATTAGCCTTATTTTATAAAAGGCTGTAAAAATAAGCAAAGGCTATGAAGTTAAAAGCAAAAGAATAAAGAGTTTATTATTTATTACTTAATAACCCAAAATGAAGTTCTCCGAAATTTTGTAAAGAAGTTAACTTTAAATCGGCTGCTCCCCAACGTTCATCTTTTAATTGAGTATGATGTGGCACCACAACACAAGTCATTCTAGCAGCTTTTGCAGCTATCATTCCATTAAAAGAATCTTCAAAACAAATGCACTCATGAGGGTGAACATTTAATTGTTGGGCACAATCTAAATAAACTTGTGGGTGTGGTTTTCCGTAGGTTAAATTTTCGGCAGATGCAATTGCCTGAAAATAGTTTTTAGAGTTGGTTAGTTCTATCACTACATCTATTAATTGCATTGGCGATGATGTGGCTAACCCAATTTTAAAGTTTTTCTTTTGAAAAAAATCTATAATATAATTTACACCTGGCATTATTGCACCTTTATTTTCTTTGACCATTTGTACTATTAAATCAATAATTTTTGTTTCGGCCTTTAATAATTCTTCATCGCCTATATTAAATTTTTTAAACCACCATTGTACAAACTCTCTGGTTCTTAAACCTGTTGTAGTATTATATTGTTCATTACTTAATTTAACACCATATTCATTAAAAACTTTACTAGCTGCTTTATTCCACAATGGTTCACTATCAATTAATAAACCATCCATATCAAAAATTACTGTACTAAAATTCATATCAATTATAATTGTTGCAAATGTATTTGAATGTTTTATAGATAGTTAAATACACCCAAATTATTTACTGCTTTAGGTTCAATAAAAATTTAATAGCTATATTGCATTTAATATTATACTCAAATTAATTGTAATGAGTGTTACAGATAAACTTAAACATATTAGAATTATTCGTACTTGCGTTTATGCTGTTGTTGGTGTTATTACCTATCCTGGTTTAAGAATATTCAATAAATTAAAAATAGAAGGAACAGAAAATTTAAAAAATTTACCAAAAAAAAATGTACTTTTTGTAAGTAATCATCAAACTTATTTTGCCGATGTAATTACTTTTATACATATTCTATCGGCAGTTAAATGGCGAAAAAAAAATAGATTAGGTTTGCCTTATTACTTACTTAACCCATTCACTAATTTGTATTATGTGGCAGCAGAAGAAACAATGAAAGGCAGTTTAATAAGTAGATTTTTTATTTTAGCTGGTGCATTAACTGTAAAAAGAACCTGGCGTGCAGAGGGCAAAGAAGTAAGAAGAGGATTAGACCCTAGTGATACCAGAAAAATAAACAGAGCTTTAGATTCAAGTTGGGTAATCACCTTTCCGCAAGGTACTACCAAACCTTTTGCACCAGGCAGAAAAGGTACTGGTTATATAATTAAAAATAATCAGCCAACTGTTGTACCAGTTGTAATTAATGGCTTTTGGCGTGCATTTAATAAAAAAGGATTAGCATTTAAAAAGAAAGGATCCATATTAACAGTTAAATTTAAAGAGCCAATGGTAATTGATTACACACAACCTGCTGAAATAATTTTAGAGCAAGTAATGGATGCTATTGAACAAAGCAAAAAATATATGCTTAAAGGCAAACATCATTTAATGAATGTGTTAGATAAATAACATAAAAAAACCAGAGATTTTCTCTGGTTTTTTTATGTTGGCGGAGAGAGAGGGATTCGAACCCCCGGACCTGTTACAGTCAACGGTTTTCAAGACCGCCGCATTCGACCGCTCTGCCATCTCTCCGGTTGCAAAATAATAGGTTGAAAGTTTATCTGCCAAAAAATTATTTTTCTTCTACTAACTTCGTTATAAATCATTCGTTAATTTTTGAAACATTTAGCAGCATTAAATAAATATTTCTGGAAATACAAAAAACTATTTATTGCAGGTATTTTTTGTATTATAGTATCTAATTATTTTAGAATTTTAACCCCTCAAATAACTGGGTATATTGTAGATGCTGTGCAAGAAAAACTTGCAACCAATCAACAAATACACACAGTTGCCCCCAAGCAGTATAACTATAATTATTTGGTTTTGATGCTTATTAATTGGCTTACTACAAAACAATTTTCATTAAGTGAAATAGTTGTTCTTTGTTCCGTTTCGTTATTAGTATTTGCAATTTTAGGTGGTTTATTTATGTTTTTAATGAGGCAAACTATTATTGTTATGAGCAGGCATATAGAATTTGCCCAAAAAAATGAAGTATTTAAAAAGTATTTATCGTTAGATACAAGCTTTTTTAAAGCTCATGCTACAGGCGATTTAATGAACAGAATTTCTGAAGATGTAAGCAGAGTTAGAATGTATTCCGGGCCTGCAGTAATGTATATTATAAACCTTGCTTTTACTATTGGCTTCAGTATTTTTTTTATGCTTAAAGCTAATATTGAGTTAACATTATATGTTCTATCTCCTTTACCCTTTCTTGCTTTTATTATTTATGTAGTAAATTCGGTTATTAATAAAAAGAGTGAAAAAATACAAGAGCAATTATCTAATTTAACTTCCTCGGCACAAGAAGCTTATTCTGGAATTAGAGTATTAAAATCTTTTGTGCAGGAAAATGCAATTACCAATTTCTTTTCTAAGAAAAGTAATGAGTACAAACAAAGTGCTATTAGTTTAGCAAAGTTAGAAGCCTTCTATTTTCCATCAATGGCATTAATTATTGGCATAAGTACATTGCTTACAATTGCCATTGGCAGTTGGTATGTAATTCACAAAAACAATGGTGTAACTGCAGGAACAATTACAGAATTTGTAATTTATATAAACATGCTTACTTTTCCTGTAAGTGCAATTGGTTGGACAGCAAGCATTATTCAACGAGCAGCTGCTTCTCAAAAAAGAATAAATAATTTTTTAGAAATAGAACCTGAAATTAAAAATAATTCCAACAAAACTGAAATAGATATTTCAGGCGATATTGTTTTTAATAATGTTTCTTTTATTTATCAAAATACAGGAATAGAAGCTATAAAAAATTTTAATTTAACCATTAACAAAGGCTCTAAAGTATTAGTGTTAGGTAAAACAGGAAGTGGAAAATCAACTTTAGCACAATTGCTTTTAAGATTTCACAACCCTAAAACTGGCTCTATTACAATTGGAAATAATAACTTAAACTCTTTAAACTTATATAAACTAAGAGAACAAATTAGTTATGTGCCACAAGATGTTTTTTTATTTAGCGATAGTATAAAAAACAATATAAACTTTGGTTTAAGTAATGAGGCAGAAATGGAATTAATACAAAATGTAGCAAAATTAGCTTCTGTTCACAACGATATTTTAGAGTTTGAAAATGGATATGAAACTATTATTGGCGAAAGAGGTGTTACATTAAGTGGTGGTCAAAAGCAAAGAATTTCCATTGCTAGAGCTTTACTTAAAAGCCCTGAAATAATTGTTTTTGATGATTGCTTAAATGCTGTTGACGCTAAAACTGAAAATACTATCATCCAAAATTTTTATACCTTTCTTCAAAATAAAACTGCAATAATTATAACCCATAGAATATTTTCATCTTTTAAATTTGATAAAATTATAGTTCTTAATGAAGGGAAAATTATAGAAGCTGGCACTCATGAAACTCTTATGGCTCTTAATGGATACTATGCAGCCTTATATAAAAAACAGTTAACCGAGGAGGAAAATAACTTATAACAACTTTCTTCAAAACATTTACCTTCGTTAGCTATAATAAATTAATTATCAATATTTTAAAACTTTTTATTTACCAAAACAATAGAAAGCCCTAACTTCGCAGCCCTAAAATTTCACTTCGCCTTTTATAAAAGCTTGGTTTATTTTATTTTTTACTAATTCTAAAAAATTAAAGTCATAATTAGACTACTATATGGAAATACGCAACATTGCAATTATTGCACACGTAGATCATGGTAAAACAACTTTGGTTGATAAAATTTTACATGCAACTAAAATTTTCAGAGAAAACCAAGACTCAGGTGAGTTAATAATGGATAATAATGATTTAGAAAGAGAAAGAGGAATTACCATTTTTAGCAAAAATGCTGCTGTTAAATATAATGGCGTTAAAATAAATGTAATAGATACCCCAGGCCACAGTGATTTTGGCGGTGAGGTTGAAAGAGTTTTGAAAATGGCTGATGGGGTAATACTTTTAGTAGATGCTTTTGAAGGACCTATGCCACAAACACGTTTTGTATTGCAAAAAGCATTACAATTAAACCTACATCCTATTGTAGTTATTAATAAAGTAGATAAACCAAACTGCCGCCCAGATGAAGTGCATGATGCAGTTTTTGAACTTTTCTTTAATTTAGATGCAACCGAAGAACAATTAAATTTTCCTACATTTTATGGTAGTGGAAAAAATGGCTGGTTTAATGATAGCTTAACACCTACAGATAACATTTTGCCTTTAATGGATGGTATTTTAAAATATGTTCCTGCTCCTAAAGTTGCTGAAGGTGCATTACAACTTCAAATAACTTCTCTCGATTATTCTTCTTTCTTAGGAAGAATTGCTATTGGTAAAGTTACCAGAGGCTCTATAAAAGAAAATATGCCTATTGCATTAGTGCAGGCAGATGGAACAATTAAAAAAAGCCGTGTAAAAGAATTATATGTTTTTGAAGGAATGGGCAAAAGCAGAGTAAATGAAGTAAAAGCTGGTGATTTATGTGCTGTAGTTGGCTTAGAAGATTTTAATATTGGCGATACCATTGCTGATGCTGAAAACCCTGAAGCATTACCAATTATAAGCGTTGATGAGCCTACTATGAGCATGACTTTTAGTATTAACAACTCACCCTTTTTTGGTAAAGATGGAAAATTTGTTACAAGCCGTCACTTAAGGGATAGGTTAATGAAAGAAACAGAAAAGAATTTAGCTTTAAGAGTAGAAGATACAGATAGTGCAGATAGTTTTTTAGTATATGGCAGAGGCATATTACATTTAGGTGTTTTAGTAGAAACTATGCGTAGAGAAGGGTATGAATTAACAGTTGGTAACCCTCAAGTAATTGTAAAACAAATTAATGGTAAAAAACATGAACCTTACGAAGTATTAGTGGTAGATGTACCAAGTGAATACAGTGGTAAAGTAATAGATTTAGTAACACAACGTAAAGGAGAAATGTTGGTAATGGAAAGCAAGGGAGAAATGCAACATTTAGAATTTGACATCCCTTCAAGAGGGTTAATAGGTTTACGTTCTCAAATGCTTACTGGCACTGCTGGCGAAGCTGTAATGGCACATCGTTTTAGCGAATACAAACCATGGAAAGGTGCAATACCAGGTAGAAATAATGGTGTTTTAATATCTAAATTTCAAGGTGCTACTACTGCTTACTCTATAGATAAATTACAAGACAGAGGTAGATTTTTTGTTGACCCAGGTGAAGAAGTGTATATTGGTCAAGTAATGGCTGAGCATATAAAACCTGGAGACTTAAATGTAAATGCTATTGAGGGTAAAAAGCTTACCAATCACAGAGCTAGTGGCTCTGATGAAGGTATTCGTATTACGCCTAAAATTTTAATGACTTTAGAAGAATGTATGGAATATATTCAGCAAGATGAATGTATTGAAGTAACTCCTAAAAACATTAGGATGCGTAAAGTTATTTTAGACGAAAACGAACGTAATAAGGCTGCTAAAAGCCTTAAAGTAGAAGCTGTTTAATCCTTTACTTTATAACAATATTTTTATATAGTATAGTAGAAATATTATTTTTGATATTATTCTTACATATTGAAAAATAATTTCTCATATATACTTCTACTTATAGTTGTTTCTATTTTTATTGCTAGTATTGTTAGTAATTTTAAAGGAGATGATTGGGAGGAAAATTCAAGAAAAGCTTTATACTTTCTAAAAGGAGACTCTGTACCTTCTACGGCAACAGAATACACATTATCTAATGGTGTACCCTATGTACATTATGTTGCAGAAAATGGAGTTCCTGCTATTACTCGTTTTAATTCCACCATTGTTGCTAATTATGCAATAAAATATGCTCAACAATTTTTAGAAAATTCTGACTCTACCTACTATAAAAAATTTTTAAATTGTGTTCAGTTTTTAAAAGATTCTGTTACGCAACAAAATAATTTAACCTTTTACCAATTTAATTGGCAACAAGGCTGGTATCCAAACATTTCCCCTCCCTTCATAAGTAGCATGACCAATGGCAGAGCTATTGAAGTTTTTTTATATGCTTATCAATTTACCAACAATAATTACTATTTGCAGTTTGCAAAAAATTTACTCCATGCTTTTTATATAACAGTACAAAATAATGGTTTTGCTTATAAGCTTAATGACTCTGCTTGGTGGTATGAGGAAATAGCAAAACCAAATGTAACTACACCTTATATTTTAGATGGTCATATTTATGCAATTCAAGGTATCCAAAAATTATGGTTAACTACTAAAAGCGATTCTGCTTTATACTTATTTGAAAAAGGTATAAATGCATTAAAACTTAAGCTACCATCTTACAATGCAGGTAAAGGTGAAATATATTACGATGCCCATCAACACAAAGCAGATAAAAAATACCATAAAATACTTACCAACCAAATATATCAATTATGGCAAAGCACTAATGATAGTACCTTTTTACGTTATTATCAACAATGGATAAAACCTTCTAAAGTACCTTACGTAATTAGAATGTTGAAAGAAAAAAACATTTCAGGTTTGTTATTAATTGCTATGCTTAGTGCATTATTTTTTCCCATTCTGTACTTGGTAACAAATAAAATAGTTTTAAAAAAGTAATACTACCTGTTTAGTAATCTTGTATTTACAGTAGTTATACCAACTAACTCATCATGCCTTCCATTTACCGATTTATAATATACAAATACAGTATAATCATTTTCTGTTTCCCATAAATTTCCATCAGTAAGGGTAACATCTGCAATGGCATTTTCGTTGTTTTTATCTTTTGTAACGTATGTATAAGAGTAATAACCTTGCTTCATTAAAAAAGTTTTTTCATACCACCCTTCCTCTTCATTATACAATAATTTTGTAGAATCGTTTAGCTCACTATTAGTAAAATTGCTCATTATATACACATCTTTGCCTTCTATAGCTTTATTGTTTGGTGGTATAAAAGTAAAGTGTACATTGGCATAATCTGCCTGCCAAAAAGGATTGATATTTTCTGAACTTGAAATAAAATACCATCCATTAAAATCTTTAAAGTAAGCATACCTTAATTGAGAACGTGTTAAATCAGGTTTTAAAATAATTTCATTGGGTATAGTTAATTTATCAATACTATGCACTCGTTCTGTAGCTATTCTAAAACTTCTTAAATCTACCCATCGGTATTCTTTTCCTGCAGCAAATAAGCAATCTTGCTCTCCATTGTATTCTAAAACATTTCCTCTTATAAAAGCTGGTTTAATATTTCTTACCACATTATCCCATCGGTTATTTTGTAACACTACAACTTTTACTTGTTGCTGTGGGTTTATAGGGTTTAGTTGTGTAGCATTAACACTTACTTGTACACGCTGATAAGTTCTAAATAAAGAGTTATCATAAGGTTGTAGAACTTGTAACCCAATAGAAGCTTTATTATCTAAAACAAAGAATTTTTTTGTAAATGCAACCTTATTAATATCTCCATTTAAAAACACTTTTAATAAATAATTCCCACTTTTAGTTGGCACACTCCCTCTATCTGGCAACAATGCTTGATAATGAACATACTTGGTTTGAGCAATAGATGAGACTCTATATTGATTTAACCGGTTTTGAATAAACCCTTTAATATAATCAAAAGGGCTTAAATCTACTGGCTCCCAATTTTCATTGCAAAGCTGAAAAGTATAAGAGTAGTTTTTCACATATCCATCTAAATCATCAAAATGCAATTCTAACAAATCTGATGAGCCTAAATTGATAATAGGTAAGCTCATTTGGTTGTTTTGCTGGTATAATTGTACAGTTTTAATTTCAGGATAATAAATTGCATCGCTAAACTTTTCTTGTGCAAGAACAGCATAAAAAGTTATTAAAAAAAACAACATTAAAAATGGTTTCTTCATAATTAATAAAATCTTCTAAAAGTTGAAAGCGTAAATATCATTTATTATTTTTCAAGTTCCTAAAATTATGCCATAAACAAAATTCTTATACTAATCATATTATATTTACATACTTTTTAATTTTTGTTTAAGTTTTACTTTTTGTAAACCCAAAATGCATTTTTGAATTTGAATGTACCTTTTTTTATAGCAAAGCGTTTAGCTATTAATAAAAAGCAATCTTTTTCTGCTTTTATCATTAAACTATCTATTGCTGCTACTGCTTTAAGTGTGGCTGCAATGATTATAACATCTGCTTTTGTTAATGGTTTTCAAGATACAGTCGCAAAAAAAGTATTTAGCTTTTGGGGTCACTTGAGAGTACAATATTACGAAACAAGCAAAGCTTTTATTTCCGAAGAAAATCCTATACCAAAAAGTATGGAGGTAGAGAATATTTTAAAGAAGAATAATCAAGTAAAGCATATTCAACCCTTTGCTACCAAAAGTGGTGTATTGGAAAAAAATAGAAATATTGAAGGTATTTTATTTAAAGGTATTGATGAAACTTATGATAGCAGTACTATTAAACCATTTATACTACAAGGCAATTGGCTGAATTTTAAGGATAGTTTATACAGTAAGGATATTATGATATCTAGTATCCTGGCCAATGAACTAAACATAAAACTGTACGACACTGTAAATGTATTTTTTGTATCTGCTAACGAGGGAGAATCTATTTACAGACCTGTAATTGTAAAATGTATTTACAAAACAGGAATTGAAGAATACGATAAAATTTTTGTTGTTGGCGATATTAAATTAATACGCAGATTAAGCAACTGGAATGAAGATGAAATTGGCGGATATGAAGTTATTTTAAAAGATTATCAGCAAATGAATGCTGTAAACAACAACCTAGATTTGCCTGTTATTTGGAATAGTAAAACTATTCAACAAATTTACCCTAATATTTTTGAATGGCTTCAAATTCAGGATTTAAACAAAAATGTAATGTTCATTATAATGAGTATTGTGGCTATCATTAATCTTATTACCTGTTTACTCATTTTAGTGCTTGAAAGAATAAAAATGATTGGAATTTTAAAAGCTGTTGGATATAGCAATAGCTCTATTCAAAAAATATTTCTATATCATGCAAGTATAATTGCTTTCATAGGAATAATAATAGGCTGTTTTGTTGGCATTGGCCTTTGCCTATTACAACAATATACTAGTTTTATAACCTTAGATGAAAGTAATTATTATGTATCTGTTGCTCCTGTAAAAATTATTTGGGGGCAAGTATTTGCAATTTGTGGGGCGGTACTGGTTATTTGTTTTGCTTCTCTATCATTACCTGTAATACTAGTTAAAAAAATTAACCCATTACAAGCAATACAGTTTAGATAAGGTTTTAACTTACACTACTGCCTTCTTTAATAACATTATCTGGATTAATAAAATGTAGTTTGCCATTATTATCTTCTGCCATTAAAATCATTCCATTACTTTCTATACCACGCATTTTTCTAGGTGCTAAATTACAAACAACAGTTACTTGCTTATTAATAATTTCTTCTGGTGTAAAGTGCATGGCAATGCCAGAAACAATAGTTCTAACTTCACTTCCTAAATCAACTTCCAGTTTTAAAAGTTTATCAGCTTTTGCTACTTTTTCAGCAGTTTTAATAGTACCAATTCTTAAGTCAATTTTTGTAAAATCATCAAACTGTATTTCTGGTTTAAAATTTTTTAATTCAGCTTCAACATTTACTTCTTCGCTAGTAGCAACTTCCGTTTTACCCAACATTGCTTTTTGTTTTAATTTTTCTAATTGTTCATTAATTTCTTCGGCTTCAATTTTTCTGAATAATAATTGAGGTTCTCTTAAACTATACCCTACACTTAATAGTTTTACACTTCCTGCATTTTTCCATTCCAGCATTTTATCAACCACCTTCATCATATACAACATTTTTTTAGCAGTAAATGGTAAAAATGGATTAATTAAAATAGCAAGGTTAGCAGTTAATTGTAAACATAAATGCATACAATTATCAATTAATTGCTGATTGTTGGGTGTTTCATTTAAAGTTTTAGCAACAATCCAAGGTTCTTTTTTCTGCATATATTGATTTGCTTTTCTTGCTAAATCAATAACTTCAAATTGTGCTTCTCTAAATTTATATTGTTCTAATAATTGTTCAACAGAATTTTTTGTTTGTGCAATATCAATTATCAGTTGTTTATCTGTTTCATCAAGTAAGTTATTATGAAAAGCAGGTACTTTACCTCCGCATAATTTGTGCATTAACACAAAAGTTCTGTTTACGTAATTTCCAAAAATGCTAACTAATTCGCTATTATTAGCATCTTGAAAGCCTTTCCATGTAAACTCACTATCTTTCGTTTCTGGTGCAATGTTTGTTAAATAATAACGCAATACATCTGCCATACTTTCGCCACCATTTTCTTTTTTTATCCAACCGTTTATATAATCTTCCATTTCAATACTCCATCCTCTGCTTGTGCTCATTTTATCTCCTTCTAAATTCATAAACTCATTGCTTGGCACATTATCTGGCAAAATATTTCCATGAAGTTTTAACATAACCGGAAAAATGATTGCATGAAAAACAATATTATCTTTTCCAATAAAATGCACCAGTTTAGTATCGTTATTATACCAATAAGGTTTCCAATCCTTATCATTATCTAAAGCCCATTGTTTGGTGGCACTTATATAACCTATAGGTGCATCAAACCAAACGTACAACACTTTATTCTCTTCAGTTTTTACAGGCACTTTTACACCCCAATCTAAATCTCTTGTAACTGCTCTTGGCTGTAAACCTGCATCAATCCAACTTTTTACATTACCAACCACATTGGCTCTCCAATCTTCTTTATGTGTGTTTAAAACCCATTCTTTCAAAAATTCTTCGTGTTTATTTAAAGGTAAATACCAGTGGCTTGTAAGTTTTTTAATGGGTGCTTTTCCGCTTAAAGTAGATACAGGATTAATTAACTCTTCTGGACTTAAACTTTTACCACACTTCTCACATTGGTCGCCAAAAGCATTGTTGTAAGAGCAATTTGGGCAAGTGCCTTTAATAAATCTATCTGCTAAAAACATTTTAGCTTCATCATCATAATACTGCTCCGTTTCTTTAATTTCTAAATGTCCATTATTATTTAATTCTGTAAAAAATTCTTGTGCAGTGGTATGATGAATGGGAGATGAAGTTCTATGATAAATATCAAAACTTATTCCAAGATCTTTAAAATTTTGTTCAATAATAGGGTGATATTTATCTATAATTTCTCTTGCCGTAGTGCCCTCTTTTTTTGCCTGAATAGGAATGGCAGTGCCATGCTCATCGCTGCCACACACAAAAACAACTTCTCTGTTTTGTGCACGTAAATAACGTGTATATATATCTGCAGGTAAATAGGCACCAGCTAAATGCCCAATATGTTTTAATCCATTAGCATAAGGCAATGCACTTGTTATTAAATATCTGGTTGGATTGTTCATTATTATGTTACAAACTTTTAAATGCTATTAAACTTTTGTTGCGTCGCACAATTGTACTGTTAGTACATTATGCAACTAAAATTAAGTTCACAAAAATAAGCTTTCACTTGTCAAATTAAGTATTTAGCAGTATTGCTTTCAAATAAATTTCCAATATTATTGTAGGAGTTCTTTTATTTTATTTTCAAGGTCATAAGGCGATAAATCAATTCCAACAACCTTACCTTCTTTATTCAATAAATAGCTGTTTGGTATATAGCTTACTTTCCATTTATTGGCTATCAAACTATTTTCATCATATACCTGAATCCAATTTATTTTATCGGCCTTTATTGCCCTTTTCCATGCATTGGTATTATAATCAACAGATATAGCATAAATTTCAAAGCCTTTCAACTTATATTTATCGTAAAGTTTTTTTAGTTTTTTATTAGCTGCCCTACAAGGCCCACACCAGCTTGCCCAAAAGTCTATCAATACTATTTTCCCTTTTAGTGATGAAAGCTGAAGTGATTTTCCATTAACATCTGTTAAACGTATTTCAGGGCTATACATTCCAATATCTGGCTGTGCATTCAAGTTTAAACAAAACAAAAAAAGAAAAAGAACAATTAAATATTTTTTCATAATACAACAATAATAAAGCCATCAAAAGTGTTTTTAAACAACAAATTGATGGCTTAGTTTTTCAATTTAAGGCTAAATAATATAAAAATTAATCTACTTTTTTAGAGCAACAACTTTTTGATTCTGACTTACCATCTTTTGCACAATCTTTATGATCTTTATTGGCAGTAGCATCTTTTTTGCATTCTTGTTTAGCATTTTCATTTTTGCTGGCGTCTTTACTGCAACAAGATTTTGCAGTAGTAGTTGTGGCACTTACATTACTTTTTTGTTCAGTTGCTACAGCTTTTCTTTCATATTTACAACAACCAGGTAATTTACTATAAACTTCATCAGATGCTGTTTCATCTTGCGTATCATGACCAACTGCTGCTATTGCCTTCTGAATTTTTGCATTATTTAATTTTTCAGAATTGTATTTAACAGATAGCATTTTGGTTTCAGAACTCCAGGAAGCTGAAGTTACACCAAGACCTTTTAATGTTTTTTCTATTCTGCTTTTACACATACCACAATTACCCCAAACTTTAATTTCTTCAGAAACTTCTTTTTTGTCTTGAGCAAATGATGTAAACGAAAAAACTAAAAATGATAATAATAATAAGGAAGATTTCATATTTTATTTATTTAAAATTATTAATAAAGATAGCAATTTTATTGCCAATATTTATAGGATATTACAAATTAAAAACTAAGGGCTAATTTTCAGATTCTAAATTCTGAAAACACAATTTATAATATACGCTTTTTGATAAGAAATTGGAGGTTTAACAATATTATCAACTAAAAACCCTGTTGCTATTTTTGGTGAAATTATTTGATAGAAGGTAACAGCAGGCTGTGCTAAGTAAAATGGCTTCTTACAATCAATATTACTGTAGGTAGCATTGTGTAAATTATTTAATTTAACAACCTTATATTCCGATTTACAACAACTTTTATTTTTATTGAATTTTGATTTTACTTTACAGGCACAAGACTTATTTGGTGAAACATTAAAATCTATGGAACTTAGTTTTCCTTTACAAAAATGAAAATTAACAACCATTCCACTTGTAACAGTAAAATATAAAACTGCAATAATGGATACTATTAACTTTTTCATTAGTTGCAAAACTATTAATTTTAAATGAAATAAATAGCTAAAGTTTAATAAATATACAAAAGCAAAAAATAATATTTTTTTAAACCTTATAAATTGATTATCAGATGATTAAATCAATAATATTCAGTTTATTCTCTTTATCAACAATAGCTTCTATTTATTTTAATTTTAAAAGCAATAACACATTAAAAATGAATGATTTTCAGATAATTAAAGAAGAGGCTTATTTTGGTGCAGGCTGTTTTTGGTGTACCGAAGCTATTTTTCAACAAGTTAATGGTGTAATTAAAGTAGAAAGTGGATATAGTGGTGGAAATTTAGTAAACCCAACTTATGAAGATATTTGTAATAAAAATACCAACCACGCAGAGGTTGTAAAAATTACATTTAATTCAAAAATAATTACTTACGACGAGTTACTTGAAATTTTTTGGCAAACACATGACCCAACAACTCTAAATAAACAAGGTGCAGATATTGGCACACAATATAGAAGTATAATTTTTTTTACCAACACCATTCAAAAGCAAAAAGCAGAAGATTATAAAAATGCTTTAAATAAGAGTGGGGCTTTTGAAAAACCAATTGTTACAATTATAGAACCAATAAAAAAATTTTATCCTGCCGAAGCTTATCATCAAAATTATTATATTAATAATA
>JAIBAV010000047.1 GCA_019695015.1 Chitinophagaceae bacterium
AAAGACAAAAAGAAAAAAAAGAAAAAAGATAGCAAGAAAAACAATGAAGAAGAGGAAAATAAAAATGGAGACTAGGTAATTTTTTTTATAGCACTAGTAAATTATAGGTTAAAGAAAATTTCAATTGATTAATTGTAGCTAATTTTGCACCCTGCTTTTAAAAAAATAAAATAGTAATGGTAAAAATTGGAGATAATATTAATCTGAACGACTTCCCTCTTCTACTTGCACCTATGGAAGATGTAAGTGATCCCCCATTTAGAGCCATTTGTAAAGATAATGGTGCAGACTTGATGTACACTGAATTTATTAGCAGTGAAGGTTTAATAAGGCATGCAATAAAGAGTAAAAGAAAATTAGACATTTTTGATTATGAACGCCCAATTGGTATCCAAATTTTTGGAGGAGATGAAGAAGCATTAGCATTAAGTGCCAAAATTGTAGATACAGTTAATCCAGATTTGGTGGATATTAATTTTGGATGCCCGGTAAAAAAAGTTGTTACAAAAGGAGCTGGTGCTGGCGTATTAAAAGATGTTGATTTGATGGTTAAACTTACACAGGCTGTTGTAAAAAGCACCAAACTACCCGTAACTGTAAAAACAAGATTAGGCTGGAACGACGATACAAAAAATATTGAAGAAGTAGCCGAAAAATTACAAGATGTTGGTATAAAAGCCTTGGCTATACATGGCAGAACTAGGTGTCAAATGTATAAAGGCGAGGCAGATTGGACTTTGATAGGAAAGGTAAAAAATAATCCAAGAATCAATATTCCTATTTTTGGCAATGGCGATATTGATAGCCCACAAAAAGCTAAACAATATAAAGAAAGATATGGTGTAGATGGTATAATGATTGGCAGAGCTGCTATTGGCTACCCTTGGATTTTTAGAGAAATAAAATATTTTTTACAAACAGGCCAAGAGCTTTCACCTCCTACACTTTTAGAAAGAATAAATGTTTGCAAAAAACATCTTTTAAAATCGGTTGAATGGAAAGGAAATAAAGTTGGCATTTTTGAAATGCGAAGACATTATACCAACTATTTAAAAGGCTTACCAAATATTAAAGAGTTTAGAGGTAAACTTGTAACCATGATAGAAGTAGAAGAAATTATACAAACTTTAGAGGAGATATACAACTACTACAATGGATTTGAAATTGAAAAAACGCCAATAGAGTTGATAAACTATCACGAAAAATGTTCTTTGTAAGAGGGCAAACCCCAAAAAAATTCTACTAAAAAAAGGCAGTATTTTTTAAAATACCACCTTTAAAATAATTTAAATTTAATAATTACAATCCGCCAATAGTAAGTCCAATGCTATAAGGCTTAACTTCAGCACCTGCCCCTTCTTTAATAGCTTGAGTTATTTGGTAACTAAAATGTAAGCCAAAAATTCCGTAACCAATTCTTGCTGTAAAAGCAAGCCTTGTTCCATTAAAAAAATGTTTATCGTACTGTTTTTCTATAAACCTATTTCCAAAAATAGATTGGCCAGATTTATTCTTTAAATCCTTGCCTTTTGAATATGCCTTTAATAAAGTACCAACTTTTACCCCCAAAGCAGCTTTAAAAGATTTATTGGTATTTTCTGGGTCTGAATAAAATCTTAATTCAACAGGTGCTTCTAAAAAAATTGTAGTCATCTTAAATTTATTAAAGTAAGATGAATCTGTACCTGGGTAGCTAACTTTAAAAGGTAATACTGTTGTATTAGATTTTATATCGGCATACCTCTTATCTAAAAAAATATTACTACTGCCTATCCCAACACCATAAGCTACACTAAATTTAGGACTGTTTTTAAATGGCTTATCAAGCATAAAATAAAAATTAAAATGCCTGCTGCTTCCTTTTACATTCAAACTATCTGGTGCACCAGACCATCTATCCATTCCATATTGTAACATAAAATGATCGGAAGTGCGATTAGTTAAATCATATTTTTTCTTCGAAGCTTTTTCTACTTGTTGGCTGCATACATAACTTGTAAACCCAATTGTAATAAAAAATAACAAAAATATTTTCTTCATAAACTTTAATTAAATAGGCTTTAAAAAGCACTAAAGCAGCAAAAATAATAGAAATGGTATCACTTTATTGGTTAAATATTTATAAAAAATTAAATTATTTTACCCTTTTGGGATAATGAATTAACTTTTTTATCGTTATAACAATATAAATCCGATTTTCTTTGTAAACCAATGCTTTTGAATTATGACCAATGAATTACTAATAGGAAAAAATATATTGATTGTAGAGGATAATGCAATTAATCAAATGTTGGTAAAATATGCTTTTGCAAAATCTGGTGCAAACACCATCGTTGCAGAAAACGGCAGCCAAGCATTAGAACTAATGAACCAAAATAAATTTGATGCTATTTTAATGGATATTTATATGCCAGAATTAGATGGCTATCAAACAACAGATATTATTCGCAATCAACTTCATTCTTCTATACCAATTATAGCAATGACAGCCTTAGCAATGAAAGGCGAAGAAGAAAAATGCTTAGCACTTGGCATGAATGGCTATATTTCTAAACCATTTTCTTCCGAAACATTATTTCAGGAAATAAAAAGAGTTTTAGAATTTACAGAAGCTATTGCTTCCTAACTTAACTACCTTAATAAGTTAAAACTACTCATATCTTTACCATTCACAATTTTCAGTTGTATAATAATCTGTAAAACACTATTTTGCCTTTTATTATTCAGACCTTAAATAAACTACAATGAAAATTGTTTTAACTACACTTTGCTATTTTATTGTTGCTGCAACATTTGCACAAACCAACTACAATGTGGAAAAATTTGCAAACACAATTACTCAAAAAGATTTGAAACAACACCTTACTTACATTGCTGGCAATGAAACTGAAGGAAGAGAAACAGCAACAGTTGGGCAAAGAAAAGCTGCATTATATATTGAAGAGCAATTTAAAAATTTAGGCTTAAAGCCTGGTAATGCTAATTCATTCTACCAATACTTTAAAGTATATCAAGATGTATTACACAGTTCTTCACTAAAAATATACGATGCACATTTTAGTTTAAATAATCATTATACCATTCAACCAAATAGTACAAGCAATGGTAGCATTTCAATTAATCAAATTGTTTTTGCAAGCTATGGCCTTACTGATAAAACAATGAACAATTATGAAAATATTGATATAAAAGGAAAATGGGTAATGATAATAGAAAGTAACCCCGAAGATATTGACAAAGAAAAATCTGGAGCAGATTCCAGAAAAAGTTTTACAAAAATTAAAACCGCTTTAGACAAAGGTGCTATAGGTGTTTTATTAGTTTCTAAAAACTTTGATAATCCAAAATATAGTACACTACCAATTACTGGTAGTATGTATGTAAAAAAACAAAGCAATAATCTTTCTACACCTATTATCTCAATTTCGTATCAGGCAGCAGCATCTATTCTAACAAAAACCATAGTTAATTTTAGCGATTTAAAAAATATTGAAACAGGTACTTATACTACACAAATAGTTTTAAATAATAATAAAGAAACAAAAACACTTGAAAGTAGCAATGTAGTTGGCTTTTTAGAAGGAACAGATAAAAAAGAAGAGTTTGTTGTATTAACTGCACATTACGACCACTTAGGTAAAAAAGGAGATGTTATTTATTATGGAGCCGATGATGACGGAAGTGGAACAGTTACTATTATTGAAATGGCAGAAGCTTTTATTAAGGCAAAGAAAAAAGGATATGCACCAAGAAGAAGTATTGTTTTTATGACTGTAAGCGGAGAAGAAAAAGGTTTATGGGGCAGCGATTATTACACACAACACCCAATTTATCCTTTAGCCAAAACTACTGTAAACCTAAATATTGATATGATAGGTAGAATAGACCCAACCTATAAAGGCGATAGCTTAAATTATGTTTATATTATTGGAGATGATAAGTTAAGTAGCGATTTAACACCTATTAGCAATAATGTAAACAAATTGTATAAATTAGAATTAGATAGAAAATACAATGACCCCAAAGATCCTAACAGATTTTATTACAGAAGCGACCATTACAATTTTGCAAAAAATGGAGTACCTGTTATTTTTTATTTTAATGGAGTACATAAAGATTACCACAGACCAAGTGATACAGTTGATAAAATAAATTTTGATGTAATGACTAAAAGAGCCAGGTACATTTTTGCCACTGCATGGGAAATAGCTAATAAAAATGATATGCTTAAAAGAGATATCCCTTTAAATATGCCAGCAAGATAATTAATTTAAAATACAGATAAAAGAGTTATTAATATTGCAACTATTAATAACTTTTTTTATGGGTAATATCAAAAATATCATTTTTGATTTGGGTAGTGTAATTTTAAACATAGATTATTTATTAACCGAAAAAGCTTTTATACAACTTGGTATAACTAATTTTTCAGCGTTTTATAATCAACATAAATCTTCTTTGTTATTTGAACAATTAGAAACAGGAAATATTAGCCCCGAAGAATTTTATAATACATTCAGAAAAATTACCAAAAGCTCTTTATCTAATCTTCAAATACAAACTGCATGGAATGCCATGTTGCTTAATTTACCAAAAGAAAGAATTAATTGGCTACTAGAAATAAAAACCAAGTACAATATTTTTTTATACTCCAATACCAACCAAATTCATTATAACTGCTTTATAGATTTAGCCAATAACGCCACTCCATCTAAAAATTTTGATGAGCTATTTATTAAAGCATATTACTCTCATATTTGTGGTTTTAGAAAACCTTATAAAGAAAGCTATTTAAAAATAGTAGAAGAACAAAACCTGCAACCTAAGGAAACACTTTTTATAGATGACACTTTAGTTAATATAGAAGGAGCAAAACTTGCAGGCTTACAAACCTTACATCTTTTATACCCCAAAACAATTATAGACCTATCTCTATAAAAAATACAGTATTAAAGTTGTTCACTTTAATACTGTAACATAAAAAAATTAAAAGCTATTAAAAACCTTTTTTAGCAACACCATCTGCAATTGCCTGTAAAGCTTTTGCTTCGCCTAGCATTGCCGACATTTTATTGCCTTTACCATCATTGCCAGATGCCATGTAACCACCTCTTGATGTTTTACTTATAACAGCATCATGCATTGGTACATTTTTTTCTTTTGTTTTAAGGCAATAGGCTTTAATCATTTTGCTTTTGTCCATAATTATTCATTTTTGGGTTAGATAACTTATTAGCGATGCACAAACTACAGTTTTTCTGATAAATACAATAAAATATTACCTTTTTTATATTCACAATATGTTGGTATTACTTTTTTAGCAAAATAGTAACCATAAAAAACTTTTAAACTAAATGATACAATTGTGAAATTTTACAATAAAAACCCTACTTTTGCCACCCTAAATTTATACACCTGCGGGTGTGGTGAAATTGGTAGACACGCCAGACTTAGGATCTGGTGCCGTGAGGCATGGGGGTTCGAGTCCCTCCACCCGCACTAATGTGAAGTTGATAAGTTGAGGGGTTGAACAATTCTCTTCAACTCTTTTCTTATCAACTTCTTTATTTTAAAAACATACAACAGGCCCTTACTATGGCAACAGTAACCAGAGAAAATATTGGTAACCTTACCGATAAACTTACAGTAAATCTTAGCAAAGAAGATTATTTAAAAAACTTTGAAACAAGCTTAAAGAAATATGCTAAAACAGCTAATATACCTGGCTTTAGAAAAGGTATGGTACCAGCAGGTTTAGTTAAAAAAATGTATGGCCAAAGCGTATTTACCGATGAAGTTTTGCGTACTGTAGAAACACAGTTAAACGAATATCTTACAAAAGAGAAATTAGAAATTTTTGCACAGCCTTTACCCCTAGATAGCGATGCTAGAGCATTAGATATGAATAATCCTATGGATTATGCTTTTGCTTTTGAAATAGGGCTAAAACCAAGCTATACCATTAATACTAATTTTAATGTAACCAGGTATAAAATAAATGTAACCAACGAAATGTTAAACGATGAAATAGATCGTTTACAAAGAAGATTTGGTAAAATGACAGAGCCAGCAACAGTTACTGATGACGAAACTATGTTAAATGTAACGTTTACAGAAGTAGATAAAGAAGGTAACATGGTAGAAAATGGTATTAATAAACCGAATAGTGTTTTAGTTAAATATTTTGCTCCTGCTTTTCGTGCCAATTTATTAGGTAAAAAATTAGAAGATGTTATTGATGTTCATTTAGCAACAGCTTTTGAAGATAAAGAATTAGATGTAATATTAAGCGATTTAGGATTAGATAAAAATATTGCTGGAGTTGCAGATAAAAACTTTAAACTTACAATTACTAAAATAGGATTAGTTGAAAAAGCAGCAATCAATAATGAACTTTTTATAGCTGCATACCCGAACAAGGAAATAAAAACAGAAGAAGAATTTAATAATGCTGTAAAAGAAGATATAGAAGCCTACTTTACTCAACAAAGCAACAATCAAATTCACGACCAAATTTATCATCAATTATTAGATAATACTTCTATAGATTTTCCTGAAGCATTTTTAAAACGTTGGATTCAAACAAACAGCGAAACTCCAAAAACAATCGAAGAAGCTGAACAAGAATTTCCTTCTTTTAAAAATAGTTTAAAATGGACGCTAATTACCTCTCAACTATCTGAAGAGAATAAAATTGAAGTACTACCAGAAGATTTAAGAAATTTTGCTAAGCAGCAATTATTTCAATATATGGGTAATCAATTAGGTATTTTAGATGAACAACAACAATGGATAGAAGATTATGCAGATAAAATGATGAAAGATAAAAAATTTGTAGAAGATAGTTACCACAGAATAAGTACTGAAAAGTTATTTAATATTTTAGCACAAAAAGTAAATGCAACAGAAGAAAGTATAAGTGCCGAAGATTTTGCTAGCAAGTTGCACCACCATCATCACTAATTTGTTTATTAATAATAATTTTAAATCTCTGCAATAATTAAAAAATGCAGAGATTTTTTGTTTCAGCTCCCCTCTACATTTTTATAAAAGATTTATATAAAAACAACTTTAACAACAATATTTAATAGTTACTTTTATCTTCCGTAAAAATAAACAATATGCCATTAGCTAAAATTATGTGGGTAGATGATGAAATGGAAAGCCTACAAAGTCAAAAAATATTTTTAGAAAACAAAGGCTACGAGGTAATTACTTTTAGTAATGGGTTTGATGCTATAGAATATGTAAAAGAAAACATTACCGATGTTGTTTTGTTAGATGAAAGCATGCCAGGCATTACAGGCCTTGAAACCTTATCTAAAATAAAAGAAATAAATCAGCAATTACCAGTAGTGATGATAACTAAAAATGAAACAGAAACACTAATGGATGAAGCCATAGGTAGCCAAATTGCAGATTATTTGCTAAAACCTGTAAATCCTAATCAGGTTTTATTGAGTTTAAAAAAAATAATTGATAACAAAAGATTAGTTGCTGAAAAAACTACAACCAACTACCAACAACAGTTTAGAGAATTGTTTATGGCCTTAAACAATAATCCAAATTATAACGAATGGATGGAACTTTATAAAAAATTAGTTTATTGGGAGCTTGAAATGGAGAAAAGTGATAGCCCCGAAATGCAAGAAGTATTAGCTACACAAAAACAAGAAGCCAATACGGAATTTTTTAAATTTATCAGTAAAAATTATTCCAAATGGATGCATCCCAAAACAACCGATGCACCCATTATGAGCCATAATTTATTTCAATTTAAAGTTTTGCCACATGTTGAAAAAGGTACTGCTACATTTTTTATTTTAATAGATAATTTACGATACGACCAATGGAAAGCTATTCAGCCAATTTTTACAGAAAACTTTAGAATTTTAGAAGAAGAAACCTTTTATTCTATTTTACCAACTGCTACACAATACAGTAGAAATGCTATCTTCAGCGGATTACTGCCAATAGATATAGAAAAAAAATTTCCGTTAGAATGGAAAAACGACGATGAAGAAGGAGGTAAAAATTTATTTGAAGAAAAATTTTTTAGACAACAACTAAAAAAATTAAATAAAGATGATTTAAAAGTTTCTTATACTAAAGTGGTGCACCATAATGATGGGCAACAATTAGTAAATAACATACATAATTTATTAAACAACGACTTAAATATAATTGTGTACAATTTTGTAGATATGCTAAGCCATGCCAGAACAGAAATGGAAGTTTTAAAAGAATTAGCAGGAGATGAAAAAAGTTATAGGAGTGTTACCAAAAGCTGGTTTGAGCATAGTGCACTAAACCAGGCTTTAAAAAAAATAAGTGGCAAAAAAATAAACCTTATTGTTGCAACCGATCATGGAACAGTAAGAGTAAAAACACCTTACAAAGTAATTGGAGATAAGCAAACAACTGCTAACCTTAGATACAAACATGGAAGAAACCTTCATTATGAAGCTAAAGAAGTGCTTGCTTTTAAAGACCCAAGAGAAGCAGGTTTACCTGTGCCAAATGTTAATTCATCATTTATATTTGCAAAAGAAGATGGCTATTTATGTTACCCAAACAACTACAACCATTTTGTGAACTATTATAAAAATACTTTTCAGCATGGAGGTATTAGTTTAGAAGAAATGATTGTTCCAATAATTAAAATGGTTAGTAAATAATTATAAAAAGATGATAAAAAGATTATTGTTAGCTTCGGCATTATTTTGTTTTATAACTTCCAATGCTCAAGCCCCAGTTGGTTATTACGATTCAGTAAAAAATAAAAATTGCAAAGAATTAAAATCAACTTTAAAATCCATTATTACTAATGGACATACAGCTCAAGGTTATGGCGATTTATGGGATCAGTACAAAAAAACAGATACTATAAAAAATCCTTCTGGCAATAACTATATTATTTGGGATATGTACTCTTTTAAAGCAAATGGCACTGCAGATTATTATTATACTCCAGGAACAGACCAATGTGGATCTTATAATTCTGAAGCCGATTGTTATAACAGAGAACATTCTTTTCCTGCAAGTTGGTTTAATGATGAAGCTCCTGCTTATACAGATTATAACCACCTTTTTCCAACAGATGGATGGGTAAATAATAAACGCTCTAATTATCGTTTTGGCGAAGTGGCTTCTCCATCCTATACAAGCAGCAATGGTAGCAAACTAGGCAGCTCTGCAACTGCTGGCATTAATGGTACTGTTTTTGAACCAATAGATATGTACAAAGGAGACTTTGCCAGAGCTTATTTGTATATGGTTACAAGATATCAAAATAGAATTACTACTTGGTATGGCTATAACACAGATGGAGCTTTAACATTATCTAACGATACTTTTCCTAGTGTAAATATCAACTACTTAAAACTAATGCTTAAATGGCATAATCAAGATCCAGTAAGCGAAAAAGAAAGATACAGAAACAATGGCACTTATAATTTTCAAGGAAATAGAAATCCTTATATTGATAGTCCGCAATATGTAACAAGAGTGTGGAATAGTACATGTTCTGGCTTAGCTGCACTGCCTATTAATATTGTATTGTTTTCGGGTAAATTAAAAAATGGAAATGTATTTCTAACATGGCAAACAGAAAATGCTATAAACTTTAATAGCTTTAATGTAGAAAGAAGTTTTAATGGAAAAGATTATACAGCAATTGGAACTGTACCAGCCAACAACAAAAACGATTATTCTTTTACCGACAATGAAGAAAATATAAGAGGCAGAAGGGTTTATTATAGATTGAAGCAAATTGACAATGATGGAAGTTTTCAATTCAGCGAAGTATTTAGCATACATATTCCTTTAAACAGTAAATACACTATTTATCCTAACCCTGCAATGAATTTTATTATTATTGAAAAAACAGGCATTAATAATAATTTGTCGCATCAAATTCAACTTACCGATTTGGCAGGTAAAATTTTAATAAGTAAGTATTACGCAAATGCCAATAGTCAAATTATCCTTCCAATTCAGCATTTACCAAATGGTACTTATATTTTAAGGTTTACAGCAGGCAATGAAAGTTTTATTCAAAAAATTGTAAAAAGAAACTAACAGAAAATTGGTAGAATAATTTTAATAAAACTGTGTTGTTAAAAATGGAATGAGGAGCTAATCATTCCAGGCAGCTAATCCTTTTCTAATTAATTGATAAGGTTCTTGTGAGCAATCCACAACTGTTGATGGAATCATTCCTCCTGCACCTCCATCTATAACAATATCTACTAAATGTTTAAAGTTTTCATACATTAATTCAGGGTCAGTATATTCTTCAACCATTTCGCCAGGTAATGATGCTGAAAGAATTGGGCTACCAAGTTCTTTTATTATTGTCCTGGCAATATTATTATCTGGCACACGCAAGCCAATAGTCTTTTTTTTACTATGTAAAATTTTTGGCACTTCTTTACTTGCAGGTAATATAAAAGTGTAAGCACCGGGCAAGTAATTTTTTAGCATCCGATATAATGGTGTAGAAATTGATTTAGTGTATTTGCTCAAATCGCTAAGGTCGTAACAAATAAAACTTAAATGAGCCTTTTCAGGCGAAACGTTTTTTATTTTGGCAACTTTTTCTATGGCTTTATGTTCATAAATACTACAACCCAAACCATAAATTGTATCTGTTGGATAAATAATAGTTCCACCATCTTTTAAACACTCTACAACTGTTTTTATGTTTCTAGGATTGGGATTATCTGGGTGAATAAATAATAGCATAAATATTAATTCAAAAATCCATTTTTATATAAATATTCTGCAATCTGAATAGCATTAGTAGCTGCACCTTTTCTAAGATTATCACTCACTATCCAAAGATTTAAAGTTTTGGGTTGAGATTCATCTCTTCTAATTCTACCAACAAAAACCTCATCTTTTTCGTGTGCCCAAATAGGCATTGGGTAAAATTGTTCTGCATCATTTTGTTGAACAATTATACCGGGTGAATTGGTTAAAATTTCTTTAACCTCCTCAAGTTCAAATTCATTATCAAATTCTACATTCACACTTTCACTATGTCCACCAATAACAGGAATACGAACGGTTGTAGCTGTAACTTTTATGGTTTCATCTTGCATTATTTTACAAGTTTCTTTAACCATTTTCATTTCTTCCTTAGTATAACCATTATCTAAAAAAACATCAATTTGTGGTATAGCATTCAAATCTATTTTATACTTATAAGCCATAGCACCCTCTTTATTATTTCTTTCATTAAAAAGTTGGTCAACTGCTTTCATACCTGTACCTGTAACACTTTGATAAGTTGAAACAACTACTCTTTTAATTTTATATTTTTTATGTAGTGGCTGTAATGCAACTACCATTTGTATTGTAGAGCAATTAGGGTTAGCAATAATTCTATCATTAACAGTTAACACAGTTGCATTTACTTCGGGCACAACTAATTTTTTACTTTCATCCATACGCCAGGCACTACTATTATCAATAACTGTAATATTGGCTTCTGCAAACTTGTTTGCCCACTCTAAACTTGTGCTTCCTCCGGCACTAAAAAGTGCTAAAGCAGGTTTTGCTTTTATAGCATCTTCCATACTTACTACTTTATACTTTTTGCCTTTAAACTCAATTTCTTTTCCAATACTTTTCTTGCTTGCTACAGGTATAATTTCTGTTACAGGAAAATTTCTTTCTGCCAGTACCTGTAACATTTTTGTTCCTACTAAGCCAGTGGCTCCTACTACTGCTACTTTCATTATAATTTTTGTTCTAATAATATTATGGAAAAAAATTAATTCATATAATTTTTTATGGCAACAAAAGTAATTAGTGTTTTGGTTATTGTGTAAAAATTATTCGGTTTGCTTAATTTTATATTTATTATGATTAAAAAAATGAAAAATAAAAAACTTCTACAACTTATTTTGTTTGTGTTTATAGTATTTTCTTCTGCAATAGCTCAAACTAACTATAAGCAGTACATCAAACAATACCAACAAGAGTATGTAGCTAAACATGAAGTTGTTGTTGGTGATGATAAACAGTTTTTTTCTTTTTTTAAAGCTGATGAAAATTTTAAAACCAATTCAACTGTTACCCTTCTTAGCGATACTATTGGTTTTATTATGAAAACTTCTGGCACAAAAGATAAAAAATTTTATCGCTATGCTATAATTAATTTTAAACTTTATAAAAAGCCATTCAGGTTAACTTTATATAGTAATAAAATAATTAAAGACAGTAGCCAAACTAATGCATACATGTTTTTACCTTTTACAGATAATACTTGTGGTAATGAAAGTTATAGTGGTGGAAGGTATTTAGATTTTGAATTAGCCGATATTAAACAAAACAATTTAAGTTTAGATTTCAACAAAGCCTACAACCCTTATTGTGTATATGCTTTGGGCTATAATTGCCCTATACCTTTAAGAGAAAATCATTTGCAAATTAATATTCGTGCAGGCGAAAAAATGTTTAAGGGTAAAAAGAAAAAATGATACAATAAATTTTACTCAAACATGCTTGCTGCCCTTTCCAAATTCTCTGGCTTGCCTACATCTATTAATTTTGTATGGCTATGATTAAAACATTGAATATTATTTTCTTTTGCTAAACTTAAATAAACATCTATCATAGAGAACTTACCTTTTTGCTGTATTAGGCTTAATAATTTAGTTTGAATTATTTGAATACCGCTAAATGCTTTTTGAAATAATGGATTAGTTGGTACTGGTATTTTCTCTTCTCCTGTTTTTACATTTCTCCAACCACATAATTTATTGTTTTCATTAAACAATAAATATCTCGATGATTCCCTATCTGTAACAGCTAAAGTAGCTAAGGCTTTATTTTGAATGTGAGCATTCAGTAGTTCATATAAATTCAGATTAGTAAGTATATCCACATTCATCAGTAAAAAATGTTCCGTGTTATCAAAATACCAAGCAGCTTTTTGCAAGCCTCCACCAGTTTCTAATACCTCATTGCTTTCATTGCTAATTGTAATGTTACTACCCCATCCATTATTCTGTTGCAACGCATCTGTAATTTGGCTGGCAAAATGGTGTACATTAATTATTACATTACTTATACCAAACTGTTGTAAATATTCAATATTTCTTTGTAGTAAAGTTTTATTGTTTACAATAGCCAATGCTTTGGGATGATGGTTGGTAAAGGGTTGTAACCTTGTGCCTAAACCTGCTGCTAATAACATTGCTTTATTTAGTGTACTACTCATTGGGTGTAATTATTTTCTTAACCAATTAGCCTGGTTGGTATGGTTTAGAATTACTTTTAGTTTATACTTATTTCTTAAATGTCTTGCAGTTTGTTCTGCAGCATACACACTTCTGTGTTGCCCACCAGTGCAACCAAAATTTATCATCAGGTTTTCAAAATCTCTCGTTAAATAATTTTCTACATTTATATCTATTAAATCCCAAACACTATTTAAAAAATTGGGCATTTTAGTTTGCTGGTCTAAAAAATCTTGTACAGGTTTGTCTTTGCCAGATAAATATTTATACACTTCTTGCCTTCCGGGGTTTAAAATTCCTCTCATATCAAAAACAAAGCCTCCTCCATTTTCTGAAGTATCAGCAGGTATTCCATTTTTATAACTAAAACTATTAATGGTAACAAGCAGTCTTGTTTCATCATTTGCTTGTTGGGGTGTAAATTTTTCAAAAATATTATTGCTGATAATTATTTTTAAAACTCTGTCAAACTCAGGTGTGGTAATGCCAACTTTTTTATTCTCAATAAAATATTTAAGATTCAATAATCCAAGTGGAATGCTAGTTAAAAAATGTGCTTTTCTTTCAAACAAACCTCTAAAGCCATAAGCACCTAAAACCTGTAATAGCCTTATTAAAACATAACCATGGTATTGGCTAATAAATGAATTTCTTTCAATTTTTTGATGTAATAATTTTTCTGCTTCATCCATATAATACTCTAATAAAGCATCTTTCCATTCATTGCTTAATGCTGCTTTTGCTTGCCATAAAAGCGATGCTACATCATATTGTAAAGCACCTTTCATACCACCTTGAAAGTCTATAAACGATATTTTATTATTTTCAAGCATTATATTTCTGCTTTGAAAATCTCTAAACATAAAATACTTATGTTCCGAATAGGACAAGTAGGTGCTCAATGCATCAAAATCTTTTAGCATTGCTTGTTTATCGTAAGGTAGCTTTAGAGTATCTAAAAAATAATACTTAAAATACAACAAATCGCTAAGTATAGCTTCTTTACCAAACTCTTGTGCAGTAAGGCAAAGGCTATAATCCATGCCTTCATTGCCTATAATTTGAAAAGCTGCTAACTGTTTTAAACTTTCTTTAAAAAAATTAAATACAAAATCATTTTGTCCGTACTCTTCTAATAAATTTAATAACGACTTTTCGCCAACATCTTGCTGAATATAGATGGTATAATCTTCATTATGGCAATAAATTTCTGGTACATTTAAACCTTTATTTTTAAAATGCCTTGCAAAGGCAATAAACGATTTATTTTCTTGAATATTCAAGTTATAAGTAGCTATATAATTTTGATGGCTACCAAAAACTCTAAAATAAATTCTATCACTTCCGCTTTGTTGTAATTTTTCAATTTTTAGAGGTGCAGATTTTTGCCAATTGTAAAAGAGGGATTCAATATTATTTACTATAATATTCATAACAAATTTTTCTGTAACGAATGTAGTGTCTTTTATAGGAAGCAGTGCTGCTAGTTTAATTTTTTGAATAAATATTTATAACTTTTTATTCTTTAATAAATATTGAAAGGTTTGTAAGTTAGATTCTGCATAGGTTTGCATTCTGTTTACAATGTCTTTATACTCGTTGGCATAATTGGTAACATTATTATTTCTATACTTATAAAGTCCTTTAAATTTATCGTTACGTACAATTAATAACCAATTAGAGTCTATTACTCCATACTTATCATCTGCATTAAAGTAAATATATGGTCTTTGTTGTTTAAATAAATTAACACCTAATGTATTATTGGTAAAAGTTAAGCCAAGTAAGCCCATTGTTGTTGGATAAATATCAATTTGGCCAGACATGGTTGAATATGTTTTATGCTTTGTAATTATTTCAGGAGCATAAAAAAGTAAGGGTACATGATTATAGTCTAAAGATAAATCATACTTAGAGCTTATTGGCGAACCATGATCTGCAACAAAAACAAAAATGGTATTTTTGAACCACTCTTGATGAGATGCCATACTAATAAATTTACTCAAAGCAAAATCTGCATACTCTACAATTTTATCTTTTTCATCGGTAAACTTTGAAGAAAAATAATCAGGTATATAAAAAGGACGATGATTGCTTGCTGTCATAAATGCAGCAAAAAATGGTTTATTTTTTTGGTGTAAATTATTTAGTAAAGGAATAGAAAATTCAAACATATAATCATCTGGTACACCTAATGTTGTTGGTGCTTTGCCAAAAGGATAATCCTCTTTTGAAATGACTTGTTCATAATCATTTCCATTTAAAAAACCTTCTACATTATCAAACTGCCCATCGTGTGTAGTAAAGTAAATAGTTGAATAGTTATTACTTTTTAAAGTACTTGCAATACCATTATACTTAAACATACCACTTTCTTTCATTGGGTGCTGTCTAAATAATGCAGGATAAGAAAAAAGTGTGCTAAAAATTCCATTAAAAGTATGTATGCCTGCAGAGTAATTATTTTCAAAATATAAGCCTTTAGTAGAAATGCTATCTAAAAATGGAGTGAGGTTTTTAGCATTGCCATGTCTTTTCATTTTTGCAGCACTCATGCTTTCCATAATAATAAATACAACATTATAGTTATGTTTGTTGGTTACTGTGTCATTTTCTATTCTACTAATGGGTAATGTTTGCGATGGGTTAGTTATTTGCAAATATTTTTGTGTGTTTTGAATAGCAATTTTTTCATCCATTAAGTTCACCAATTTATTTTCTTCTTCCATTGCATCAATCCAGCTTCTCATTAAAGTAAAATTGGGGTTTAACCCTAACTGATTTAAAAAAGCATTATTACAGAAATAAGCTGTACCAACTCTAATAGGAGATTTCTCATCTATCCTACCCCTAACACCTAAAAAAATAAAGCCAGCAGCAAGCAAAGAAATTAATCCAAATTTCCATTTTTTATTTTTAATAATGGTTAACTCATTTGATTTAAAAATATGTTGAAGCCTTTTAAAAAAAATAATTACCACTACCACAAACAAAATAAAAAATAGCCAATAACGTGGCTCCTGAATTATCATTTTTAAAACAAACATCGGGCTGTTTAACCACTCAAAAGCTGTTACAGAAAAACGAGAAAAGAATTGATTAAAATAAGGAATATCGGCAGCACAAACTAAAAATGCCAACGTAAATAATATAAAAATAAAATAGAAAATAATTCTCTTTACAAGTAGGCTATCTTTTGTAATATTTAATATTGATAAAGCTACAAAAGGGAAAAATAGTATATAACCACTTATAACAATATCAAATCTTACACCCATAAAAAAAGCTAGTAACCTATTGGTTAAAGTTGCAGTTTCATCTAATCTGCCATATTCATTTATAAACAAAATAATTCTAAAAAAAGTAAAAATTGTTAGTACTAAAATATAAACCCTAACAGTTATTTTAATATTCCAATAAGGCTTCATTAATGTAATTATTTATAGAAAATATTATTAATTAAGTAGTAAAAATATTCTTTTTTTTAAAAAACTTGTTTCATAAACAAAATCGGCTTCAAGTTATTGAAGCCGATTTTGAGAATATAAAAATTTAAAATTATTTATATTGTGGTATTAAGCCCTTTGCTAAGTTTACCATTTTATCAATACTGTCATTATTTAATTGTCCTTTTTTAAATTCAGCCAACACTTCTGGTAATTTGTTTTGCATTTCAGTTAAAAACATTTCTTCAAAAGCTTTTACATTTTTTACTGCTACATCTTTCAACAAACCTTGTGTACCTAAGTAAATAATAGCAATTTGCTTTTCTACCGAGAATGGTGTGTACTGATTTTGTTTTAAAATCTCCACGTTTCTTGCACCTTTATCAATTACATTTTTGGTAGCTGCATCTAAATCTCCACCAAATTTAGAGAAGGCTTCTAACTCACGGTATAACGCCTGGTCTAATTTTAAAGTACCAGCTACTTTTTTCATTGATTTAATTTGTGCATTACCACCTACACGACTTACAGAAATACCTACGTTAATTGCAGGACGAATACCAGCATTAAATAAGTTACCTTCTAAGAAAATTTGTCCATCGGTAATTGAAATTACGTTTGTTGGAATGTATGCAGATACGTCGCCAGCCTGTGTTTCAATAATTGGTAAAGCAGTTAAGCTACCTCCACCTTTTACTAAATGTTTAATGCTTTCTGGTAAATCGTTCATGTTTTTTGCAACCGAATCGTTATTAATAACTTTTGCTGCACGTTCTAATAAACGGCTATGTAAATAGAATACATCACCAGGGTAAGCCTCACGTCCTGGAGGTCTTTTTAATAATAAAGAAACCTCACGATATGCTACAGCTTGTTTAGATAAATCGTCATAAATAATTAATGCCGGACGACCAGTATCTCTAAAAAATTCTCCAATAGCAGCACCTGCAAATGGAGCATAGAATTGTTGAGGAGCAGGGTCAGATGCAGAAGCTGCAACTATTGTTGTATAAGCCATTGCACCATTATCTGCTAATGTTTTCATAACACCAGCAACAGTACTTGCTTTTTGTCCTATTGCAACATAAATGCAATAAACTGGTTTGCCTGCATCAAAAAATTCTTTTTGATTGATGATTGTATCAATAGCAATTGCAGTTTTACCTGTTTGTCTATCACCAATAATTAACTCACGTTGGCCACGACCAATAGGAATCATTGCATCTATAGATTTGATACCAGTTTGTAATGGTTCTGTTACTGGCTCACGATAAATTACGCCAGGTGCTTTACGCTCTAAAGGCATTTCATATAATTCTCCATGAATTGGGCCCTTGCCATCTATTGGTTCTCCTAAAGTATTGATTACACGGCCTACTACACCTTCTCCTACTTTAATAGAAGCAATTTGCCCAGTTCTACGAACTTTGGCACCTTCTTTAATGTCTCCACTTTCTCCCATCAAAACCACACCTACATTATCTTCTTCTAAGTTTAAGGCAATTGCTCTTACACCATTTTCAAATTCAACCAACTCACCACTGCGTACATTATTTAAACCATATACACGTGCAATACCATCACCAACTTGTAATACTGTGCCTACTTCTTCCAAATCTGCACTAGCATTAAAGTTGCTAAGTTGCTGCCTTAAAATGGCAGATATTTCATCGGGTTTAATGTTTACCATATAATAGAATTATAAAAATTTAAAATTAATTTGTGCTTATCTAATTTCAGGAATATAAATATTTTTTGCAAACTGCTTCTTCACGTCTCTTAGGTCTCTTACTATGCTTGCATCAACAAGGTTATTATCAAATTCTAAAATAAATCCTCCAATAATGTCTTTATTTACTTTTGCTTCTAATTCAATATTATCAATTCCTCTTTCTGTTTTTATTTTATTGCCAATTGTATTTAAAACATCTTTACTTAATTCAACTGCTGTGGTAAGTACCACTTTATGAATACCTTTTAATGTGTTGTATTCTTCAATAAAAGCATTTGCAATTTCGGCAAGGCTGCTCTCTCTTCCTTTAGTAACTAAAAGCTGGTTAAACAATTTAGTAATTTCGCTCACCTTTCCTTCGGTAACTGCATTAATAATATTTCTTTTTTTATCTGCTTTTATAATTGGGCTTTTTAATA
Source organism: Chitinophagaceae bacterium (assembly GCA_019695015.1). Taxonomy (GTDB): domain Bacteria; phylum Bacteroidota; class Bacteroidia; order Chitinophagales; family Chitinophagaceae; genus UBA1930. The sequence goes on from JAIBAV010000047.1 coordinate 18,848, forward strand.
AACTGGTAAACTCACGACTTTGAGAGCAAAGTGCTTGCAAATATTTCATATCATTACAAACCTCTTCTAACTGTTTTTTTTCAATGGATAAATCCATTAAACTTTTTGCGTACCTATGTGCTAAACGTGGATTTTGCATAACTCAATTAATAATGAAGAATTAGCAGTTACTGCTTAATTTAATTTTACCTCCTCGGCTAATTGTTTAATATAATTTTCTTGCTCTGCTTTATTGCTTAATTCTCTTCTTAATATTTTTTCGCTAACCTCTATTACCAATGTGCCAACAAGGTTTTTTACATCGGTTAAAGCTGCATTTTTTTGTTGGTTAATGGCAGTTTGAGCATCAGAAACTATTCTATCATACTCTGCTTTTGCTTTATCTTTAGCATCGGCAATCATTCTATCAGATTGTTCTTTTGCTTCTTTAATTAAAACAGCTCTTTCTTCTCTGGCTTTTTGTAACAATTGCTCATTTTCATTAGCTAAAGCCTTCATTTCGGCTTTCATTTTTTCTGCTTTGCTTAATGCATTTTCAATGCCTGTTTCACGTTCGTGAATGGCATTTAAAATTGGTTTCCAAGCAAACTTGCGAAGAATAAAAAACAATAATGCAAAAGCCACAGTATTCCAAAATACTAAGCCAATTGCCGGACTCACTAAAGGGTTAATTTCTAACAAATACATATTGTATAATTAAATTCTAAATAAGAAATCGTTTTTAAAAATCAAGCTCTTTGCCCTTTGCATTGAGCTTGATTTCTTTTAAAAGTAGATTACCCGTTACCTAAAAGGGCTACCACCACAGCAAATAATGCTACCGCTTCTACGAAAGCTGCTGCAATGATCATGCTTGAACGGATGTCGTTAGCTGCTTCAGGTTGGCGAGAAATACCTTCTACGGCACCTTTACCAATTTGGCCAATACCAATACCTGCACCTATTGCTGCAATACCTGCACCAATGGCTGCTACGCTACCTACAACTGCACCTAATACCATGTTTGTTTGTTTTAATTGTTAAAAAATAAAAATTTAATTTTCATCACTCTCATTATAATGTGGCTCATTATCTCCATGATGATGATGTTCTTCTATAGCCATTCCAATATACATTGAACTTAACATGGCAAAAATGAAAGCTTGGATAAATGCTACCAAACATTCAATTAAACCAATAAATGCTGCAAAAGGAACCGCTACTATAGATGTAAAAATATTTTCGAAAATAAAAATTAAGCAAATTAAGCTAAGTACTAAAATATGCCCAGCAGTCATGTTGGCAAATAATCGTATAGTTAGCGAAATAGGCTTTGTAAATACACCAACCAATTCAATAGGTGCTAAAAATAGTTTCATTCCCCAATGCATTCCTGGCATCCAAAAAATATGCCCCCAATAGCTTTTATTACCTTTAATATTTACCACAATAAATACAAATACTGCCAACGTCATTGTAAATGCAATATTACCACTAAGGTTTGCACCACCCGGAAAGAAAGGAACTAATCCTAACAAGTTATTTATTAATATTAAAAAGAAAATAGTTAATATAAATGGTAAATAAGTATTGTATTTATGGCCAATATTTGGTTTAGCTACTTCATCTCTAATAAACAATACAACTGGCTCCATAAATGATTGTAAGCCTTTAGGTGCCGATGAGACACCTCTTTTTTTATAGGCTGCACCAACAGTTAAGAAAACTGCTAATAAAATAAATACGGAAATAAATAACGATGCTACATTTTTTGTAAATGAAAAATCCCACACTTTACTGTTCAATTCTGCATTAACTGTACCATCGGCATTTACAACTTTAATTTTACCTTCAATATTTTTGTAACTGTAATTTCCTTGGTAAATGATAGGGCTATGGTGCTCATCCATCAACTTTGCAGAAGAGAAAACCTCTAAACCCTTGTCTGAATATAGAATTACAGGTAAAGGAATAGATGTGTGCCCCCATAAATGCCAGCTATAATCGTCTCTAATATGGTCTAAAATAGTTTTAGCCACATCAAACTTTTCTGCTTTATGATGGCTATTTGTAGAATCTGCAGTTCCGATTGCAAATGTATTATTTGAAAATAAAAGGCTTATAAGGCTAAAAGCCAATACCAGCAAAGACTTCATGCTTCTTGACACCATATCCTTCTTGAAATTTGCGGCAAAGATAGGGGTATGTTTGATATTAGATTGGTTTATGAATTGGTTTTTTAAAAATTATTGAAGATAAATTTGTTTATACATTAATAAGTACTTCATTGTCTAAAATAGTTTCAACTTTAATAAGAATACTTGGTTTTTTATACTACTTATAGATTTATACCTGGTTTTTAAAACACATAGCATATAAAATGAAAAATTTTTAAAAAAAATTAGGGGTTAGCATTAAAAAAATGCACAAAAAATTAAAACCAAAATTGTAATCTGCAGGTAAACACATCATCTTTTACATCTTTTGTATAACCTGTTAGCTGTGTTTTTTCATTCCACACTTTGGCATAATACAGAGTTAGTTTTATATTATTTGAAACATGGTTTATATATCCCAATCCTAATGTATTATATTTTATATCTGCACTGTTAAAGTTAGAGCCAACTTTACCAATATCTTTTTTCGAGGTTCTTGAGTTGGGGTCAAACCAATCATACTTAACTACCAATTGGTGTTTTTGTGAGAAAATATTTTGAATGAAATAAAAATATGCTCCATTAAAATTTCTGATATAATACCCATTTTTATCAGTTACTAAGCTGGTTGGTGTGGTGTTGCTATTTTCTAAAACAGCATGTTTTCCTGCAATAAACTCTGCTCTTAATTCGGTAAAGCCAATTCTGTTTTTAATTTTAAGCTGTACATCTGTTCCAATATATTTTCTTGGAGCATTTTTTCCTTTATTATCTATTGCTGAATCAACCAATATTTTTTTTATTCCGTTCTCTAATGATGTGTAATAGACATACTTTGTGTTTTGTAATAACCCACCCATTAAAGCAGAAGCTCCCATTGATACAGTTATGTTTTTTGAAATTTTATATGGCTTTAAAGCAACTCTTGCCACTACATCTTTACTATTATCAAAATCTCCTTTAGCATTAATTCCCTGGCCATTAAATAGGCCTAAATCCACTTTTAAATATTGTAGCCCACTAATTTTTTTCCTTGCATCCAAACTAATCATTGCACCTAAATCTCTTTCGCTTTTCATTAAAAGCTGGTTCATTCTTCCACGCTCTGGAGACTCTCTAACACTACTGCTTAAATTGGTTTCGTAACCAAATGGTCTTGCAAACATGCCTGTAGTAAATGAAAAAAGTTTATACTTATTTTCAAAAACTCTGCCCCACACATCTCTTAAAGTAAACCCTCTTTCATTTGCATCAAATTGAAAAGCAATTTGCACACCTGGTGTATTGTTTTCTTCAAAGTGCACATAATCAAATCTTAGCCTGCTTCTTCTTAATAAAAATCTATTATTAACTTCTTCATTAAAATCTGGTCCTTCAAATGTAGGTATCCCTTTAGATTGAGCAATTTGAAATTGAGGTTGTATATAGCAACTAATTTTTAAATGGTCAAACTTCTTATATATATTTAAAAGGCCTTTACCTGTTTCTTTGGTTGTATCTACCATATCCATCAAAAACTGAGCATTTGAAATAGTGCAATACAATAAACCAATAACAAATACAAGGCTTTTGATAAGGTGCTTTCTCATGTTTTTGTTTAGAAATGTAAAAATAATGTGTAAAGAAAAATACAAATTTATTTCCAATGTTAAGGAATTATTACCAATTTACAGGTTGCATTAATCATTAAGTAAAATAATCAACTTTGCAAATAATAAAATTATAAATAATGGGATTAAATAACATTGGCAAATTGTTTATGCCTAAAAACAAAATTTTTTATGAGTTGTTTGAAGGTGTTGCAGCAAGAGTTAGCGATATGGGTTATAAACTTAAAGAAATGGTTAATGAGCCAGATGCCGATAAAAGGGCTAGTATATTATCTGTGATTGAAGATTTAGAGCACAAAAATGATGATGCCACCCATTTAATTTTTACTGAGTTAGGTAGAAATTTCATCACCCCATTTGATAGAGAAGACATACACTATTTAGCTACTGCATTAGACGATATTGCAGATTATATTTATGCTTCTTCTAAAAAAATTAGCTTTTACAAAGTAAATCCAAATGATAGCGGAATTCAAAAATTAGCTGAACTTGTTTTACAAGGCACAACAGAAATTAGTAAAGCAGTTAAAGGGTTAAGAGATATGAAACATCTTAGAGAAATGACAGAAGCATTGGTAAAAGTAAATAGTATAGAAAACCAAGCTGATGATGTTTTTGATATGAGTATTGAAATGTTATTTAATCAGGAAAATGATTTTAAAGAAGTAATTAAGAAAAGAGAAATTTACCAGGCTTTAGAAACTGCAACAGATAAATGCGAAGATGCAGCCAATGTTATTGAAAGTATAATTATTAAATACTCTTAATATTTCGTTGAAGAAGTTAAATTAATAAGCACAAAATACTTACTATGGATTTTCCAGTTTTACTAATTGTTATAATTGCATTGGCTTTTATTTTTGATTATATTAATGGCTTTCATGATGCTGCAAACTCTATAGCCACAATAGTTTCAACCAAAGTACTTACTCCGTTTCAGGCAGTGTTATGGGCAGCAGTTTTTAATTTTGCTGCTTTTTTTGTGTCAAAATATTTGATAGGAGAATTTAAAATTGGTAATACTATCGCCAAAAGTGTACATGAAAACTATATAACCTTAGAAGTGATTTTTGCAGGTTTAATGGCTGCAATAACCTGGAATTTAATTACCTGGTGGTTTGGTATTCCTTCTTCCTCCTCTCACACATTATTAGGTGGGTTTATTGGTGCATCTTTAGCTTATGCTGGTGCTTTTAGCAAAAACGGAATTGATGTAATTAACTATGCCAAAGTGTTACCAACAGTATTGTTTATTTTTATAGCACCTTTAATTGGTATGTTTATAGCATTTTTAATTACTATTTTAATTGTACATATTTTTAAACGAAGTAATCATTATAAAGCAGAAAGTTGGTTTAAAAAGCTACAGCTTGCTTCTAGTGCAGCATTTAGTTTAGGGCATGGTGGTAATGATGCACAAAAGGTAATGGGCATTATTGGTGCTGCAATTATTTATCACGAATCTACCTTAGGCCATAGCCTATCTTTTAATGAATTTGTTATTAAATATAGTTGGGTGCCTTTTTGTAGCTTCTTTGCTATTGGTTTAGGCACATTGAGCGGTGGCTGGAAAATTGTAAAAACAATGGGAACCAGAATAACCAAAGTTACCCCCTTAGAAGGTGTAAGTGCTGAAACTGCAGGTGCAGTAACTCTTTATATTTCTGAACATTTAGGAATACCTGTTTCTACAACACATACTATTTCTGGCTCTATTATAGGTGTTGGTGCTACTAAAAGGCTTAGTGCGGTTCGTTGGGGTGTAACTGTAAACTTATTATGGGCTTGGATATTAACTATTCCTATTTCTGCACTAATGGCTGCCGGTTTTTACTATATTTTAAAACTTTTTGTATAAAATAATAGTTTATTTTGCCAAAAACAAATAATACAAAATGCCTACTATTTTAGTAACTGGTGGTTGTGGTTATATTGGCTCTCATACAATTGTAGATTTGATAGAAAATAATTTTGATGTTATTTCTATTGATGATAATTCACGTTCTACCAATATTGCCATAGATGGAATTCAAAAAATTACAGGAAAAAGAATTAAAAACTATAAGGTTGACCTGAAAGATTTTAATGACACTAGAGCTGTTTTTCAAGAAAATCAACATATTGATGGCATTATTCATTTTGCTGCTTACAAAGCGGTAGGCGAAAGTGTTGAAAAGCCTTTGTTATATTTTGAAAATAACATGGTTGGGTTAATTAATTTACTTAAATGCGTTAGCGAGTTTAATATACCTCATTTTGTTTTTTCATCTTCTTGTACTGTATATGGCAATCCAGATAATATTCCAGTTACAGAAAAATCGCCAATGAAAGAAGCTGAAAGCCCTTATGGTGCTACCAAGCAAATGGGAGAACAAATGATTAAAGACTTCTCTAAAGTAAATAACATTTCAAGTATTTTACTAAGGTATTTTAATCCAGTTGGTGCACACCCTAGTACATATATTGGAGAGTTGCCAATTGGCAAACCAATGAATTTGGTGCCTGCTATTACCCAAACTGCAATTGGTAAAATTTCTACAATGTTTGTACATGGTAACGATTATGATACAAGAGATGGCTCTTGCATAAGAGATTATATACATGTTTGCGATATTGCACATGCTCACACTTTAGGAATACAATACTTACTTGACAAAAGGAACAGAACTAATTGTGATATTTTTAATTTAGGAACAGGTTGTGGCGTTACTGTTTTAGAAGCCATTCATACATTTGAAGAAGTAAGTGGCTTAAAGCTTAATTATGAAATTGGCCCTAGACGTTTAGGAGATGTTGTTGCAATTTTTGCTAATAATGAATTGGCTATACAAAAATTAAACTGGCAAATTAAATACGACTTAAATGCAATGTTGAAAACTGCTTGGGATTGGGAGCTGAAATTGAAAGAAGAAGAAGATTTATTACATAATCAAACATTGCTGAATTAATTGCACAAAATAAAAATAACAAAATAGGGATTGAAAATTCAATCCCTATTTTTATGATAGTATAAAACCAAACTATTAACGTTTAATTCTAAATTGATAAGCTGCTGCACCTACAGTTGTAGCATCTGTCATTAAATCTAAAGTTATGGTAAAAGTTTGATCGCATGCTGAGAAAGTGTTTGTTTTACCGGCAGAACCTCTAACATGTGTTACTCCACTACCTGTGGAGCCTGTTGTTTGTAATGGTATAGTAACTGTCCATAATCCAGGATTTATATTACTATAGTCCATAGTAAAGTTAATTGGGCCCCAATCAAAGTCATATAAACCATCAAATTGTCCTGTAGCAGTGTTAGGAGAACCTCCTGCAACTAAATTTAAAACGTCTACAGTATATGGGCCCCATTGTTTTACACCAGCACTATTGTATTCTTCTGTACCAGGAAAAGCACCAGACATATTAGTTAATACTACAGGGCAAGATTTTAACAATACAAGCATAAAAGAATCTTTAGCATACAAACCTGTTGTACCACTAAATTTAATTTTAACAGTATCTTTTGCTGCAGTTAAACCAGCAAAAATACCTTGTACTGCTAAAGAATCTCCTACTGAGCCAGCTTTAACTGTTACAGTAGAAGGTGCACTATACTGAACACCAGCAGTTGCAGTGTTTGAAGTGTATGCAATATTAAATGCTCTATCTCCAGTACTTACATTCATTACTGTAACTGGTATTTTGTATGGTGCAGATGTTGGAGAAACATAATACATTGCTGTTCTAGATGCAGCATTAATAGCCAATGCAGGGGCATCAGGCGTATTTAATGCATCTACATCTACTGCAATATTATTTTTCTTACAAGAACTAAAGCTAATAACAGCTAATGATGCTATTGCCAAATTCCTTGCAGTTTTAATATTTAATTTAAGTTTCATTCTTTAAAGTTTTAATGTTTTATTTATTTAATACAAAATAAATTAAGGATTTTGGTCAGCTGCTGTCATTGCAGTATTATTATCCAACTCTCTTTGAGGAATTCTCATTAAGAACAATGGACTAGCATCTGGCTGTGTATATACAATTGGATTAAAGTTAGGAGCACCATGGTTACCTGCACCAGTTGCACGGTTTAAACCAGAGTGTGTTCTCTTGATATCAAATAAAGAGAAACCTTCACCCCATAATTCAATTCTTCTTTGTAATAAAATTTCATTAATTAAAGCAGTACCTGTAAAGGCTGCAGCATTATAAGTTGGGTTTCTTAAGCCAACCATTGCTTGTAATACAGCTTGTGCTTGAGCTTCAGCACCACCTTTTCTAGCTAATGCTTCTGCTTCAATTAAATACATTTCAGAAGCTCTCATGTACAAGTAATCAGCTGCCCAACTACCAATTGTTGGTACTAAGTGTTTTTTCTGACAATAATCAGGGAAATTTGCAGTACCAGTACCTGGTGCAGTAAATACTTGTTTACGAGCATCAGAAGCAGGAATTAAATCGTATAATGCTTTTGGTATTTTTTTCTGACCTCCTAATTGTGCATAGCTTAATTGAGAAGGGTCCATGTGAGAGAAGAAAGAAGCGTAAATTGTTGCTTGTGCAGCGGTAATTAAAGTACCCCACATCCACTCACTTGTACCAATTGTTGAAAATCCTGTTCTTGAAGTATATACAGCATTAGACATTAAAGTATAAGGCTGCTTAGCTAAATTAGCATAGTTAGCTGCAGCAGTCCAATCTTCTTGCACTAAAGCAACTCTTGCACGTAAACCTCTTATAACACTTACATCCATATTCATTTTAGATGCTCTAGGCTTACCGTTTAATAAAGTTTCGGCTTGTGTTAAATCTGCAATGATTTGATCATAAACTTGTTGAACTGTACCTCTTGGTTTTGAAGTTGCATTTGGTTCAATAAATAAAGGAACTCCTTTTGCAGTTTCATTTCCTTTATAGGTTTGTTGAAAATTATTAATCAAGTTAAAATAAGCCCAAGCTCTAATACCATAAGCTTGTCCTCTTGCACTTTCTAAATCTGGAGTTACAGCTTGATTTTTAGTGTTGTCTAATAATAAGTTTACTTGTCTAATTACATTATAATAAAAAGACCAAACTTTATCAGAACGTGTACCTGTACCATTTGGTAAAGTCCACTCTACATACTGATAATCTCTGTTATACCAGCCATAACCTTGAGAGTGAACAATCATATCTTGTCCCATTAAGTCATTAGCTAAATCGCAAGATTTTTGACCATAGTTATCATGACCAGTATTTCCATTACCTACTGCAAAATCAAAAGTTGAATTGTAAGTTGCAGTTAAGCCAGAGTTGATAGCTGCTATTGTAGCATATGCCTGCTCCAATGAAATGGCATTAGAAGGAGCAGTATCTAAATAACCTTTCTTACAACCAACTGTTGTAGCTATTGCAGCAACAAGTAGTAAGCTTAAAGATTTATTTTTCATATTCAAATTTTTAAAATTTTTTATAATTTAATTGTTGCACCTAATGTAAATGTTCTGAATGGAGGATATCCTGCACCAGTAACTCCATCAAAACTTTGTTGAGGGTCGCTACCTTTTTTAGCAGTGAAAATGTAAGCATTGTCCACATTTACAAAGAAAGAAGCACCATTCAAATGAATTTTTTTAGCAACATTATTTGATAAACTATAACTTAATGTTACGTTTTTAATACTTAAATAAGAAGCATCTAATAAAAATCTTGATGAAGATGTTTCTTGACCAGAAGCATTTTGTAAACGAGGTACATTTGTTATATCTCCAGGTTTTTGCCAACGATTTTTAGCATCCACATGTAATGCAGTACCTGCACTTCCGTAATGCATAATGCTAGCATAGTTTCCATCGTAAAAACGACCACCATAAGAATAAGTCATTAAGAAAGAGAAGTCGAAGTTTTTATAACGGAATGAATTGGTAATACCACCCATAAATTTAGGAATAGCAGAACCACCAACATAGTAGAATGAAGCTAAAGTTGCATCATCAGTTATTACTCTGTTTCCTGTTGGTTTACCATTATTGTCTAATACATCTCTATAGTATAATGCTCTACCAGTTGCTGCACTAACACCAGCAAATTCTCTCAACCAAAAATCATATACTGATTTTCCTTCCATCATTTTCTTTGTTCCAGAAATTATACCTTTTTCACGTTGTGCTTTTGGTAATTCTGTAATTACGTTTTTGAAAGAAGAGATATTAAAATCTACTCTCCAATCAAAGTTTTTCTTTCTAACAACATTATAACCTAATTGAATTTCAATACCAGTATTTTTAACCTGACCAACATTTTCTAATACATCATTTCCAGCACCAACTGATGGTTCAATTGGACGGCCAAAAATTAAGTCAGATGAACGTCTGTCATATAATTCAATAGATCCTTGTAATCTTCTTTTAAACATAGTGAATTCAACACCATAGTTTAAAGCACGGTTTTTCTCCCATTTCAAATCTTTATTTGCTAATCTTGTAGGAGGAGCAAAGTTTCCTAATCCATCAGCATAATACCAATCTTTATATTGATAGAAATAACCAATGTTTTCATTACCAGACTCACCATAGCTTAATTTAATTTTCATTTCATCAATCCAGTTTACATTTTTCAAGAAAGATTCTTGAGAAATTCTCCAACCTAAACCAAATGAATAGAATGAACCCCATCTAACATCAGAAGCAAATCTTGAAGAACCATCTGTTCTTATACTTGCAGAAGCTAAATATTTATCATCGTAAGAATAGTTTACACCACCAAAATAACTTTCCATTGTTTGTAAATCTTCGCTAGAAGATGGTGGAGATTCAACAACTGTACCGTTATCTAACTCAGTTTGACCTGGGTAAGAGAAACCAGTTTTTGTTGCAGACATACTTCTTGATTTGTATTTGTAATTTTCATGACCAGCTAAAGCACTTACATTGTGTTTTTTAAAGTTTTTAGCCCATTTAATTACTTGGTTACCAGTTAAAGAAAACTGATAATCGTTAGATACAGTTGATCTACCTTGTACGTTTGCAGCATCTCCATATTGGTTATTTTGATATGTTAATGCATCTATTGCATAGTAGTTTAAGCCCATTTGAGTTCTAAAAGTGAAATCTTTTAAGAAACTAATTTCTATGTATGGGTTAAAGTTTCCATTTAATCTTTTTTGTTGGCGTTTATCCAAAGCCAAAGTTCCAACTAAGTTAGAGTTGGCAGCATAAGGACGAGAACCCATTTGAGCAGTTGTACCAAAGTCTAAAACTGGGTTGCCATTAGCATCTTTAACAATAGCACCTGTAGTTAAGTTTCTTTCATATACAGGGTAAATTGGACCCATTTGACGGCTGTAATAGAAAGGATTTGATGTTGCAGTACCACCAGCAAACAAACCATCTCTTCTATCAGAAGCACCATCTATATTAATACCAGCTTTTAAGTATTTTGTTGCTTTAATATCTACTGAAGCTCTAAAAGTATATCTTTTATAGCCAGAGAATTTTGCAGCTCCTTCTTCATTCAAGTAACCACCACTAATATAGTAGTTAGCTTTATCAGAAGAACCAGAAATGCTAACGTTAGCATTTGTTCTTTGAGCTGTTCTAAATAAAGCATCAGACCATGACTCGTTCCAAAGTAATTGAGCATTAGGATTTAATTTACCAGTAACTGGGTCAACTAAAGTATTACCAGGTACATTATATGCGTTATAAACTAAGCCAGAAGAACCAGTTAAAATGTTTGAAGCATTTACACCAGCTTGAGCCATAGTTTGACCACTTCCATAAACATAAGAGTTTCTGTAAGCTTCCCAAAATAATTCATAATAATCTGCAGCACCTACTCTGTCATATTCAGGAATACCTCTGCTAGAGAAGCTATGTCTGATACTTCCTTGTAAACTTGGAGCACCTTTACCTCTTTTAGTTGTAATCATAATTACACCATTAGCAGCTCTAGAGCCATACAAGTTTGCAGCAGCAGCATCTTTTAAAACATCAATAGATTCAATATCTTCTGAAGCAATTGCAGAAATTGAACCATCATAAGGCACCCCATTTACTACATATAATGGAGAAGATGAAGCATTAACAGAACCAATACCTCTTAAACGAACAGCAGCACCAGAACCTGGAGCACCACCACCATTGGTAGCTTGTAAACCAGGAATTAAGCCTTCTAGTACTCTTGATACTGAAGTTACCTGTTGTTTGTTAATGGTAGAGGCAGATACTGTGTTTGAAGAACCTGTAAATGCAGTTCTTTTTACAGTACCATAAGGTACAGTTACAACAACTTCACCTAAATCATCTTCAGATGCTTTTAAAGTAACTGAAACAACCCCATTACCAATTGACACGTCAGTAGTCTCGAAATTAATAGAAGAAACTACTAAAATTTTTGCAGAAGCAGGCACTGAAGTAAGTGTAAACATACCTTTACTATCAGTTGTTGTTCCAATGGTAGTACCTTTAACTACTACCGATGCATCAGCTACGGGTTTGCCGTTTACATCTTTTACGACACCCGTTACAGTTCTGCCTGACTGTGCTGTTGCAATACCTGCCATCATGCAGATACTCATAAGCAGAAAAGCGAGTTTTTTCATAAATTGTTTCATTTTTTTAAACGTTTAATAAACCATCGTCTTGCGACAAATATTTAACATTTATTTTAAATAACAAAGCCTTTTGTAAAATATTTCCTTAATACGATGATTTATGTTACCAAATTTAGATAACAAGTCTTTAACATTACTAATAAGACAAGCTTTCTATTATTTTGCTGCAATTTGGTGAAAATAAATAAATCTATAATCAATATATTCATTTATAACATATTACACATTAAATTAATAATTTATAAAAAGAAATGCTGAAACAAATCTAAAGATAAAAAAACTCTCTATTAGGCATTTTGCCATCTCAAAATTTATTGGAGATTA
>JAIBAV010000024.1 GCA_019695015.1 Chitinophagaceae bacterium
AACTGTGATTAAAGTCATAGCTTAGCTATTTGCCTAAAAATACTTTTGCACTCCAAAGCAAATAAATAAGCTTAACAAAATGAACATTTCCTCGTCAGCAAAAATTGACTTAAAAAGTTCAGTATTAATCATCTTCTCTTTAATATTTTCTTTTAGTGCAATTTCCCAAACAACCGATTCTAGTGTAAATAATTTAAAAGTTCAAATACAGTTTAGGCCAAAATTAGAAGTAAGAGATGGGGCATTTAGGCCATTAGCAAAAAAAGAAGAACCGGCAGTATTGGTAAGCGAAAGAATTAGACTAAACATTAATTATTCATACAAAAATATTTTTACTTTAAAAATATCTCCACAAACTGTTGGCATTTGGGGGCAAGCCAATGCAGTACAAGGTGTAGAAAATAGTGGTAATAAAATTGCACTTTTTGAAGCTTGGACCAATTTTAATTTGTCTAATACTTGGAATATAAAATTAGGTCGCCAAGTTATTAGCTTAGATGATGAAAGATTTTTTGGAGAATTAGATTGGGCTCAAGGTGGCAGAACACACGATGCTTTATCTTTTTTATACAAAAAAAATAATGTGAATGTAAAAAGTTATTTTGCATTTAATCAAAACTATAAATCATTGTACAATAACAATTCTTACAACCCAGCAGGCAATTTGTACAATAGTAACGATGCAGTACCATATAAAACAATGCAAACTTTATGGGTTGGTTTTAATGCAAATGCCATATCAACTTTTAGTTTTTTATTTACCAACATAGGTTTACAACAAGCAGCTAATTTAAATAACACCAATGCAGCAGTACATCAGTCTCAAACTTTTGGTATCAATTATTTTAATGCTGGCAAAACTACATTTGGCAACCTGTCTGCCTATTGGCAAACTGGTAAAAACATTGCTGGTACTAAAACACAAGCCTTTTTATTAGCAGGAAGTATAGGGTATAAATTTAGCAACAAAACAAAAATAATGGTTGGTACTGATTGGGTTAGTGGTAACGATATTGGCCAAGCAAAACCACCAACTACCAATAATGCATTTACCCCATACTTTCATACAGGCCATAAATTTTATGGCAATATGGATTATTATTTTGCAGGCAATGGTCATCAAAATGCAGGATTATCGGATAGTTATCTAAACCTACAATGCACTCCTACCAAAAAATTAAATGCTACTATTGCTGTGCATCAGTTTTATACAACTAATAAAATTTCTAGTCAGTTAAAAAATTATAGTAAAAACTTAGGGCAAGAGCTTGATTTTTCTTTACAATATAAACCCAATAGTTTTACAAGTTTATCTTGCGGTTATTCATTTTATGTAACAACACCAACTATACATTATTTAAAAAACACAACTGGTTCTAAAGATTATCAACAATGGCTATGGCTTTCTTTAAATGTAACGCCAACCCTATTAATAAGTAAATTTTAATTTTTAATACATACATCATGAAACTAAAACGTTTAATTTTAATTGCAACAGCACCATTGATTGTTACAACATACAGTTGTAAAACCAATCCTAACCAAACAGGTAGCACTAAGCCTGCAATTGATATGGTTGCAGAAGGAAATCCTGAAGTTGCAGAAGTTACAGGAGCACCAAAAGTACCAGCACCAGTAGGTAACAGAGGTCCTAAAAAACTAATTGTAAATTTAGTAACTACAGAAATGGAAGGAATTATTGCAGACAGTATTCCATACACATTCTGGACATTTAACCATACAGTTCCTGGTAGTTTTATTAGAATTAGAGTTGGCGATGAAGTAACATTAAACTTAAAAAACGAAGCCAGCAGTGTATTACCACATAATATAGATTTACATGCAGTAACAGGGCCAGGTGGTGGTGCTGCAGCTACATCTTCTGCACCAGGTAAAACAACTTCTTTTACATTTAAAGCATTAAACCCAGGTTTATATGTTTACCATTGTGCTGCCCCTCCTGTACCTATGCATATTGGTAATGGTATGTATGGTTTAATTTTAGTTGAACCAGAAGGTGGCTTACCAAAAGTGGATAAAGAATTTTACATTATGCAAGGAGATTTTTATACAAAAGCATCAGCTATTAAAAAAGGATTATTAGAGTTTGATAATGATAAAGCAGTTGCCGAAAATCCGGATTATGTTTTATTTAATGGGAAAAAAGGTTCTTTATTAGGTGCCAACATGATTGAGGCAAAAGTTGGCGAAACTGTTCGTTTATACGTTGGTAATGGTGGTCCAAACCTTACATCATCTTTTCATGTTATTGGAGAAATTTTTGATAATGTTTATTTAGAAGGTGGTAGTACTATTTCTCACAATATTCAAACTACTATGATACCTGCAGGTGGTGCAGCAATTGTAGAATTTAAATGCGATTACCCAGGAGAATATGTGTTAGTTGATCACTCTTTATCCAGAGCATTTAATAAAGGAGCCATTGGTAAATTAAAAGTAACTGGCAAGGCAGATGCTAAAGTATTTAATGCAAAAACTATTGGCAGCCATTAATATTTTCTAAAAAAATAATTGAATTGAAAATTAATATCTTTTTAATAATTACTGTTTTTACATTACTACTTTATGCATGTAATAACCAGCAAAAAATAGATTCGAAAGAAATTAATATTGCTAATTCAACTACCCCTAACAATTCAATACCCTTAACTGTAAAAATGGTTTATATTCCCGGTGGGGAGTATAAACCATTTTATGGTTCTGACTCTACTTTAGTTAAAGTGCCAGCCTTTTTATTAGATGAAAGGGCAGTTACCAACCAGGAGTTTTTGGCATTTATTAAATTAAATCCTGCCTGGCGTAAATCTGTTATAAAAAGAATATATGCCGATACAAGCTATTTAAATAATTGGGTTAATGATACAACACTACCCAAAGATGCTAAGCTTGATGCACCTATCACAAATATATCTTGGTTTGCAGCAAAAGCATTTGCAAAAAGTATTGGAAAAAGATTGCCAACATTAGACGAGTGGGAATATGTAGCAATGGCTGATAAAACCACAGCAAATGCAAGAAGTAAACCAACTTACTCCAATGAAATTTTAGATTTATACCTTCAAAAAAACAGGCAATACAATGCTGTAAAACAATCAGCACCTAACTATTGGGGCGTATATAACATGTTTGATTTAATTTGGGAGTGGACTGATGATTTTAATTCTGTACTTACAACAGGCGATTCTAGAAGTGGCCAATACGATGATAAAAATTTGTTTTGTGCTGCAAGTGCAACCAGTGCAACAGATATAATGAATTATGCAGCCTTTATGCGTTTTGCTTTAAGAGGTTCGGTAAAAGCAAATTTTGCTATTGCTAATTTAGGGTTTAGGTGTGCAAAAGACACTTTAATTTTAAATAAATAATTAAAATGAAATACTTTTTTTACTGCTTAATTTCCGTTGTTTTATTTTCTGCTTGTAAAGAAAACAAAAAACAAACTGTTCAACTTCCTTCCGATTCTATTTTCTATTTAACCTCACAATGGAAAAACCAAAATGGCGATTCTCTTCAACTAAAAGCCTTACAGGGAAAAACTTTAGCAGTAGTAATGATTTATACAACTTGCAAGGCAGCATGTCCAATTTTAGTTTCTAAAATGAAAAGTATAGAAGCAAAAATTGATAAAAAAAATATAAAAGATGTTTCGCTAGTTCTTGTATCTATTGACCCTACAACTGACACCCCTGAAAAATTAAAAGAATTTTCAATAACTAATAAAATGAACGACCCACAATGGGTTTTTCTAACCTCCAATGATGCTGCCACACAAGAATTTGCTAATGTTCTTTCTATGAAATATAAAAAGATTTCGCCGTTAGATTTTTCTCATTCAAATATTATTAGTGTTTTTAACCCTTTGGGTGAATTGGTAAGCCAGGAAGAAGGCACCATTGACGTGGATAAGGTTGTAAACACTATTAATGAAACGGTAAAAAAGAATAAATAATTTTAAGGGAAATGATATTAATGTAGTGTAAAAATTTCCCAAATACACAAACCTTTTGGCAGGAAAACTATAATTAAGCACACGCTACTCCATAATTAAAAATTATCTTTGCAACGCAAAAAATTTATTTTATGGATAGTATAACAAATACTCAAGAAGAATTAGATATGAGGGTGCTTGTGCCAATTGAAAGGCACAAAAAACTTATTCAACTTTTTAAAGAATTACCAGTAGGCAATTATTTTATTTTCATCAACGATCACGACCCTATTCCTTTATACTACGAATTTCGTTCTATTTATGGCGATGTGGTAGGTTGGGAATATTTAAATAAAGGTGGCAGAGAATGGAAAGTAAAAGTAACCCGAACAGAAGCTTCTCAAGGCAGAGAATTTACAGATATTTCTACATTATTAGATTTAAGAAAAGCAAATAAGAATGAGTGGAAGCAAATTGTATTTCATCGTTATGGTATGATGGAACAAGGCGATACAATGGAAATAATTGCAGCAGAAAACCCTACAGAAATTCATGGAATTTTTGTTCAAAAATTTGAGGGTAAACATACTTGGATTTATAAAAAACAAACCGATACAGAAGTAGTAGTTCATATTACTAAAAAAGAAAAAACAGGTTTAGGAGATGATGGCTACGCAGTAGTAAATGAATACGATTTAAGGCCTTATCCGCCAGCAAAAAGACACGATATGTTTTATGAAGCTTTTGCAGAAATTAAACCCGGCGAAGCTTTTGAGTTTTATAACGACCACGACCCTCTTCCACTTTATTATCAAATGGAAGCAGAAAGCAAAGACCCATTCAAATGGGAATATATTATTAAAGGGCCAGAGGAATGGAAAGTTAGAGTAATAAAAATTAAACCTTAATTACTTACTAACAATAGTTGAAGAATAGTTTGATAAAATAATTTTATCAAACTATTTTTATTTACAAATTTCATCATAAACATAGCCTGCCCTTTGTAAGGCTCTAATTGCCGATTCTAGTGCAATTGGTGCAGGATTTGGTGGATGAAGAGGCACTTCTTCGGTAGCAATAAGTTGTTGTAATAAGGTATTTGTTTGTGCTATGGTTAAAGCTTCACAAATATCATATAAACCACCATCTTTCTCTTCTTCAAAATCATGCTTATTCAACACAAATTGAATTGCATTAATAATAGCTTTTGTTGGTGGTGGTACTAATAAAGCTGTTAATGCCCCATGTTCCAATCTAAATTGTGGAATTATTTTTTGAACCAATTCTTTATTTACTTTGGCTGCAGCAGGAAAAAGTATTTTCTCTTCCATTTTAATATGCCTAAGCAAACCTTTTCTAAATAAATGGTAATACTCTACATTAATCTCATTGTCTGCTTCAATAACATTTACCAAATATCCTTCTAACCTATGATGATCCTTGGTAAAAAAATCGTGTAATGGTTTATTCATATAAAAAATATCAATAATAAAAACATGTGAAAATTAAGCCAACATTAAATAAAATAAAGCAATTATGAACCTATAAAGATGTTGTCATCCTTTATATCTATAAATTTGCAACGCTAAAATTATTGATTATTAAATTAATGGCAAAAATGGCAAAACCAATTATATATTCTTGCTCTGGTTGCTCTAGTGCTGCACAAATGGCCAACTACATGGCAGTAAAATTAGACAGAAAAGATGTAGCTGAAATGTCTTGCATTGTAGGTGTTGGAGGTAATGTAAAAAAATTAGTAAAGACAGCTAAATCTGGGCGAAAAATAATTGTGATTGATGGGTGTCCATTAAACTGCTCTAAAGCTTGTTTAAACAATCAGGGTATTGAACCAGATTTACATTTTGAGCTAACAAAATTTGGTGTAAAAAAACAAAACCATATAGATTTTGATATGGAACAAGCAAATAACTTATTAGAATTAATAGAAAATAAAATTGATGAAGCAATAGTAAAAGAAACAAGCTTAGTGTTGAATTAAAAATGAAAAATAAAATAGAATTATTAGCCCCTGTAGGCTCTTTTGAAAGTTTACATGCTGCAATACAGGCAGGTGCAAATGCTATATACTTTGGTGTAGAGCAATTAAATATGCGTGCCAAATCAATTAACTCTTTTATGCTTGATGATTTAGCAGCCATACAAGCATTATGTATTCCAAAAAACATTAGTACCTATATTACTTTAAATACAGTAATGTATGAACACGATATGCAGTTGTTAAAAGCAATTTTAAAAGAAGTAAAAAAGCATAAAATAACAGCAGTAATTGCATCAGATTTTTCGGTTATGGAGTATTGTAAACAACTCCAAATTCCATTACACATTTCAACACAAGCTAATGTTAGTAATATTGAATCGGTAAAATTCTTTTCTACTTTTTCTGATGCAGTAGTTTTAGCTAGAGAGCTTACACTTAAACAGGTAAAACAAATAACCGATGAAATAAAAAGGAAGAAAATTAAAGGTGTTTCTGGCCAATTAATGCGTATCGAAATTTTTATACATGGTGCATTGTGTATGGCAATTTCGGGTAAATGTTATTTAAGTTTACATAGCCAAAACGCATCGGCCAATCGTGGTGCTTGCACACAAAATTGCAGGCATGCCTATAAAGTTACAGATATAGAAACTAATGAAGAATTAGTAATTGATAATGAGTATATCATGTCTCCAAAAGACCTTTGCACAATAGATATTATAGACCAGATAATAGAAAGTGGTGTAAGTATTTTAAAAATAGAAGGAAGGGGCAAAGGTCCAGAATATGTATATACAGTTACCAAAACCTATCAAGAAGCAATAACAGCAGTTGAGGAAAAAGAATATACAAAAGAAAAAATAGATAAATGGAAAACAGAACTAGAAAAAGTTTATAACCGTGGCTTTTGGGAAGGGTATTATTTAGGAAGAAAATTAGGAGAATGGACATTAAACCCAGGCTCAATGGCTACAGAAAAAAAAGTATATATAGGAAAAGGGAAAAAATATTTTTCCAAAATTAGTGTAGGCGAATTTGTTGTAGAAACCGGAAAAGTTGAAATTGGAGACACCATCATTATTACAAGCCCAAATTTTGGAATTGTAAAAGAAAATATAGAGCAACTTACAGTTAATGGCAATAATGCAACTGTTGCTGTTAAAGGAGATAGCATAACCTTACGTTGCAAAAATAAAATTTCGGCTAAAGATAAAATTTACAAATTAGTACAAAGTTAAATGCCCAATATTATTCATTATAGAAGCAAATGTATTGGTTGCAATATTTGTTATGAAATGATGCCATCCACTTGGCGAATGTCTAAAAAAGATGGTAAAGCAACATTACTAAAAGCAGAGCAAAAAAGGCAAACCAGTGTTTTACAAATAGATACCAACTTGATAGAGGAAGCAAAAAAAGTAGCAAACGCCTGCCCTGTAAAAATTATTAAAGTAAACGGTTAACAATTACCAATAAAAACATTTCCCAATTTGGTTTCTTCTGCTAGTTTACTTATTGGTTCATTAGTAAATAAATTTACTAATTGTTCTTTAATATCCTTATATCTACTATGCATTGGGCATGGTTTTTTTTCGGAACATTTGTTTAAACCTAATACACATTTCTCTAAAACTATACTTTCGCCGGTAGCTTCTAATACTGAACGTACAGGTAAATTCTTAGCTTCATCTGTCATATAAAATCCACCTTTTGGGCCACTTACCGAACTAATTACTCTACTATCTTTGGTAAGTAATTGTAAAACTTTTGCAGTAAAAGATTTAGGAGAATCTATTGCTTTTGCAATTTCATCTATACCTATTTTATTTACTACCGAGCTATTTTGGGCAATATAAATTGTTGCCCTTAATGCATACTCCGTTGTTTTAGAAAACATATAATTAGCCTGTTCTAAAGTTTTGAATAATTAAAGTAAAAATATATTTTTTTAAAACAGACTAACAAAATAAAAGCATTTACCCATTCATGCCAATAATTATAAAATATTTTTTTGAAAAAGTATTCAGATTATGTAGTCTTTATTTATATTTAAAAAGTAATTTATAAACTTCTTATTTAAAGCAATTTGTTTCATTTATGTGTGAGTGAGATAGCGGAGCTGTAAAAACTTGTAAATGTCCCATAATATTTTACCAATCATTAAAATAGGTGGTGTCAATCATCACAATAAAGAGTGGATTGCAATTTATTGTAAAAAAGATTTTACCATTAATAGTATTATTAAAAAAATAAAAGGAAACACATTTAGTGCAAGTAAGCAATGTTGGTTAATACCTTATGAAAAATATAATTACGATTATTTAGTAAAGCATTTAAAAGAGCTTGCCAGTATAGATGATAAATTAATATCCATATTTAAAAAAGAGAAAGAAAAAAAATTAACTGGTATAACAAATAAATTAAGTAACCAAACATTATTACAAATATCAATACAGTTACCCAATCAGCAAAAAATACACCCTGTTAATAAGCAAGTTTTAGAACAAGTGCAACAGCATTTGCAATTAAAAGCTTATAGCACAAGTACAAGAAAAACATATTTAAATGAAATAGCAGCCTTTTTAGCAACAATAAAACATGTCAAAGCATCTGCCCTTACACCAAATAGAATTAAAGATTATTTACAGTATTGTTACAAAGAATTAAAGCTTTCAGAAAATACCATGCATAGTAGAATAAATGCATTAAAATTTTATTACGAGCAGGTACTAAAAAAAGATAAATTTTTTTACGAAATACCCAGGGCAAAAAAACCCTACAAGCTACCAAATGTTTTATCCGAAAAAGAGATTGTTAGATTATTTAACACACTACAAAATCAAAAACATAAAGCAATATTATTTATAGCATATAGTGCTGGCATGAGAGTAAGTGAAGTTGTAGGGTTGAAAATTAGCAATATAGATAGTCAAAGAATGCAAATAAAAATAGAAGGAGCCAAAGGCAAAAAAGATAGGTATGTAAACTTAAGTACTATAGTTTTAGAAGTTTTAAGAAGTTATATAAAGCAATGTGTACCTCGTCCAAAAAAATACTTATTTGAAAGTGAAATAGCAGGCGAACCCTATTCATCAAGATCGGCACAAAAAGTTTTTCAAAGAGCAAAAGAAAAAGCTGGTATTAGTAAAAATGTAACCTTTCATTCATTAAGGCACAGCTTTGCAACTCATTTGTTGGAAAAAGGCGTAGATATAAGATATATACAAGATATTTTAGGGCATAATAATATAAAAACAACCGAAAGATATACCCATGTAAAAAAGGAACAAATAATACAAATTACAAGTCCATTAGATGATTTATGGCTAAAAGGCGACATCAAAATATAACACCAAAGGCGACATATTTTCTTCTTAAAAAACAAACTAACCTGTACAAAATCAGTTCTTATTTAACTTTATCGAATATAATTAGTTCGTATATTTGAGAGTTATGGGCAAGTTTACCGAACGACATCCTACAAATCAAAATTGACATAAGAAAAAAATGAGTAACATAGACGAAATTTTTAAGCCAGAAAACAAAAGCATAAAACAGATTTTTGGCGACATTGATGCATTTTACCAAATGCCAATTTACCAACGTCCTTATTCTTGGGACAAAGAACGTGTTGAACAACTTTGGTACGATGTTTTAGAAGCGTACAAAAACAACGCAGACGATAAAACCATTGACCCAAACTACTTTCTCGGTTCGGTTGTAGTTGTCAAAAAACCGAATAATTATGAAGTGGTTGACGGACAACAAAGACTAACTACTTTGACAATTTTATTCTGCACACTTCGAGATTTAAACCTTGATTTAACACAGAAAAATATTATTTCAAACAGTATCAAAGATTTGGTTGAAAGCAAAGAACGGTTAAAGCTAACAACTCATTTAAACAATCAGGCATTGTTTGAGGAAAGTGTTTTAAAAGGCATCAACTTTAATTCTACTAAAAAAGAATTAGCAGATAATCGTTTCTTGCAAACTGCCTTTTATTTCAAAGATTTGATTTTAAAAGCACAAGATGATACCAGCGAAGATTTTGTGCAAAATTTTGGCGATTTTATTGAGTATCTTTTCAATAAAACAACAATGATACGCATTGTATGTTTTGACGAAGGATTTGCTATAAAACTCTTTACGGTTCTAAATGACAGAGGACTTGATTTGACACCTGCTGACATCATTAAAGCATATTTATTACAAAATCTTAGTAACGAAATTCAGAGAAACAGTTTTACCGAAGTTTGGAAAAGAATAGAAAATACTTGCAAACTTTCAGGCGAAAGTTTGCAGGGGATTTTCAATCTTTATCTCTACTATCTAAAAAATGAAAATCCTAAAAGAGCATTACAAGACGAATTGAAAGAACAGTTTAAAAACAAAAATCCACAAGCCGTAATTCTTGACATTGAAAAGTTTGCAAACAACATTCTTGAAATCAACTCTGCCAATAAAGACAAAGATATTTCTATGCTGAAATATTTGCGACAAACCATTTATTGGAAGTCAATTTTGGCTACGGCAAAACAAGTTGATTATCCAAATTATAAAGAACTAAAATCATTGATTACTAAATACTATTATCAAAGTTGGATAGCAAACGGAACTTCCAACAGAATAAAGCAAACCTATTTCAACATATTAAAAAAAGACAAAAACAAAGAAAACATAGCCGAAATCAAAGACTTAATAACTGAAAATCTTGATAAATATGACCATTATTTAGACTTTCTAAACAACGAAAATGCTTATTGGACAAATTGGCACAAGCCTTTGTTACTTTCAATCGAATATTATCAGCAAGACGAAAAAGACTTTGTTTCT
>JAIBAV010000105.1 GCA_019695015.1 Chitinophagaceae bacterium
TACAATCTCCTACATTTTTCTTTTTTTGTCTCTTAATTTTTTAGCACCATAGCCTGCACCTGCTGCTAGTAATAAAGTTAATCCTCCATCAATTGGTATATCATCTTCAGGATCTGGAAAATTATCTTGTGCTATAACTGGCATTGCTATTAACATTACTATTGCTAATAAGCCTATTACTCTTAAAAATTTTGTTTTCATATTTTTTTACTTTTTATACTTTTCAGAACGAAATGAAGAATCTGTTTGTGTTCTTCCTATTGTCATTTTGAGCGTAAGCGAAACATCTGCTTGTGCATTAGTACATTTTTCAGCAGATCCTTCGCTTCGCTCAGGATGACATTATATATTATTGTTTGATTAATTTTTCTGTTATTCTGCTGCCTTTGCTATCTGTTATTTCCACTAAATAACTACCAGTTGTTAACTTATCTATGTTTAATTGTTGTGTACCTTTCACTGCCTTATATACCTTTACTGTTTTACCTGTAATATCAGTTACGTTTATGCTATAATGTTGGTTGTTATCAGCACTTGTAGGTAACATTATGGTAACTTTATTTCTTGCAGGGTTAGGATACATTTTAATGCTTTGGGTTACCACAGGTTGTACCCTTTGGCTAAATACTACACTAAACCTGCTACTTCCTTTAGTAGCTGCATTATTAATATCTACACTAAATACATACTCTGGGTTTTGTTTTACATCTTGTGTAATATTGGCTAAATGGTCTATTAAGTATATATCTGTTCCAATTAGTTGGTCATAATCGCTAAAGTTTAACTTGTAGTTGCCGCTTTTGGTTGCACCTATATTTAACCAAACCTCATCGTTGCTAATAGTATTAATGTCTCTTGTTTGTACTGATGTATGTGTTGCACCTTTTAAGCTTGTTATATAAGTGTCATGGTTCATACTTGGTATATCTAATTTACCAATGGTATTATTACTGATGGTTGCATCATTTGCAAAACGAACCACTATTTCATCTATTTTATTATTATTATCATTTAAATAATTTACTTTAAAACTTTGTGTATTTGAATTAGGTCGAAAATATCCAGCAGTAGTATTATCTGTTTTATGTGATTCAGAAAAGTTTAGGTTTAAATCACCAGACCCAATTGCTTGTACAAATATTGCCTGACCATTGGCAATAATATTGCCTGTTAAATTATCGTATCCAGAACCTCCAGTAAATGTACTACCATCCCAATAGCTATATACACCAGCAGCATTGGATGGTATATATATGGCATAGGTATTATTTATATTGGCCATATTGCTAATATACAATGCACTAAAGCTAATAGCACTAGGATAAGGGTTGCCAATAAATACATAATTAAGAGGATCGGTATTGGAGTAATTGATTGTAAAATCTCCTGCATTTTTATTGCTTAAATTAATATTACCAGTTGCACTTAAAGTAGTGGCAGTTGGTGCTAAAAATGCTGGATTACCATTTATTAAATCGCAGCCTAAGCTTCTGTTGCCACGTACATTTAATCTAAAGCCTTTTCCTGCAGTTAAGTTATCGGCATTGGTGGTTGCAGGTTTTTGCCAACGCATACCAGCAGTTGCAGAGGCATTGTAGGTATAAATATTAGATGCACTACTAATAGTAGGATCATAACCATTAGTATGTGCAGTAAGTGTAGGGCAAACAGTTCCTCCTGTGCCAGCACCTGTTAAATGTATTTGTTGCTGCCATGTATTACTTAATGTGCCAGTTATTGGGCTTGTAACAAATAGCCATTTTCTACTTGCTTTGGCTGGTATATATTTTTCTACTGTTACATCACCTACTATATAGGTGCCCGCTACATCGCCTTGCAAAATAGAAGCTGTACCAGTTGCTGTTGATTTTAATACTAAATTATTATTGGTGGTAAGTGGGCCATCACCTGGTGTTAAGGAATTAGTAATATTAATCGTATTTCCAATACCTGAAGCTATTACAGTACTTGTAGTTGTATTGCTAATCAAGTTTCTAACAGTTGCACCACCAGAGATGTTTGCTGTTGAACCATTTATTTCTAAATCTGCATTGGTTGCATCTAACGAATTTCCACTATTATTTACAATGTTTCCTAATAAATGTAAGGCAGTAACCCCTCCTGCATTTGTTACTAATGCGGAGGCATCGCTTCCTAATATTGCTAATGCAATATTGGACGGCATGCTATTAGCGTAAATATTATTTTTCAATACCATAGAAACAGTTGCATTATTAGTGTTTGCCGCATCGTCTCTTATTATTATTGCAGTGTCATTTGATAAAATACTAACACCATCAAGTTTGTAGTTACTTGATTCTGCATTTGCATTATATCCTAAATAATTATCTGCGACAATTCCATTTGTAGAAGAGATAAAACCTCCTGTTATAGTAACTGTATCTGTTGTAGGGTTACTATACAAATAATATCCATACTTTGCTCCACTTATAGAATTATTACTAAGTGTAACTCCAACGGTTTGCTGTAATGTAGAAATCATAATACCCCTATTGGCTGTACCTGTAACATGTGTTGATATGTTATTGTTTGAGATGTCAAATTTGGAAGCTGCATTATAATGTAGATTATGCCAAATACCTCTGGCAACGCTTTCAATATTGTTTCCTGTAATAGAATGACTGGTTCCAGGGTCCGTCTGAGAAAAATTACCTGTTTGAACGCCAACTCTTACACCCAATATAGTATTGTTTGTTATACTTGTATAGCAGTTGTTATAAAGTAAAATTGCCATTCCGTATTCTGAAGGTCTAATACCTTGAAATAAATTATTAGCTATTAAATTTCCTGATGTTGCAGTACCACCATTAGTATAGTTATAAAAATCAATTCCGCAATAGTTGATATTTTGTATAATGTTATTAGAAATACTAACATTCGAAATTCCGTCGTATGATGAAATCGCTTCACAAGCATCTACATCTACACTTCCTTCATTAATAAGAACACCACTAGTGCTATCCGGATTATTTCCATCAAAAGTAAATCCATCAATTGTAGAGCCACTACCAGTTGCTGTAATATATAGCATAGTAACTGCAGTAGGACTATTTGGATCAGGATCTGAACTTTTAGGAATTAAAGTAGTTTCTGGCATTCTTGGGCCAGAAGGACTTATTCCAAAATTTGCACCCCTAATGGTTAGTTTCTTATCTAAATATAAATCTTCGGTATAAGTTCCACTTGCCACATTTATAACATCATTGGTAGATGCAAAGTCAATAGCAGATTGAATAGCACAAAAATATTCGCCTGTATTTATATTTTGTATTCCGGATAATGTTGCTGTACTTGTAGAAACATCTGTTACCAACCTTGGAGCACCAGACATATTAATTGTATTGCTTGAAACTATAGCACAAGAATATTTTGAATTATCTCTACTAAAATAGTAGTTGGTTAATGCTTGATTGGAACTATTGTTTGTTAAATAATTATCGTTTTGGGTTTGAAGTTGTATCGAGACTTCTGTATTGTTAATTGTATTTCCATATACAATATGACCTGTTCCTCCAACTACTATACCATAAGCGTCGTTTGCATTTACATGTATGTTTTCTACATTAACGGTATTATTATAAATAACTACTCCTTGTGGTTGGTCATTAATACATAGTGCACCAGAATAACCATCTTTTCTTCTAATTACTACTATACCTCCCATATCTCTAGTTGCACCAATATGTGCACTTGTTGTAATAGTGTTGCTAGAAACAAAAATACTTCCTACACCTGTAGAGTCTCCACTACCAGATGGGTTTTTAATTTCAATGCCAAACCTTACAGCATTACTTAGTGTTATATTGTTATTTTTAATAACCACTGCAGCACTGGTATCTTTATTGTTATTACCCAACCATACACCAAGTTCATCATCTCCATTTCTTGCTAAAGTATTATCAGAGATGTTGATACCATCTGTAGATCTGTTTAAGTTAATATCTATACCAACCAAGCTATTGTCTGTAACTACATTATTGGTAATAGTCACATTAGCTATATCGCTACTGCTAGATTGTGTCATTATACCTCTTCTTGTACCTCCACTATGAATATTATTTTTATAGCCATTGTTTTTAAAGGTTGAATTGGTAATACTTAATCCATTAATAGATTTATTACTGTAAAAACCAGATCCATAGTTTTCAATTGCAGTAATTTGAGATAAAGAAATATTACTTGCATCTATAGTATTAGAAACTCCATTATTGTAGTTGCGAATTTTAAATTTAGAAATAGAAACATTATTTGCAGTAATAGTAAACCCATTACCACCTAATGCAGTATAGTTAGCATCGCCTTTATCTAGTTTTACTAAAGCACTATCTTCTCCAACAATAGTTAAAGATTTATTTACAGTAACATTCTCCGCATAAATACCAGATGTTACAAAAATATTTGCTCCGGAGTTAGAGGCTGTAACTGCTGCTTGTATAGTTGAATACCAACCAACTGGATTATCTGAACTTACTCCACAAGAAGGTAATGCAAAGCTAATTTCAGATGATGCATACGTAGCACCAGATATTGCAGTTACACCAACACCACCAATTTCTTTTGGATAATTTGGTTCGGCAACCCCATTTAAATCTGTAAAATTATATGGATATGAAGAAGGAACATTATGAGCATCTACACTAAAGCCACCATTTAAAACACCTAGGTAAATACCAACTGTTGGTGTTCCGTGCCAATTGTTTGTAAGTGTAATACCACTAGTTGCACTGCCTTCTATACCAATTCCTGCAGCTAAATTTCCTGTAATATTATTATTTGCAATAGAAATATTTGAAAGGGTAGTGGCAGCGGTAAAAATTATTCCAAAACTTCTGTTATCTACAATATTATTATTAGATATAGTAATATTAGAATAAGTAGCATCTGCTAAAACAAAACCAGTTCTATTATCATCAAAATCGTTATTGCTTACAGTTAAAGCATTTGCTGCGGTTGTAGAGTTTATATAAATTGCAGTTCTGCATTTTGTAAAAAAGCAATTATTTATTTTCATATCTGCACCACCAGTTGTTGTAGCTAATGCAACACTTGGTACATCACTTCCTGATTGCCTTGTGATGGTAAAACGTGTTAGTTCTGAGGCGGAGCCTAATGTAATTGAACTAACTTTAACTACTATAATACTTTTAGATGCACATACACCACTTAGTTTTACACCTGCTGTAATGGTAAAACCATTTTCCTCGTAGGTGCCAGCATCTGCAATTATTAAATCACCACTAACAGCTAGGGTTAGTGCTTTTGTAATGGTGGCAAAAGGTGCAGTATTGGTGCCTGCATTTAAGTCATCGCCAATTGCAGTTGTTGCAATATCTCCTGTTAAGGAACCATCATTTACATAATAAGTTGTTTGGCTTTGTACCTTATTTACAACCGTAAATAGTAAAATGGTTAAACAAAAAATACCAATTAATTTTTTGGGTAAAGATTTAGTTGCTATAAATTGTAGTTTTAAATAAATAATTTTTTTTTAAAAAAACAGTTTAGGATACTCGATTTTAAGTTGATAAGTTTTAAGGGGGGAACTCAAATATATAAACTTTTAATAATTAAAAAAAATAAATAATAAAAAAGCTACCACTTACTGTGATAGCTTGAGTAATAAAATAATTAAGAATTAACCTTACAATTTGCTTTTTACGTAATCTGCCTTTTCTTTATCACCTGCCGCTTCTTTTTTATCTGCAATGGTTTTAAGAACCATATTGTTAATATATGCAGTAATTTGTGCTTTGTAGGCTTCTGGTATTGAGTCTCTAAACTCAACAATTAAATCAACGCCTTTTATAAATTTTTTAAAATCTGTTACTTTAACCAAAATATCAGCTAAAGCCTGCATGGTTTCAAATTTAGCTTGAGAAAAGGGGGCTTTTTCAAAATTTTCAGCTACAAAATCAAATGCTTCATCGCCACCATGTTTAACTAACACATTGGAAATGGCAGCAGATAATCGTCCTTTAGCTGGTTCTTTCATTATTTTTTTTGTAATAGCTAATGCAGCTTCGCTATCAATGGCTTCTAATGCTTCTAAACTTGCACCAGCAATACTGTAAGATGAATCATATACACTTTTTTCAAAAATGCTTCTGTATTTTTTATTTTCTAATTTTGCTAGAAAGTCAATTGCACTGGATCTTACTTTACTATTCTTATCTTTTATTGCCATTTCCTCTATTCTTTGTATAATATTTTCTGGTACAGTTGTTTTTGCTAATGTTTGAATAGCTTTTATTCTAAATGGAGCATAAGTATCATTTAATACTTCTTCTAAAAAAACAATTGACTCAGCATTTTTAATTTGCTTACTTGCAAAATCAATAGCTTCTCTTCTGTCTAAATATTTACCAGCATTTTTATATTGATAAATATATTCTTTAAGTGTTTTATTATCTTTTTTATTACATAACAATATTTTATCTCCATCAACATTAATAAGATCTGGTTTGCTTGATACCGAAAAGCTAACGCTATCTTCTCTACTATTAAGCAAAAACTCGTACCTGTTTTTTTCTTTACCTAAATAAACATCTATGCTAAATGGTAAGGTAAAAATTTTATCTCCACTCTGTGTTTGTTTAATATATACAGTAGCTTTTTTATTATCCTCATTATAAGCATAAGAAATATCTAATTGTGGGTGTCCACTTCCGTAAAACCACTGATTCCAGTACCAATTCAAATCTTTACCTGTTACTTCTTCAAAAGCTAATCTTAACTTATCGGCATTACCAGTGCCAAATTTATTATTGGTTAAATATTTATTTAAAGATTTAAAAAAAGCATCATCACCAACAATATTTCTAAGCATGTGTAAAATTCTGCCCCCTTTATTATAGCTTACTGCATCAAACATATCTTCTTTATCTTTATAAAAATACCTTACCAAGTCCTTCTTAGAGCTGCCACTCATTAAATATCCCTGCATGTCATTATAATTCTCTTCATCGCCTGCATCTTTTCCATATTTATATTCTGCCCATAAAGTTTGACTATAGTTTGCAAAACTTTCATTTACCGTTAAATTACTCCAACTTTCAGCTGTAACATAATCGCCAAACCAATGATGAAAAAGTTCATGAGCAATGGTTCCTTCCCAATGATTTTCATCAACAAGTTGCCTTGCATCTTGCTGTGCAGACTCTTGGTGTAGTGTAGCTGTGGTATTTTCCATAGCACCACTTACATAATCTCTACCAACAATTTGTGCATACTTATTCCAAGGGTATTCTACACCCAATATTTTCGAAAAATATTGCATCATTTCTGGTGTGTTGCCAAATATTTTTTTGGCTACTTTTTCATATTCGTGTTCTACATAATAACTCAATTCTTTGCCCTTATAATTATCTTTTACTACTGCATAATCTCCAATACCCATAAAAAATAAATAGGGTGCATGTGGTTTATCCATTTTCCAATAATCTGTTCTTGTGCCGTCCGTATTTTTAACTTGGCTAACTAATTTACCATTACTTAATGTTACATATTTATTTGGGACAATCATGTAAATCTCTTGAGTAGTTTTTTGGTTTGGCCTATCAATTGTAGGCACCCAAACAGATGTAGCTTCTGTTTCACCTTGTGTCCATACCTGTGTGGGTTTATTCTTCTCTTTACCCTCTGGGTTTATAAAATATAATCCTTTAGCATCAGTTATAGCAGAACTGCCTTCCACTTTCAGTTCATTGGGTTTTGCAGTATATTCAATATAAACAGTATATTTTTCTGTTCTTTTATAGGTTTTATCTAAATTTATTTTCAATACCATTCCATCATAATTATATTTCAACTTTTCACTTT
This sequence comes from Chitinophagaceae bacterium, assembly GCA_019695015.1. Classification (GTDB taxonomy): domain Bacteria; phylum Bacteroidota; class Bacteroidia; order Chitinophagales; family Chitinophagaceae; genus UBA1930. The sequence continues at coordinate 7,840 of JAIBAV010000105.1, forward strand.
TGCCATTTTTAATAATGTCTAATTTATGTATTTCCATTCCTTTTGCATCTAATGCTAAAGAATCGGTAGCATAAAAATGAGGCTGAAGTGTTATCCAAGCCTTGCCAAGTAAGTAGCTTTTACTGTAATCAAATTTGGCAACCAACTTGGTATGCACTAAGTTGTTAATTTTTTCTGGAAATGCTCTGTACTGTACTTTCCAGCTATCATCTTTGGTTTTTTGGCTTCCAGAGTGTTGTGCCAATAAAACAGTGTAACAAAATAAGCTAAAGAATAGAAAAATTTTTTTCATGAATTGTGTTTTGTGTATAAAGATAAAATTGTTGCAAAGTAACGGATTGGTTATTTTACGAAAGGTTAAATATTAATCATTTAATTATCAAATTATATGTTTATCGGTATATCCATATTTTTACATAAATTCGTCTATCGTTTACCAATTTCAATGAAATACTTTAAACTTAAAACTTTAATTTGTTTAGTTATTGTTCTATTAGCCTTTTCGGATGCTAATGCACAAAAAAAACATTTTATTTTTGTACAGTCAGAGAATAATGAGCCTTTTTATATTATGATAAATAATAAAAATTATAGCTCTACTTTATCTGGTTACCTTATAATCCCAAGGCTAAAAAATGGTAAATATTTTTTTATTACAGGCTTTCCAAAAGACAAATATCCTGAGCAAAAATTCTCCTATATAATCGATGATAAAGATGCAGGCTTTGTTTTAAAGCAAAATGGCAAAAGTGGCTGGAGCCTTTTTAATGTAGTAGATTTTACAAATATTATGGCAAATGCCCCAGATTGGGAAACTGATAAAATTAAAAATGATACAATACAAATAGAGGATATATATGCTATAAATACTTCTTCAAAACCTTCCACCCACAGTTCATCAGAAGTCATAATAAATTCAACTACACCAACAACAGAAAATATTTCTCCTAAACCTTTAGCCCATGTAAATAAGGATACTATAAAATTTCAAACAAATACCGTATTAAGTACAAATAATAGCACCAATCATACAGCTAAAGAAGTTGAAAGTACCAATACAACAAATACTCAAACAAGTACTTCAAAAAATAATATCTCAGTAAATTCTGAAAAGAAAATAATTAAAACCTACCAAAAGAACGACATCAACGGAATAGATGAAATGTATATTGATTATACAACTAACCCTTCAGATACAATTATTATTTTTATTCCTATAAACGCACAAGAGGAAATTCAAGATACTCAAGAAAAACACAATACAGATAAAATAAATTATTCCAATTCACCAAAAAGCAAAAATAGTTCAAATACAATTTCTGCTTCCAATTCAACTCAATATAATACCTCATGCGTATATTTAGCTACAGAGGCGGATTATTTGAAAACTCGTAAAATAATGTCCTACGAAACATCTGATGATAAAATGATAAAAGCTGCAAAAAAATCTTTTACTAATAAATGTTATTATGTAGAACAAATACAAAAACTCGGACTATTATTTATATCAGAACAAAGCAGGTTAAAGTTCTTCAAAGAAGCCTATCCAAATGTGTACGATAAATCTAATTTTGCATCTTTAGAAATACAATTTACAATTTCAAGCGTAATTAATCAATTTAGACAAGTTAAATAAAAATGCCTCGTTATTTTATAGAGTTAGCCTATTGTGGTACAAACTATAGCGGATTTCAAATTCAAAAAAACGCAAGCACAATTCAAGAAAAAATCGAACAAGCTCTTAAAACCATAATCAAACAAGAAATAAATCTTACTGGATCATCACGTACAGATGCAGGTGTACATGCACACCAAAATTTCTTTCATTTCGATATTGAACAAAAAGTTAACCAACAAATTATTTATAACCTCAATGCCATTCTCCCTAATGATATAGCCATAAAAAAAATACATTTAGTAACTCCCAATGCACATTGTAGGTTTCATGCAACATCACGAGAGTATCAGTACCATATTTATCAGCAAAAAAATCCATTCCTTCAAAACCAAGCTTGGTTTTACCCCTATCCACTAAATATTAATATACTCAATCAAGCCGCAACTATAATAGCGTCCCAAAATAACTTTTCAACTTTTTCAAAAAAGCATACACAAGTAAACAACTTTAATTGTACAATTTTTAAATCTCAATGGGCACAAAACAACAATATAATTACATATACAGTAGAGGCAAACAGATTCTTAAGAGGTATGGTTAGAGGCTTGGTAAGCACAATGCTTTTGGTTGGTATAAATAAAATAACACTACAACAATTTCAAAATATTATTAATTCACATAATTGCTCCAATGCAAATTTTTCAGCACCAGCACAAGGTCTATTCCTCATAAATGTAAAATACCCTTCAGACCTTTTCTTATAAAATATTTATGAAGCAAGCTAAATCAACTCTAAGCATCAATAGTTGCGTCGCACCCTTGTACTTTTAGTACACTTAGCAGCAAATGTTTTTAAATTAAATTGGCATATTTCAATTCAAAGTTTTTTATAAAAAAATTTCTAACGTATTTTAATTAACCAACAAACAAATTAAAATCTATTTTCTTTTTTAAACCTTATTAAAAAACAACCAGAAAAATAAATTGAAATAAAAAAACGCTTAAAACACCTACAAACATTGGGCTTTAATTAAAACTAAAAATTATTTCAATAAAAATATTTGGAAGTAATTAATTCACGCTTATCTTTGCACCCCACTTTTGAAAAAGTAAGTATTACAAAAGCAAAAGTTCTTTAAAACAAAAAACATTAGAATATAATTTTACTATATTTTTAAAATTAAATTTGGTAGTAAAAAAAATACTTCTATCTTTGCCGCCCGTTCAACAAAAACGGGTAGTTCTAAAA
>JAIBAV010000080.1 GCA_019695015.1 Chitinophagaceae bacterium
TACTGCCGCTGATGATACATAAAATGCAATAGAATTTAAATTCCCGGAGAGCAATGGCTTGATTCGATTATGGTAAAAATAAATCACACCGATAAAAACACACAGAATGATATCCTTAAAAAAAGATACAATTATAGAGGTTGAAGTTTATAAAATTGAGGACTATAAAACATCATCTAAACAGTATGAAATGCATCATTTAAACAGCGAAGTAAAATATACAACCAGCATTAAAAAAGTAAATTTTAGAAAAGGAGATTGGTATATTCCACTAAATCAGGTAGCTAATCGTTTTTTAATAGAAACATTGGAACTTAGTGGAGAAGACTCTTATTTTTCTTGGAATTTTTTTGATGCTATACTTGGTCAAAAAGAAGGTTACTCTGATTATGTTTTTGAAGATATTGCAGCAAATTATTTAAAGAATAATTCTGCATTGCAAGAAAAGCTAAATCAAAAAAAACTAACAGATACTACTTTTGCAAAAAGTGGGAGAGCTCAATTAAATTTTGTATATCAAAACTCACCTTGGTTTGAAACTGCTTTTATGGTTTACCCCGTTTATAGAGTGTTATAAATTTTGGTAAAAAATACAAATAGCAATGCAATAAACAGCTTCATTAAAGTGGTTATTTATGAGTAGAGCCTAGCATCCAAATCAGTGCTTTTTCTTTGGTTGCTTTAAAAATAGTGCTGTGATCTTCTTTGGGTTCAAATGAATACTTGTAATTAAAATTAGATAAGTGTTTATTTTTAAAAATTGATGCTAACTCATTAGTTGGTTTATAAATACCCTGAACACCAGATGCTGCAAACCAAAAGTTTTTTGGTTGATTAGTAAATTTATTTAAAAAATTATCAGCTTCTTTCACAAGGTATTCATTGTTCCACCATAACGAAGGGTCAAAAGCAATATAATTGCTAAACATTGCAGGATATAATAAAAATGTTTCTGTAATAAACAAGCCTGCTAAAGATTCCCCAATAATTGTTTTCGTATCTTTTGTTCGGTAACGTTTGTTTATTTCTTCAAATAACTCATTTTTAATAAAAGCTCTAAAAGCTTCTGAGCCACCAACAACAGGTGCAATTTCTTTATCTTTTTCATTCACTGTAAAACCAGTTAAATCTCTTCTTCTCTGAGTGTTTTCAATGCCTACTAAAATTATAGGTTTTATTTTATGTTGGTTTATAAGCTCTGAAATTGTATTGGCTAAGTGTGGAAAATCTTCTTTAATACCACCATCTAACATATAAACAACTTCAAAAGAGGCTTTACTGTTTTTGTATTGTTTAGGCAGCCATATATTTATTTTTCTATTTTCTTTAAGTTGTTTTGAAAAAAAAATTATACTATCGTGTGTAGGTATTGTATCGCTTACTTGAGAATATATTTTACAACTGAAAAAAAGTAGTAGAAAAAATGTAAACCAAACTCTTATAATCTTCATCTTATTTTATTTGAAAATTTATCATCCAATTTATCCCAAATTTATCAATTAAACTACCATAATAAGCACCCCAAAACATATCTTGAATTGGCATCTCCACTTTGCCGTCTTCAGATAGTGCATCAAACAAATACTTTGCTTGCTCTCTAGAGTCTGGTTCTAAATTAATATGCATATTATTGCCATTATTTACCCCAAAACCCATTTCTTTTGGAGCATCAGTACCCATAATTATATGCCCACCTAATATTGGTAATTCTATATGTAAAACCATTTTTTTAACCTCCTCTAAAATGGTAGGATTGTTAGGGTCATAAGGTATAGAATCAAATCTAACAATATCATTTACAAATTGAGTATTAAAAATAGATTTATAGAAGTTAAAAGCTTCTTCTGTATTTCCTGGAAAGTTTAAATAAGTAGATACTCTTGCCATAAAATTAAATTTAATTTTTAGAAATGCTTACAATCTTCTCTACGGTCATAACTGCTGATTTTGTGGCATCATAAATATAATCAATATGCATGGTTACTTCATTGCCTTGCTTTAATTTTCTAATAAAACGAACATAATCCTTATCAAAATCTTTTTTATAAAAATCTCCTAATTGAATAGTATAAGTGTCAAGTTTTTCAGTTCCTGCCTGTCCGTTTACAATATCTGTTCGGTAATTTAAAACACTAAAATTTGCCATATAGCCAGAGTTGCCACAATCTTTTGGACAAAGTGCAGTTAATCCTTTACATGTATGAAATTGAATATTTTTAAATACTGCTGTAAATACATGAGTGGATGTAAATGGTTTTTTCTCGTATTTAATTAAGTTGTTTTCTACCATTGTTTCTGGTTTTATTTCCTTTAAAGGCTTGCATGAGGTTGTAACAACCAATATTAAAATTAAAGCATTTAAAAACCATCTCTTATTTTTCATTATTTTAATACACTGCATAATATATGATTTTCATTTTAGTATTAATGATGCCTAAAGTATTAATATGTAATAAAAAATAATTTACTTTAACAATTAATATTATGGTACTATTTGTTTTTCTAAATAAAGGAATAGGTTAGAAATTGTAACATGGTTTGGTTAAATAAAATTAGTTTATAAATGCAGATAGTTTGCTCCAAAAAGTGTTATCAAAGCCAGACAATGCAAAAGTTGGATTAGAGGGGTCAGATGCATCACCCATTCTAACAACTACAATATTTTTACTCGGAATAATATAAAGTCGTTGATCTTCGGCACCCATAGCTGCAATCATATCAATTGGTGCATTAGGCACAAGTGTAGAATTGTAAACGGTTTGAGCATTTGGTAACATATAACTTGACTTTCCATTTAACCACCAGAAGTAACCATAAGATGGATTAATTGATTGAGATGGGGTTGTACTTTCTAATAAAAAATTTTCGTTTATTATTTGCTCATTATTCCATTTGCCTTTATTAAGTGTAAGTAAACCAAATCTTGCCATGCTTCTTGTATTGCTATGATAAATTTTAAAAATTGTGCCAAAATTCCAAAAGCCATCCATACCAATTTTATCTCTTAATTTATTATTAAAATAATTTTCAAAATTTTGAGATGTTGCAGAGGCTACAACATCAATTAATTTTTGAAATACATTATGATATGACCACCTTGTTCCAGCATCTGCCAAGTAAGTTAAATTTGATTTTATTACTAACTGGTTTGCATCGTTTAAGCCACTTGTCATCGTAAGCAAGTGTTTAATTTTTATAAGATTTTCTTTTAGTAAATTTTCAGAAGTCCATCCATTACCTAAATAATCGGATACTTTATTATTAATATTCAAAAATCCATCTTGCTGTGCAATACCTGTTATTGTTGCAACTAAAGTTTTACCTGCACTATTCCATTGCCATGTGGATGAGCTTGTATGACTATTATAATATTCTTCTACAACAATTTTACCATTCTTAACAATCATAAATGATTTTGTATTGGTAATAGCTAAATAATCTTTTAATGCTTGTAGTTTACTTGCATTAAAACCAGCTTCTGTACTAGACATTGTATCCCATTGTGTGCTACTATTAGGCGGAAAGTATAAAGTATTTGTATAGGTATCAGTATGTTTTTTGCAACTTAATAAAAATACAAGTGGAAGTATAAGTATGGTTAACCTAATCAAATTCATAATTAACTTTTCAATTAGACTACAAATTACAAAAAGGTTAAAAGAAAGTGTGAAATTTAAAAAAATAAACTAGCCTTCAAAAAGTTCAAATATATCTTTTGTATTTCTTCCAAATCCATCGTAATCTAAACCATACCCTAAAACAAATTTATTAGGAATAACAAAACATGCATAATCCACAGGTACATCAAACTGACGTGGTTCTGGTTTATCTAATAAAACAGCAATTTTTAAGGAAGCAGGTTGCTGGTTATACACTTGTGGTAAAAAGGAGTGAAGGGTTTTACCAGTATCAATAATATCTTCTAAAATAATAACATGTCTATTAGTTAAATCTGTATCTAAGCCAATAGCAGTAATTACATGGCCTGTGCTTTTTGTGCCTTTATAGGAAGCTAGTTTAATAAAACAAATTTCTGCTTCAATTTCTAAGGTTTTAAAAAGGTCTGATGCAAACATAAATGCACCATTTAAAATAGCAAGAAACAAGGGTTTTTTGCCGTCATAATCTTGTTTAAGCTGAGTAGCTAATTGTTGAATTTTATCAGCAATTTCTTGCTCTGAAATAAAAGGAACAAATACTTTATTATGAAGTGAAATACTATTTTGCATAACTATTTATGATTTTAAGGATAATAGAATAATGGGTTATTTCCCTTTCTTAATTTTATTTTGTGGTCTAAGATATACAATAAACCCTTTACTTAATTTTACATCTTTTTTAATTCCTTTATTGTATTGCAGAATACTTTCAAGTTGTACACCTTTTAACTGACAAATATCATAGAGGGTTTCGTTGTTATTGGAAATAAAATTATCTTCTGCACCTTTTTTTAATTTTTTCTCAATAAAAATTAATCTAAAAGTATCAATTAACTCTATTGGTTTCATATCGTTAAATGCAAATAAAGAACTTAGAGAAATATTGTATTTATTGGCAATTGCTAGCAAAGAAGTGCCTTCGGCAGAAAAAATTACTTTAGAGTGATTGATGGTAAAAACACTATCGGTTGCATAAATTGGGTGCTTAGGTTTTAAAGTGTCTTGATTTAAAGGCTTTGAAATATTTGTTCTTGTTTCATTAGTAGAAGTTTCAGTAGAGTCTTCTTCAGTTGTTTCTGTATTATCTTCTGAATGATATGGAATAGTTGTACTATCTTGTTTATCTGTTTTAGTGGTAGTATTTGCTTCAGAATTTTTTAATCCCTCTAAAGTGAATTGTTGTAAATTATAATCGGTAATAATTTTTATTAGTTTGGGTGCATAATCATTAGCAGTTGCATATCCTGCTTTTTTTAATCCATGTGCCCAACCTTCATAATCGGTTGGCGGTAATTTGAATAAAAAAGCATACCAAGAACGGCTCTTTAAAAAATCAGAATGATCTTTATAACTTTCTGCAACAGATTTGTACACTCTAAAACATTCGCCTTTTTCATCATCATCAAAATAAGTTTTTTCTCCTTGCCAGTCATTTTTACATTTTATTCCAAAATGGTTATTGCTTTTTTTACTAAGTTCACTTTCGCCATATCCGCTTTCTAGCATTCCTTGTGCTAAAATAATTGCTGCTGGCACACCACTTCTTCTCATTTCGTTAATAGCAACTTCTTTATATAAACTAATGTAGTTATTTGCTTTTTCTGTTTGAGCAATGCCATAACTACAAAAATTAATTAATAGTGCTATTAAAATTGTCCATCTCATTCTATTTCTTTTTAATAAATAACAAACCATCTCTTACTGTTAATAAAACTTTGTTTACACTGGTATCTTGGGCAATATGCTTGTTAAAATTATCTATAGCAATTGCATTTTTACCTTTAATATCTTCTTCTAGCACTTGCCCATGAAATAATATATTATCTACAATTATCAATCCATTTTTGTTTAATAAGGGCAAAACCATTTCATAGTATTTAATATACCCCGTTTTATCAGCATCAATAAAAATTAAATCCCATGTTTTGTTTAATGTTGGAATAATTTCTAAAGCATTGCCTATATGCAAAAATAACTGTTTGCTATATTGCGATTTATTAAAGTTTTCCTGAGCAATTCTAGCATCTTCTTCTCTAATTTCTATAGTATGCAGTTGGCCATCTACTGTTAATCCTTTTGCAAGGCACAAAGCACTATAACCTGTAAAAGTGCCAATTTCTAAAATATTATGAGGGTTTAATAGGGTACTCATAAATGTTAACAACATACCTTGAACATGGCCACTAAGCATGTGTGCATGAGCATGATTTTGAGATGTTGATTGATGAATTTGTGTTAGCAATTCGTCATCATTATTGGTAAGCCATTCAGCATATTTTTCTGCTAAAGAATTTGTAATAATCATAGCACAAAACTAATAGCATTTGTTTTTAAAATTATTTTAATTGCTCTTAAATTGTAAATAAAAAACTGCTCCTATACTATAGAAGCAGTTAGAAAAAAAAATCAAGTATAAAACTATAAATAACTTAAATTAGTTTTAGGCGTTAATGCTACTACTGTTTCATAAATTAGTTGAATAGTATTTTCAATATCTTTTTTATGTAGCATTTCTACAGTAGTGTGCATATAACGTAAAGGAATAGAAATTAAAACACTTGGGCAACCATCATTGGCATAAGCAAAACTATCTGTATCTGTACCAGTGCTTCTACTTACTGTTCTCATTTGTAATGGAATTTTTTTCTTATTGGCTGTGTCTTCTACTAATTGTAAAAGTTTATTGTGAACTGCAGGGCCATAGGTAGGAGATGGGCCTTTGCCACAAGCTACATCTCCTTCAATAATTTTATTTATCATTGGGGTTTGCGTATCATGTGTAACATCAGTAATAATTGCCACATTGGGTTTTATTCTTCTTGCAATCATCTCGGCACCACGCAATCCAATTTCTTCTTGTACTGCATTCACTACATATAAACCAAAAGGTAGTTTCTTCTTGTTTTCTTTTAATAATCTTGCTACTTCTGCAATCATAAATCCACCTATTCTGTTATCAAATGCTCTGCCTACATAATACCCATTTGCCAACTCATCAAACCCATCTTGATACGTAACAACAGCTCCCACATGAATGCCTAATGCTTCAATTTCTTTTTTACTTCTTGCACCACAATCTAAAAATAAATTCTCTACTTTAGGTTGTTGTTCTTTATCATTACTTCCAAGCCTTGTATGAATAGCAGGCCAACCAAAAACTGCTTTTACTGCACCTTTTTTACCATGAATAAATACACGTTGAGATGGAGCAATTTGATGGTCAACACCACCATTTCTTTTCAAATAAATTAAACCTTCGTTGGTGATATAATTTACATACCAACTTATTTCGTCAGCATGGGCTTCAATTACTACTTTAAAATTATCATTTGGGTTTATTACACCTACAGCAGTGCCATAAGGGTCATGAAAAGTGGTATCCACAAATGGTTTAATATAATTTAACCAAATTTTTTGACCAGAACTTTCAAATCCAACAGGTGATGCGTTATTAATATACTCTTTTAGAAATTGATACGATTTTTCGGTGATGATTGATTTTTCTTTTGTTTTTTTTACAGTTGCCATGTTTTATTATTTAATGATAAGCATACCTAAAATGCCACAAATTGCTTTTAAAATCATTAAGCCATCTATCACAAAAAGGTAATAAATTATTTTTCTTTTCTTTTTTAATAATGCAAATGAAATTAATATTAGAAATAAGTAAGGAATAATGTTTAATAAAATTCTTTGGTAAGGAAAATGATTTTGCTCTACAAAAATTATAAATGCAGCAATACAAATAATAACCAGAGGTATAATAATATATTTAATAGTATTACTAACGCCAAATTGTACTGCAAATGTTTTAAGCCCATCTTTTTTGTCTATTTCAAAATCTTTCAAATCAAACATTACACAAAGTGTAGAAATAAACATGAAATTTTTTAACCATAACAAACCAGAAGGCATTGCAAAAATTTCATTACCAATATTTGTTTGAATTTGGTAAAAAATAATAGGGTAAACAGATACAAACCCACTCCATACAAAGCCAACTATAAATGGCTTTAACCAACCAATTCTTCTTAATTTTTTAATCTCTGGAAAAGGTAGTAAGTTAAAAGTATAAGTAAGTGCAACCAATGGGAAAAGAAAAATTTGCCCATATTGTATGCTTGCTATTTTAATAAATGAAGCCTCATACTTTATCACAAAAAAAACAATATCTGCAATTAAAAATATTAAAAGTATATTTTGTGTTTGTTTTAAGGAGGATGTATTTTTTTTATACCAAATGATTCTATCGTCTAAAAGTTCGTTAGGTAAATTTTTTACATAAGTGTATGTATAATACCATGCAGTGCCTAAAAAAATTATTGTATAAAAATGAATGCCATTTAGTGCAAACCCATGCTGCATATTGGTTTCAATGCAAAGCATTACAGCACAAAGCCCTGCAAAGAAATTTCCATAAAAAAAAATATCTGTTAATTTTTTCAGCATGTTTTCAAATTATCTTAAAATTACAATCGGATAATAAAATGCTGTATCGCTTTTATTTTTTTGTTTATCAACTGCAATAATTTTATATAACATACTATCTGACTCATTTTTTGGTGGTATGCCAGAAACAGGTGGAAAAATGGCTGATATCAGGTATTTTTGATAATCATTTCTTCCTACACCATCTGTAATAAAATCTAAATAAATTTCGCCACTTCTATTATTTTCATGTGAAGGAACGGCTAATTTAGTACTATCATTTAACCTTCCAGAAACAGTTTTAATATTTGTTCTTGTTCTATAAATAAAAATGGAATCTATATCAGATTCTTTATCGGTATAACTTAAAATAATTTGCATTGAACCATTTATTGGTACTACATCATTTCCTACTTTTTTAATTGTTATACTTGGCTTTGTTGCTACAGTTTCTTTTTTACAGCCACTATTTATTGTAGTAAAAATAAGCAATATGAAAATTAATCGTTTCATTTGTATTTTGTTTCTATTCCTTACAAAACTAATGTTTAATTCTTTAAATATATCATGAATAAACTTTGTATTGATAATATTTTAAAAATTAATAATGAAGACAGTTTTAAAGCCCTTGCTTTAGAAAGTTTTCATTTTCAATTCAATCAAAATTTAATATATAATAAGTGGTGCAATTTAATTGGGGTTAAGCCAAGCAATGTATCTTCTATCCATCAAATTCCATTTTTGCCAATTTCATTTTTTAAAACTCATTCCATTACTACTACCAATTTTGAACCTACTACAATTTTTGAAAGTAGTAAAACAACTGGAAATATTAGTAGCAAACATTTAATTAAAGATTTAGCCTGGTACGAGAATAGTTTTAATGCTTGTTTTAATCAATCTTATGGAAATGTTGAAGACTATTGCATTTTAGGCTTATTACCATCTTATCTTGAAAGAGGTAATTCTTCTTTGGTTTATATGGTGGAACATTTTATTAAAAAAAGTAAACACCAATTGAGTGGTTTTTATTTGCATAACTACAACCAGTTAAATATTGTTTTACAGCAATTAGAAGATGAAAAAATTCCCACTATTTTAATTGGTGTAACTTTTGCGTTATTAGATTTTGCCGAAGCATTTCCGATGCCATTAAACCATACTACAATTTTAGAAACAGGTGGTATGAAAGGTAGAAAAAAAGAAATATTGAGAACTGAAGTGCATAGTATTTTAAAAAATGCTTTTCAAACAAAAAATATACATAGTGAATACGGAATGACAGAACTTTTATCTCAAGCCTATTCTACACAAAATGGAATTTTTAATTGCCCCAATTGGATGAAAGTTATAGTAAGAAATGAAGATGACCCTATGCAAATTCAACAAAGTGGAAAAGGAGTTTTAAACATTATTGATTTAGCAAACAAATACTCCTGCAGTTTTATTGCTACCGATGATGCTGCAATTGTTAATGACAATGGTAGTTTTGAAATTCAAGGTAGAGTGGATAATAGTGATATTAGAGGCTGTAGCTTGTTGTTGTTATAATTTTTAATTTAAAGACATATTGCATTTTAATTTATTGTAAAAATTAGGTATCCAATAGTAGATAATAAAAACTTATAATTGGTTATATTTGAGTAAATAATATTAATTATTGTGTTTAAAAAAATAACAGATATTAATGTTTTGATTGTAGAAGACAATGAAGTGAATCAAATTGTTTTGAAAAGGATTTTACAACTTAATAAAATCACCAATTTTATAGTTAATAATGGAGAAGATGCTTTAACCGCTTTACACAATAATACTTTTGATGTTATTTTAATGGACATTCAATTACCCATTAAAAATGGAATAGAAACAACCATTGAAATTAGGCAATTAAAAGATACCAAAATTAACAAAATTCCTATCATTGCTTTAACTGCCAATGGGTTGAAAGGAGAGGAGCATAAGTATCAAAAAGCAGGTATGAATGGTTATTTAACAAAGCCATTTAAAGAAAATGATTTACTAAATATTTTACATTCTGTGGTTATTAATAAAAGCAATTCATTTAATACAAAACATACAGTAAATAATAGTTCAACCGAAAAGATGTATAATTTAGTACAAGTATATGAACTTGTTCAAGGAAATGAAGAGTTTGTAAAAAACCTTGCACAAATTTATTTAGATACCATTCCATCTACAGCAAAAGAAATGGTGCAAGAAATAGAAAAACACAATTGGGGTATGGCTTCTAAATTGGCACATAAATTAAAAAGTACCATAGATACTATGCAAATAGCTAGTATTAAAGAAGATATTAGAGCTATTGAGTTTAATGGAAAAAATGCAACCAATACAGATTCATTACTTGAATTAGGTAAAAATGTAGAAAGAGTAATTAACGAAGTTGCTGTACAATTAAAAGAAGAGTTTAGTCTGTAAAAATGACACTATCCCATAAAGTGTGTAAGTAAAATAATTAGGGGTTCAGCTTTTTTATAAAAGCTGAACCCTTTTTTCAAATATTGTTAAGAACTGATTTAGGATAAGCCCCCAGTTTGGGA
>JAIBAV010000073.1 GCA_019695015.1 Chitinophagaceae bacterium
TTCTTGTAGTATTGTTAGAACTGCTGGACTCAAAATTAAAGCTATAAGGGTTAAATGGATTCAATGTAAATGTAAGCGTTTTTGGTGTTAAGTCCCATTTTAAGCAAGTTATATTTGGACCATCTGTGCCAAAATTCGGAGCTACAAATCCGGGATTATGCGAAGCATCTGTTAGTGGTATGCAATTTGAATTTGATTTGGCACTACTACCTAAACTGTTAACATATTGTTGAACACTGTTAACGCCGGACTCAGCAGCCAATTGAGCCTGCTGCGATAAGTTTTTGTCTAGTGCCGCCCTTTGATCTCTACGAGCTAAAGTGACAAACCCTACTGCAATCAAAGAAATAACAACAATAAATACCATTGCAAACATAATTGCCGATGCACCGGATTGATTAATTTTTACTGATTTTTTTATATTATTCAATTCGCTTCCTTACTGAATTATTATATTCTACAACTGCACAAAAATCACCTCCCCTTAATGTAGGTAGACAGCTTGAGCTGCTTGGATTAGTAGAATCTGAAAACATATCAGCGGTACCAGTTCGGAAATTTGTTTTTACAGAATAAGTACCACCAATTTTAGGATCAATTTCAATTGAACCCACAAATCCATTGGCCGGTAAAACATTAGAGCCAGAAGCAACTGTTGTTGATGCCGCTGAATCGTTTCCGTTGCAAAAACCCGCAAACGAAGCCCTGTAAAGTCCGTTAGCTATAACAGCACCAACCGTAACTGGCCAAGCGTAAACAATATTGTTGCTTAAACAAATATATTTATATTGGCCATTAGTAGTTGTTAGAACTTTTGGGTCGATACCGCCATAGTTTATATCTGTTGCTATAGTTTGATGAAATGTCCTTGATGCAGCATTCAACTGAGTGGTGTAAGTGGCTTTCTGATATTGCTTACCCATACCAATAACTACCGCCATTACAATCATTAAAGCCATAGAAAATATAGATATCGCTATCATTATTTCAATTACAGTAAAGCCTTGTTGTTTTATTTTTTTATCTACCATACCATAAACTCAGCTGCTCTTGATTACCATTAACACTATCCCAGGTTACTAAAACATAATAATTACAGAATGACGAATTATCGCAAGAACCAATATACTTAGTTGCAACCTTATAGTTAGCCCCATATATAACATCTGTTATATTACACAAATCATTGTTTGGAGGTGAATTAGAGTCTTTTATAACTACCGAACCAGACTCTTCTCTATAACATTTGAAGCCAGTATTACCAATATCATTTTTTAAACCTGTTAGATCAATATATTGCCTAAGATATTCAACTTGTTGGCTAGCGATTAACTGAGCTTGGTACCTTTCTTTGTTGGCAAGAATAGATTGGTTACTTCTATTAACAGTGGCATAGCCCGTACCTATTGCAAACGCCAGAACTGATATTGCAATAAGCACCTCTACAATAGTGTCGCCCTTTTGGTTCAATAGCCTCATTTAATTACACCTCGAATCTTCAGTATTCAACAGTACTCTTGTGCCACTCTGAGCACTTCCCAATTCAAGACTTCCCATCCGATATCCTTGGAAGCACAATATTCTACCGTAAATATTATCATTATTTCCGGGAGAGTTATCTTTTCCCAACTGATAAGCTGCAGGTCTATTGAATAAAGCGATCATAGTGGCATTTTCTGCTCCAATATTTCCCGCAGAATCTGTAAATGAGGCCTGTGCACCAAATTCTTTGCTACCCTCACCAGATGGAGCTTGTCCATTTACATCTAAAGACTTAAAGTACCTAAACTTAAGACCACCTGGAAGATTAACGGCTGAAGGATTTTCATAACTTAAGGTCGCACCATTTTTTGTAACTGTTTCGGTAGTCATTATTGAGCCGCCGTCAGACCCACAAACTGTCGGTGGAGATGTTGGTATAGTATATCCATCTGCACAGAACCAGAACCTCTTGCCCACCAAAAGAGTTGTACTTGAAGTACCGGTGTTACCAGTTAGATAGCCGTTTTCTACATCATCAATAGTGTTTTGCACCATCTGCTGAAGTTGGCGCATACTATCTTGGTATCTAACTTTTTCTATTTGCCCCCTAATCAGAAAACTGGTGCTAACAAAAAGCATTCCGGTTACAGCTAAAACTATTAAAGCCTCTACAATAGTAAAGCCCTTTTGTTCCCGAATATTTTTTATTTTATAACGCATGTTATTTTCTTTATAATTTGCACCCTATAACTACTGTAAATTATAGCATAAGCGGTAAAAAGTATACAGAAAACAGTTTTTAGCTAACAGATAGCGAAATTTACCACGAAGCATAAAATATAGAAACATCAACTGCAGGTGTTAGGTGTTGGTTTTTAGGAATTGGACCATAGGCTTTAGGCTTTAGGCTTTAGGCTTTAGACCTTGGACCATATTTGGTGGAAGTTAGAATATATAGAATATTGATTTTTGATTTTGGATATTCTATCAAACCATAGATTCCAGACTTGGGTCCGGGCCTGAAAAATATAAATTAATTTAGATATTGTAAAACTTATCATAGCTAAGGGAAAAAAGTTGTCTAAAGTCTCGCTCTTCTTAAGGTATTAAAAGCGGGACAAGTTCTTTTTGTGACTTGTAGTAAATATCAAACATATAAGTTGCTAAAAAGAACCGCCGAGGCTTTTTGCTTACTTTTTAGGTGGTAGAAAAAGTAAGATTATATATTTTTGACCAAACAAAAATGAGAAATTAAGAAGTTTATTTAATGAATATTCTGATGTTAAGGTTCAATATTCTATATTCCATAATCGCTCTTCTAATCTTTAAGGTCTATCGACTAAAATCTAATTAAGGTCCGTAGGTTAGTAAATTAATGTACCAATCAATTATTCCTGATCCAAATAAAACAGTAATATATGCTCCAATTATCAAAAATGGTCCAAACGGAATTGTAGCTTTTTTATTAAATCCTTTGTTTGAAATT
>JAIBAV010000094.1 GCA_019695015.1 Chitinophagaceae bacterium
CCTAAATCAGTTCTTAACAATATTTGAAAAAAGGGTTCAGCTTTTATAAAAAAGCTGAACCCCTAATTATTTTACTTACACACTTTATGGGATAGTGTCGGCTGCAAATAAATTTGCAGCCCTTTTTTGTTGGCAAATCCTTTCCATTATTTTGAATAATCTAATGAATCTGCCACATCTCCACAAGTAAGCATAGAGGTAGGGCGAAAAGGGTTTTTAATATCAGAAGAACGGCTTAGCCAATAAGCATTTGCATCTCCTTCTTCAAAAGCCATTGGGCAATGTTGGTGGTAAACAATTTCTCTATCGTATTGAACAATTTTTATTAGATTGTAAACATTGTCTGATAAAACATTAAATGATTTTCTTTTAGTTAGCAAATCTTTAGAAGCAAGTATATTTTTAAGATCATTAGAAATATTTTGTGTAAACATTTTTGCATTTTCTACAATTCCGGCTTCGCCTTTAATTTCACTCAGCTTAAGACTATCTACCATTGTTTGCATTTGTTTTGCATAAGTATTTATCATTGTATCACTCTCTGTAATAAAATTATCCTTTAAATGATAATAAGTGTCCATCAATCCTTTAAATGATTGATTAAACACATCAGAATTTTTACTCTTACTTAATGGTGCTGCTGGTTTTTCTTCAATAACTGGTTTATCATCGCTGTTACATGCAACAGCAAAAATAAATAACCCATAAAAAAATAATTTTTTCATAACTGTGTATTTTATTTTAAGATAATAATTTAATGTTTATAAAAGTTTAAGTATTTATTAGTTCTTCTTTAAGAACATTTTGTTCAAAACTATAGTTTTTTATTTCGTTATAGAGTGTGTCTCTTTCAATGGGTTCTCTTTTAACTTGTTTAATAAGTTGCACTAATTCTTCTGTTGTCATTGATGGGCTTTGCTCCTCACTACCTGCCATGGAATATATTTTAGTGGTATCGTCTATAGTTCCATCAATATCATTTACACCAAAACTTAAGGAAAGCTGTGCATTTTGCCTGCCAAGCATAGGCCAATATGCTTTTAAATGAGAGAAGTTGTCCATATACAATCTGGCAATTGCATACATCCTCATATCTTCTATAATGGAAGATTCTGCCACATTGCTCATTTGGTTATTTTTATTCCTAAATTTTAAAGGAATAAAGGTATTAAATCCTTTAGTTTCATCTTGTAATTGGCGTAATTGCTCCATGTGATCTACCCTATGCCAAAATTCTTCAATATGGCCATATAACATGGTAGCATTTGAATGCATACCTAATTGGTGGGCTACTTTATGAATTTTCAACCATCCATCAGCATCTACTTTATCGTTGCATATTTTTGATCGGATATCCTGATGAAAAATTTCTGCACCTCCACCAGGTAAAGACTCTAATCCTGCATCTTTTAAAAACTGCATTCCTTCTTCTATAGAAAGTTTTGCTTTTTTAAACATATAATCAAGCTCTACAGGAGTAAAGCCTTTTACATGCAAATTAGGACGGTGGGTTTTAATTGCTTTAATAGTATCGGCAAAAAATTGTAAAGTTAATTTTGGGTGTACACCTCCAACAATATGCACTTCGGTAACAGGTTGATTATCGTATTCTTTTACTATTTTCAACATGTCTTCTAAACTTAACTCCCATCCTTCTTCTCTATGTGCATATAAACGAGAATAACTACAAAAATTACAACTAAATACACAAATATTTGTAGGCTCTATATGAAAATTGCGGTTAAAATAAGTTTTGTTGCCATGTTTATTCTCTCTTACAAAGTTAGCTAATGTACCCACAAACGGTAAGGAGGCTTCTTTAAAAAGTAATACACCATCATCAAAACTTAACCTTTTATTATCTACCACTTTTCCTGCAATAGTTTGTAATGCTGTATTTTTTTCTTTATTTATTAAAACTTCAATACTATTAATTCTATCCACCATAATTTTTAATTTATCCAAAGCAAAGCTAAGTGTACAATATTAATTAGAAAGATAAAAGTGATTAAATAATTAAGTTTATAAATAACTTGAAGGGGTTGCTATTTATTAGGTTTATGTATTGTAGAGGTTGTAATATATGATTCTACCAACTTCCATAAAACAACTCCAGCAGCTGTTGCAACATTTAAAGAGTGCTTAGTACCAAGTTGTGGAATTTCAACACAACCATTGCAAGCCTCTATTACATCTTGCTGAATACCTTCTACCTCATTACCAAAAACAACTGCCATTTTTGAATATAAATTAGAATTAAAATTTTCTAAAGAAATACTTTCGTCGGCTTGTTCTATGGCAAAAACTTTGTAGCCATTTTGTTGTAAGGTTTGTACAGCTTCTATTGCCGATGGGTAGTGAAGCCAATCAACAGTATCTGTAGCACCTAAAGCTGTTTTAGCCATTTGCTTATGTTCGGGTGTTGGCGAATAGCCACAAATGCAAATACCTTCTATTAAAAATGCATCTGCTGTTCTAAAAATACTTCCTACATTATATACACTTCTAATGTTGTCTAATACAACTATGATTGGCGTTTTTTTTGCTTGTTTAAACTCAGCAACAGAAATTCTTCCCAATTCATTCATACTTAGCTTACGCATACAAACTAGATTGGCTTTATATTTTTTCTATTACAGCTAAGCAATTTTTTAATAATTTTTCAACCGATGCTGCACTGTCCTTGCTAAATTCTTTTTGTACTCTATTGGCAACAATTACATTAATACTTAAGCAATGATGGCCAAGTAATTTACCCAACCCATAAATGGCACTTGTTTCCATTTCAAAATTGCTGATACGATGGTTGCCAAAACTAAAACTTGTTAAATTATCTACAAGGGTTGGATTGGAAATTCCTAATCTTAATATTCTACCTTGAGGACCATAAAAACCAGGGCAGGTAACAGTTATACCGCTATGAAAACCATTTACAAAATGTTTTAAAATGCTTGCACTACCAGATGAAATGTAAGGCTGAATATTGCCTGTAAGTTGCGTATGTGCAATAAATTGTTGCAATAGTTGTTGTTCTTCTACATTCATTTCCATTCTATAAAAATGGAGTAAATTATCAAGCCCTAAACCATGTGTGCCAACAACCAAACTATCTACAGGTATATCTGCTTGCAAAGAGCCAGAAGTGCCTAAGCGAATAATGGTTAATGGTGTATGCACTTCTTTTATAGTTCTTGTGTTTAAGTCTATATTTTTTAATGCATCTAATTCGTTAATAACAATATCTATATTATCAGGTCCAATGCCCGACGAAACAACAGTAAGCCTTTTTTTCCCAATATAACCTGTGGTATGAACAAATTCTCGGTGCTGGCCTTTTGATTCAATCTTGTCAAAATATTTGCTAACAAGAGCAACTCTAAATGGGTCGCCAACTGTAATTACAGTATCTGCCAATTCATCTGGTGTAATATCTAAATGATACACAGCACCTCTACTATTAATAATTAATTCTGAATCTGCTATTCTCTTCATATAAAATTTGTTTTATTTTTTAGTTATTATTTAGTGTACCGATTTTAAAATTCCATCTTGTTTTCTATAAAAGTATAAATTTTTATTTTCAAAATAATCTATACTCGGTACTTCATTTTTGTTGAGTAATGGTTGAATATTATAATCTGTAAATACTTTATATTCGGTACTGGTTAGTTGCTGCATAAAATCTTGCTGATACTTAACTAGCAAATGACAAAAGTTGTATGTTGTTTCATAACCTTTTAAAAACCAGTCGCTGGCTCTTGCAAAAAATTTATCTTTATACTGTTCTGTTATATATTTTCCAAAAGCTTCTTTTCTTGGAAAATAATATGGAGAAGAATAAACTATTTCTACACCTTTTGTTGCTTCATCCATTGATAAATTATTAAATTCCTTTATTCCATCCCATGTTGGCATGCCAATAGCAATTGATTTTGTACCTTTTAATGTACTCAATGTTTTTACTAATCTTATACCAAAGTTTTCATTTACACTACCACAAATAATTACATTTGTTTTAGAACTATCTAAAACTTTTCTCAAATCTTGCTGGTTTAGAGAATCGGTTAAAATAACTGTTTTATATTTTAATGGAATTGCTGGTGTTATTTCTCCTATCTCTCTAAATATTTTTTCAATTTCATTTTCAACACGTCCATGCCTTTTTATATAAATTAAATTATTAGTTGAGAAATTTTTTTGAATATATTTATAAACTCCTTCACAATGGGTACGTAAAGTAGAATTTAATAGAACAAAATATGGATTATCGTTTACACCACCATCGTTAGGATAGGTAGCAGATATAATTGGAATTTTTTTTAGCTTGGCAAAATCTGCCATAGGTTTTATTTCATGCCTATCTTTAAAAGATGCAATAATTAGAGAAACACTATCCCAAACATTGTTGGTTAAAATTTTTTTCATAGGTAAATCTTTACTCTTTGTATCAAAGAATAAAATTTCTAATGGCATTTTTTCTCTCTGTAAACTGTCAATAGCCATCATTACACCATTATAAAAATCTAGCCCTGGTAATATTGTTTTAGGCAAGCTATTATTTCCTGAAATTTTAAAAAAGGTGCCATTAAATGCAGAGTCTAAAAAAATTGGAGCAAAGATTGCTACCTTAAAAGTTTTTGTTTGGCTGCTATCCGAGTTATTGGATTGTGCACTACCAAACATGGTTAATTGAGAAAATAAAATAAAAAATAAAAAATGCTTCATTAGTAAAATAATAATTACTTATAAACAGGTATAAATATAGTGCCAAAAAAGATAAAAAGTTTACTCCCACTCAATTGTTGCTGGTGGCTTACTGCTAATATCGTAAACAACTCTGTTAATTCCTCTTACATTATTAATAATTTCGTTAGATACATCTGCTAAAAACTCGTAGGGCAAATGTGCCCAATCTGCAGTCATACCATCTACACTTGTTACAGCTCTTAAAGCAACAGTAAATTCGTAGGTTCTTTCATCACCCATTACTCCAACGCTTTTTACTGGCAACAAAATTGTTCCTGCTTGCCATACTTTTTGGTAAAGGTTAGTTTCTTTTAAATTTTGAATATATATATTGTCGGCATCTTGCAAAAGCTTTACTTTATCTTCAGTGATTTCACCAAGAATTCTAATGGCTAACCCTGGTCCTGGAAATGGGTGCCTGTTTATCAAATCTGCAGGAATGCCTAATTCTAAGCCTACTTTTCTTACTTCATCTTTAAATAAAAAACGCAAGGGTTCTACCAACTCCAAATGCATTGTATCTGGCAAGCCACCTACATTATGGTGGCTTTTAATTGTTGCACTAGGACCATGAACACTTACACTTTCAATAACATCTGGATAGATTGTACCTTGCCCAAGAAATTTTATTTCTTTCACTTTTTTTGACTCTTCCTGAAAAACATCAATAAATAGTTTACCAATAATTTTTCTTTTCTCTTCAGGCTCTGTTTTGTTTTTTAATGCATCATAAAATAATTGCTTAGCATTAACACCTGTTACGTTTAATTGTAATTGTTTATAAGATTCTAAAACCTGTTCAAATTCATTTTTTCTTAGCAGTCCATTATCTACAAAAATGCCATGTAATCTATTACCAATTGCTTTACTAATTAGCATTGCTGCAACAGTGCTATCAACACCACCACTTAATGCCATAATAACATGTGCATTGCCAATTTGCTTTTTTAAGGCTTCTACAGTTTCTACTACATACGAAGCAGGTGTCCAATCTTGTGAACATTTGCAAATATTGATTAAAAAGTTTTGAATCATTTGCTTTCCATCAGTTGAATGATATACTTCTGGATGGAATTGTAAGCCATATAATGGATTTACATCTAAATCGGTATTTTTAAAAGCAGCTACAGGAATACTTTCTGTTGTTGCCAATACTTCAAACCCTTTGGGAAGTTCTACAATACTATCGCTATGGCTCATCCATACTTGAGTATTCTTTGAAACACTATTAAATAAGGTATCTGCTTGTTGAATTTTTAATACTGCCCTTCCGTATTCTCTTTTATTACTTTTATCTACTCTACCACCAAACATTTTTGCAGTAAGTTGTGCCCCATAGCATACAGCTAAAATAGGTACATGCTCAATAAAAGATTGTATATCAACTTCAGGATTATTTATATCATTTACACTAAATGGGCTGCCACTAAGTATGATACCTTTTAAAGAATTGTTTATAGTAAATTTTTTATTGTAAGGAATAATTTCACAATAAATATTTGCTTCTCTAACACAACGAGCAATAAGCTGTGTAAATTGGCTTCCAAAATCTAAAATTAGAATCTTACTTGTCATGCTGCGAAGATAAGCCTTTGCAGAAAAAAGGCTTATCCTAATTAGAATAAGCCTTTTGTTAAATACACATTTTTGAGGTTAATGTACTAAAATAATTTTTTCAGCCCCCCATTTGTTTTCTGTTGTAACATATTTTACAATATAAGTACCAGCAGGAAAATGAGCAATATTTATAGACCAGCTTGTTTGTTTTATGTTTACAGGAATACGCATTAAAATTTTACCTGTAAAATCGGCAATATAAATTTCTTTTAAAGGCTTGGTAGTAGTTATAGTAACCTGCCCTTTGGTTGGGTTTGGACTAACTTTAATATTTAAAATATTATTGTTAGTTTTTACAATTGGTTCAGATTTTTCTTGCTCTACACAAGTATTTGCATAAATCATTTGTTGAATAATTCTAGGCAATAAACTATTTAATAATTCTACACTATATGCATCTGTTGTAGGCTCAATATGTTTATCTCCTACTCCACTATGATTTGTTAAAAATAAATAGGTACCATTAGTTGCCAAAGCTACAGAACGCATTAAAAATTCAGTATTTTTATCAGCACCACTACATACAATTGGTACAATACGAATTCCTTTAGCAGCGGCTTTTTGAATTAAACTGTATATTTTATTTTGTGTTCCATCATGTGCAGGTGCATCTAAAACTACAAACATTATTTTAGCTCTAGCATCACTGCTCCAACTCAAGCTATCTATTGCTACTTCTAAAGCAGCATCTAAAGCTTCTGGCATATCACCACCACCACCTGCTTGCTGTAATTTAATAAAATTTAACATTTTTAATAAGTCGTTATTAAAATTGATGTGTTTCGTTACATAATCATCTCCTCTATCTTTATAAAAAACAGCCGATGCCTTTAATTCTAAATTATTATATCTGTTAAATGTTTTAGTTAATACATCTTCTAATTCTAATTTCAAATATTCAATTTCATCTCCCATACTTCCTGTTGCATCAACAACAAATGCAATTTCTACATTGTTCCTTGCTACACAACTTTTAGTTAAAGTAATTCTATTAATACCTTCATGAAACAAGTACGGAGTTTTAATTTTCACACTTTCTCCTTCACAAACTATTATATAGTTGTTGTTTTGCGATGTAGTTGTATTCATTCTGCCCCATAACTCTGATTTTCCAGTATTATCTGTTATAGCTTGCCAAACAGTATCTAAAGTATTTGCATCTAATAAATAAACTTTTTGACCAATTGCAGCATAGTAATTATTTGTTTGCACTTGCACACAGTAACGTTTTTTTGCAAATAGTTTCCAGTAATTAGAGTAGGTTGCAAAATCTTTATCTGTATAATCTTCCCACATTTTCCATTTAGAAAAATCATTTACCTCGCCTGCTGTAAGTAATTTAGTTTCGTATTGGTCTTTGGCAACTTCAACGCTATCTTCATAATAATAAGTTTTGCTTTTACCCCCATCAGATGCAGAGCCCATAGCTCTTGTACTTTTAATTTTACCATAACTAACTGTTGAAACTTCTTTGTGTTTAGAGGCATCGGAAGTTTTTGTATATGTATCGCTACTACTAACTGTACCTGCTGAAACTAAGCCTCTACCTGCCATTGTTAACATTTCAGCTCCTTCTAAAAAACCTGCACCTTCTACTGTAGGATCAGATGATTTTTCTCTTTTAGTTAATAGCACAATAGAAAAATCGGGATCTTTCACCGTTTTTTCTGTAACTATAACTTTATAGGATTCATATCCTTCTGCACTAAAAATCAATGTATCGGGTAATTTGGTAGCCATAATTTTAAAGCTACCGTCTTTATTTGTAGATATAGTATTGGCTTTGTTCGTAAACTTTACACTTATATTGGCTGCTGCCTTGCCTCGTTCATTTATTACTCTACCATTTATCATTTGGCTGTAAGAGGTTAAAGAAAAAGTAAGCAACAACAGTACAAAGTATATATTTTTAAAGTTTTTCATACTAAAATTTTATACCAGATGCAAAAAGGTTTTTAATTACATAAAATTTGCCAAAAAAATATTTTATCATTTCTTTCAATTATAAAGTGCCATTTTTGCTTTAATAAAATTTGAAATAAACCACATGAAAAAAGTAATACTTTTTGTTTTTGTTCTAATCATTTCAGCAAAATTCAGTTTTTCGCAAAAAACTGTTGCCAATGGATGGCATTTGTTAAATTACCAGCAAGATAGTGTTTATGGTATTGATTTAAACCGAGCCTATGCCTTTCTTCTTGAAAAAAATAAAAAAGCAACACCTGTTATTGTTGCAGTTATAGACTCTGGTATTGATACTGCACATGAAGATTTAAAAAATATTTTATGGAAGAATACTAAAGAAATTCCTGGCAATGGTATTGATGACGATAAAAATGGGTATATAGATGATATTTATGGTTGGAATTTTTTAGGCAATAAAGACGGTAGAAATATTAAAAAAGCCAGTAGTGAAAAGAGTAGAATTTTTCATACTTATAAAAATAAATATGAAAATAAAGAGTTAGATACCAATTTGCTTTCTAAAGATGAAAAATACATTTATAAAACTTGGTTAAGAAGTGCAGCAGAAATTAATGCAAGTACACAGGAGCAGGCAAATATTACCTATATAGAACTTGCATTAAAAAGCTTAATTAAGAATGATAAAATAGTAAGAGAAGATATGGGTAAAGAAGAATATACTTTTGAAGAATTAGAAATTTATATACCCAAAACAAATGATGCTAAAAGAGCAAAAGTTGGTGTATTGCAAATAATTAAACTTTTTAGCTTAGATTCTAAAAGTAAAAATACTGAGGTAATTGAGGAAATAAGTGAATATGTAGAAGGCAAAAAAGCATCTTTTGAAGAAGCAGAAAAAGCACCATTTGATTATAGAGCAGATATTGTAAAAGATAATACTAAAGATATTAATGATAAGAATTATGGCAATAATGATGTTATGGCATCTACTCCAAAACATGGAACACATGTTAGTGGCATTATTGCTGCACAACGTAACAATAACTTAGGTATGGATGGAGTTGCAGACAATGTAAAAATTATGACAATTAGAGCTGTGCCAGATGGAGATGAATACGATAAAGATGTTGCTTTAGCTATTTTTTATGCAGTTGATAATGGAGCAAAAGTGATTAATATGAGTTTTGGTAAAGGCTTTTCGCCAGAAAAAAAATGGGTGGATAGTGCAGTACAATATGCTGCCTCTAAAGATGTAATTATACTGCATGCTGCAGGCAACGATTCAAAAAATATTGACTCATCCGAGAACTTTCCAAATCCATTTATGTATTATACAGGTAAAAGAGCTCCTAACTATGTAACTGTTGGAGCAAGTAGCGATCCTAAAATTTCTGGTTCATTAGCAGCAAGTTTTAGCAACTATGGAATAAACACAGTAGATGTTTTTGCCCCTGGCGATAAAATTTATTCTACTATACCTGGTGGTAATAAATATGGCAATTTACAAGGCACTAGTATGGCAACGCCTGTTGTTGCTGGTATTGCAGCATTATTACGTTCTTATTACCCTAGTTTAAGTGCTGTTCAAATTAAAAATATTATTGAAAAATCTGCAACTATTTACGATAATTCTGTAGCAACTTTTTTGCCAGGTACAAATGATAAAACAACTTTAAGTGAGTTATGTAGAACTGGTGGTTTAGTTAATGCCTATGCTGCTGTTCAACTTGCAGAAAAAACTGTACCAGAAGTAAATAAAGTAGAAGAAAATAAATTGCCTATTAAACCTACTAAAAAGGTAAAAAAGAAAAATTAATGGCTACTCCTAAAGAACAAGATTATCCTGCATATTATGCCCAATATTTAGCAAAAATAAATGCTGCAAATATTTTGGATCTAATGAGCAAATATGCAGGTTTAATTGAACAATTTATACATGAAATACCAGATGATAAAGCCAACTTTGCTTATGCAAAAAACAAATGGACTATTAAAGAAGTATTACAACATTTAATAGATTCAGAAAGAGTTTTTGTGTATAGGGCAATGCGATTTGCAAGAAAAGATTTTATTGAATTAGAAGGCTACGATGAAAATGAATATACTAAAAATGCTCATGCAAATTGTAGAGACTTTAGTATTTTAAAACAAGAGTTTTTATTACTGAGGAAAACAACTGATTTATTTTTACTTTCATTAACCGAAGAGGATTTACAACAAAAAGGTATTGCAAACAATGAACCAATAACTGTACATGCAATTGTTTTTATTATTATGCTCATATTTTACACCATATAGATGTTTTAAAAGAA
>JAIBAV010000166.1 GCA_019695015.1 Chitinophagaceae bacterium
AAATTGTCGTCGTTTTTTGTTAACCATTTGTCTTTGAACTTTGTAAGGGGTGTTGTTTTATTAGTTAATGAAAACTCTTCTAGCGCACTATTCAGGTCAAATACCATTAAATCTTTTAACGAATAGATATTTCCTAAAATGACTGATGGAGTTTTAATTTTTGCTAAACCAGAAAGCAAATTATGAAATTCTGGGACTTGTTCTTTAGACATCCTTTTAAAAGGAGCAATTTGCATAGATAATTGACTAGCATGCTCTAAAAATTCGAGGTTCGTCCGGGCAATATGCCTTATGTCTTTTGGTTTTAGGAGAGCTTTTTTGGCCTCCCCTATAAAATCTTTGACACTTTTTAAATATACTTCTTCACGCCAGAGTGGATTGCTTGTAGGTACTAATTCATATATTTCTTTTAGAATCTTAATTTGTCCCATGCTGTCTAGCGGTTTGTCGTCGTTCAAATCAATAAAGTATTCACGATGTTGTCTTATAAGGTCGCTGCCAAATCCGTGATAGGTGCTTATTTTTATATCATAGGCCTGCTGTCCAATTAAAGAACTTAGCCTTTTGCGCATGTTCCTGGCACCTACTTCTGTGTAAGTTAAGCAGCAAATGTTCTGTGGTAATACATCAGTTTTATTAAGAATATTTGCTGCTCTTAGGGCAATTAATTGAGTCTTGCCTGTTCCCGGGCCGGCCAAAACCATTACCGGACCTTCAATGTGGTCAACCGCCTCTTTTTGTTTAGGGTTTAAATTAGAGTATTCTTTAGTAAAATCTTTTGAGACCATATACCTAAATATGATACTCTACTAACAGAATAATTTAAGAAAAAAACAAATGAACCAAATACTAGCAGAATTACCAGATTACATACAACAAGCATTAGATGTTATTTTTGCCACCCCTGTTCTAAGAGTTTTCTTAATTTTTGTAGCAATGTTTTTGGCACAAAAAATTATTGACGCCTTATCTGATAAGTACTTTGAAAGAGCATATAATTCCCAGGCTAAAAAAAATCGCCTAAAAATTAGTAAAAAACGATTCGATACTTTATCGAAAGCACTAAGGCAGGTTGCATCAGTCATTATTTGGATTATTGGTTCTGTAGCCATACTTTCTGCTCTTGGTGTAAATCTTGCCGCATTGCTTGCTGGTGCGGGTGTTGCCGGAATTGCATTTGGTATTGCGGGTAAAGACATTATTATGGATTTGTATGTAGGCCTTATGGCATTACTAGAGGATCAGTATAGAGTTGGCGATGTCATTACGATTGATCAAGATCATTCAGGTACAGTTGAAGAAATTACCCTTAGAACAGTAAAGTTAAGGGATATTGACGGAAATGTGCATATTGTTCCTCATAGTTTAGCCCGGGCAATCATTAACAAAACTTACGGGTATTCTAATGTCAATGTAGAGCTTGGCGTAGATTACAAAACTGACATAGAAAAAGTAAAGACAGTTATTAACGAAACTGGTCTTGCTATGTCAGAAGATGAAGAATGGAAAACAGCATTTATAAAGCCAATACAGTATCAAACAATGTTAAGATTTGATGAATCTCAGATGACAGTTAGGGCTTCAGGCAAGGTTAAGCCAGGCAAACAGTGGTCAGTAGCTAGCGAATTTAGAATTCGCATTAAGCAAGCATTCGATAAAAATAATATAGATATACCATTCCCACAAAGAGTAATTAGACAAATAAATGAAGATGCTAGAGGCGCTACAAAAAAGAAATCAAAAAAGTAGTTAAATCAAAAAACCCCTAGCCTGTTCAATGTTTGAGTAGTTATTTTCAGATAATTTCTTGCTGAGCTGTTTATTAATTAGCCCGACAAGTCCTGGGCCTTCATATATTAAACCAGTCACCAGCTGAAGCAGGTTTGCGCCTAGACCTATTTTTTGCCATGCATCTTCTGCAGTAAATATTCCTCCAAGACCAATTATAGTTTTTTCGTTGCCGGTCATTTTATAGATGGTTTTTATGAGATTGTTAGAAAGCTCTGAGACGACAGCACCGCTTAGGCCACCCTCTTGCGGTAAGTTAGTTTCGTATATTGTGTTTAGGTTGCGTTTTTTGGTGAGGTTTCCGCAAACAAATCCGGCGATATTGTGCTTGTATGCTAGGTTTACAATTTCTTCGATATTCCGATTAGATATATCCGGCGATATTTTTAGATACTTAGGCTTATTAGTCTTGATAGTTTCAATTTCTCTTAGTAAAAGATTGAGTCTGTCTGGCTGATGAAACGGTTGCCCCCCAAAAGTATTTGGACAGCTAATGTTTATTGTAAAATAATCTCCTGTTGTTTTTAGCTTTTCAATAGAATAACAATAGTCTTCAATGCTTTTTCTGTCATCTGCACAATCTTTAGAATTTGTTCTGGCCACATTGGTGCCCAGTGGAATGTTTATTTTTGCCTTTCTCAGCCTATTATAAATTATATCGACACCTTGGTTTTTAAGCCCATAGTTTACCAATATACTTTTAGACTTAGGCAATCTGGTTAACCTAGGATAGTCATTGCCCTGGTAAGCATGCTTAGTAATTGACCCAACTTCGGTGAAGCCAAAACCTAAAGAACTCATTAATTTAATTGCTTGACCGTCTTTATCCCAGCCAGCCGCAAGGCCTAGCGGGTTTTGGAAATTAAGAGAATCGACTGTCTGGTTTAGTAAATTACTAGAATACGACATTGTATGCTTAATTAACCATCTTGCAGGCAAAATATTACCAAATGTTTTAGCTGATGCTAAGGTTTTATCGTGAGCCCATTCAGGATCTTTAGAAAATAGGTATGGTTTTGCTATTTTTTTGTAGCCAAAATTTAAAGGAGTATTTAATATTATCACTTATTCTATTTTAGGTTCGTGGGGCTAATTAAGCAATTATTATTAACGGTAAGCACCTAGGGCCGTACTGCCAAGTTGTTTTTGTTTTAGCATTTCTCTTCTTTGCCTTGG
>JAIBAV010000078.1 GCA_019695015.1 Chitinophagaceae bacterium
GTTAGGAAGAATACTAACGGAACTATATTACATTCGTTTGGAAGAACGTTTACTAAATATTCAATTTAAATCTGCCAAAGAAAGATATTCTTCTTTATTAGAAAACAGAGCAAATCTGATAAAACGTGCTCCTCTTGGTCAAATAGCATCATATATAGGTATCACTCAAGAAACATTAAGTCGTATGAGAGCAGAATTGTAAAATAAGTTAAATCCTTATTTTTTGATTTATATCAAAAACCATCTATTATACCTAACATACCTTTGACTCATAATTTTTAAAATCATTATTATGAATCAAAAACCATCAAATGCTTTTATTGGAGCCGCATGGGTTGCCTTATTAGCCGGAACTGTTTCTTATTGTATTGGATTATGGAATGCCGATATGTATCTCAATGAAAAAGGTTATTATTTTACCGTACTGATGTATGGCTTATTCTCAGCTGTATCACTACAAAAAGCAGTGAGGGATCAACTGGAAGGAATCAGAGTAACAAACTTATATTATGGTATTAGTTGGTTCTCTACCTTATTATCTATATTACTTTTAATTATTGGCTTATGGAATGCAGACCTAATGCGAAGTGAAAAAGGATTTTACGGGATGTCGTTTGTGTTAAGTTTGTTTGCGGCTGTTGCTGTTCAAAAAAATGTACGAGATGTTCAGCTAGCAGAATTTATGAGAAAAAAGAATTATGATGAAGAGGTAAATTTATAACCCTAAATAAAAAGTTGTAGTAAATAATACTACAACTTTTTTAATTTATTTTCTAAAAAGCAATGAGCCATCACCATAGCTCAAAAATCTATAATTGTTATCTAAAGCATACTGATAAACCTTACGCCAATCTTCTCCAATAAAAGCAGCAACTAATAAAATCAAGCTACTTTCCGGCTGATGAAAATTAGTAACTAAAGCATTCACAATTTTAAATTGATATCCAGGTGCTATTAAAATACTTGTTTTGGCAAATAAGGTTTTAAGTTGATTCTTTTTTAAATAGTCTATTATATTGAATATTGTTTCCTTAGCTGTTAATCTGATATAGGCATTGCTATAAGGATACCATTGATCTATATGAAGTTCTTGTTGGTTAATATCAGGTTGCTTACTTATCAAATCTCCAATCCAAAATAAACTTTCTAAAGTTCTCATTGAAGTTGTACCAACTGCCAATATTGTTTTATCAATATGATGATACAAAGACTCTAATGTTTCTAATGACACATCAATGTACTCACCATGCATTTCATGGGCAGCCATTGTATCTGATTTTACAGGTTTAAAAGTACCTGCTCCAACATGCAATGTAATGTAGGAAGGAACAATATTCTTGTTTTTTAATTTTTCAAATACTCTTTCTGTAAAATGCAAACCAGCTGTTGGCGCAGCCACAGAACCTTCTTTTTGAGCATAAATAGTTTGATAGCGTTCCAAGTCTATGTCTTCCGTGTCCCTTTTTAAATAAGGTGGAATTGGAATTGCTCCTGCTATCTGCAAGATCTCTGCAAAACTTTTGGAAGCCGGTTCCCAGGTAAACTCCAAAACGAATGTACCATTTAAACGTTCTTTTATTTCAGCTTTAATCTGTAAATCAGAAGTGTTCAAATACACTAATTGCTCTTTCCATTTAGAAGCACCACCCACCAAACATTTCCAAGTAGAATTTCCCTGCTTCAGCATACTCGAATAAACATCAGTACTTTGAGATATTGGCTCTAAGCAAAATATTTCAATATCTTTTTGCGATGAAGTTTTAAAAAATAACCTTGCAGGTATAACTTTAGTATTATTAAAAAACAATAATGAATTCTCGGGTAAATACTCATCAATAAACTGATACTGAGACTCAAGTATTCTCTGATTTTTATAAACCAATAATTTTGACAAATCTCTTTCATTTAAAGGATATTTAGCAATACGTTCATTTGGCAGATCGTAGTTGTAATCCTTAATAGATATGTGTTTTACATCATTCATTATTATATATCGGCGACAATATTATTAAAACTTTTAGTTATATCCTATCCCTTAAAAACAGTCATAAATACTATTTAAAGGTCTAAATCTCTTGCAATCAAGCAAATAAATACTGACCTTTGTAACTCATGAAAAAGAAAGTTGAAATTTTGGCACCTGCCAAAAATTTAGTACAAGGCATGGCTGCTATTAACGCAGGTGCCGATGCTGTTTATATTGGGGCTCCGCAATTCGGCGCTCGATCAAATGCTACCAATTCAGTGGAAGATATTGCTGCTATGGTAGAATATGCTCACTTATTTAAAGCACAAGTTTTTGTAGTTATAAATACTATTTTATATGACTACGAATTATAAGACTGCCAAAAATTAATTCATGAATTATATCACATTGGAGTGGATGCTCTGATTGTGCAAGACATGGCCATTATGGAAATGAACTTGCCTCCTATTGTTATTCATGCCAGTACACAAGCCAACAATCGTGATCCAAAACATGTGAAATTTTTGGCAGACGCAGGCATGAAACGTGTAGTATTAGCCAGAGAATTAAATCTGGATCAAATAAAAGAAATACATGAAGCAACCGATGTTGAATTAGAATTCTTTGTTTCCGGCGCCTTATGTGTGAGTTTTAGTGGAAATTGTTACATGAGTATTGCAGGTGGAGAGCGAAGTGCTAACAGAGGCTCATGTGCACAAAATTGTCGTTTACCATATCAATTAATTGATGGTACAGGTAATACACTGATTGCAAATAGTCATTTACTTTCAATCAAAGATTTAGATTTAAGTGATCAGTTACCCAATTTAATTGAAGCAGGTATTACATCCTTTAAAATAGAGGGCAGATTAAAAGATATGGTATATGTAAAAAACAATACATCTTACCTCCGAAAAAAATTAGACACTTTTTTAGAAAATAACGATAAATACCAAAAAGCATCTTCAGGTAGAACCTTCTATAATTTTGATCCGGAA
>JAIBAV010000104.1 GCA_019695015.1 Chitinophagaceae bacterium
TAACTCAAAATTTATCATTTAAAATTCAAAATAATCCAAAGAACTGTGGGCAGAGAAGGATTCGAACCTCCGTACTCCGAAGAGAGCAGATTTACAGTCTGCCGCCTTTAGCCACTCGGCCATCTACCCATACTTTTCATTTAAAATGAAATTTAATAGAGCCACTTGTCGGACTCGAACCAACGACCTGCTGATTACAAATCAGCTGCTCTACCAACTGAGCTAAAGTGGCTTCTAATTATATACACAAAGAACTAACCCCTTTTTCGGGACGGCAAAGGTAATGGAAAACTTATATCTACAAAATTCTTGAAAAGATTTTTTTTTACTTCTTACAAAATTGTGAAAAAAAATTATACACTTAATTAAAAATTGCTGATTAATAACAGCATACAACCTTTACAAACATTGAGTTGTATAAATTAAATCATAAAATTACACCCAATTGATTTAAGTATAAAAAAATAAAAAAAATCAAAATAAAATATTGAAAAAATCAAGCAAACTACCCTCTAATTAATAAAAATAAATTCATACCCAATTAAATTCTACACCATTATTAAGTTTTTAAAACCTAAACTACAACGCAGTTTTAGTAATTTTGATAATTATATTACTTAAAAATATATTATGACTATAGAAGATGCTCAAAACACAGTAAACAACTGGATTAACACAGTTGGGGTTAGGTATTTTAACGAATTAACCAACTTAGGCATTTTAATGGAAGAAGTTGGCGAACTATCTAGAATAATGGTGAGAACCTACGGTGAGCAATCGTTTAAAGAAAGTGATAAAGAAAAAGAATTAGCCGATGAAATGGCGGATATTTTATGGGTTTTAATTTGCTTAGCTAACCAAACCGGTATTAACTTAACCGAAGCATTTCAAAAAAATTTAGATAAAAAAAATAATAGAGATTTTCTTAGACATCAGAACAATAAAAAGATAAACCCATCGTTAGAATAAGGTAGAAAAACCTTGATTCTATGACTAGCCCCCTTTTTATTACACAAACTATTATTATTTATGGTTCAGCAATTCTATTAATTGTAGTAGCAACCATCTTAATTAAATATTTTTATGCAAACTCTGTTAAATGTAAACTACAAGAGTATCAAAGAGAGATTGCTAAAAGTCATTCAAGAATTTTGAAGTTAGAAGTAACGAACGATCAATTAAAGCAAAAAGTTTCTGAGTTAGAAACCATCATTCACCGTCCTAAAATAGCTTAAATACCAACCCAGTTTTAATTGTTTCATTAATAAATTATTCTGTTTTTCTTCTACCAACTTACCCAAGTGTTTTTTATATTATTTTTTACCACACTTAGATTGCAAATTGTGTCGGCTTTTTTATTAGGTTTGCCGCCAATATGAGTATTCAACATAACAATAAGTTTCAAGAAATTATTTCCCATGCTAAAGAGTATGGCTTTGTTTTTCCATCTAGCGAAATATATGATGGCTTAAGTGCAGTGTATGACTATGGCCCTTATGGTGCTGAACTTAAAAAAAATATACGTGATTACTGGTGGAAAAGTATGACACAGTTCAATGACAATATTGTAGGAATTGATGCTGCTATTTTTATGCACCCCACAACGTGGAAAGCAAGTGGGCATGTAGATAATTTTAGCGACCCAATGATTGATAATAAAGACAGCAAAAAGCGTTATAGGGTGGACCATTTAATTGAAGCAAAGGCAGAAGAACTTGCTTTGGAAGGTAAAAAAGAAGAAGAGTATGAGCTATTAAAGAAAATGGATGAATATTTGGCTGCCGATGACTTTGTTGCATTAAAAAATATTATTGAGGAATACAAAATAAAATGTAGTGTTAGTGGTACAAGTAATTGGACAGATATTAGGCAATTTAATTTAATGTTTAAAACTGAATTTGGTGCTGTAGCTGCAGACAATGCAGAAGATAATATTGTTTATTTAAGACCAGAAACTGCACAGGGTATATTTGTTAACTTTTTAAACGTTCAAAAAACAGCCAGAATGAAAATACCTTTTGGTATTGCACAAACTGGTAAAGCATTTAGAAATGAAATTGTTGCAAGGCAGTTCATATTTAGAATGAGAGAATTTGAACAAATGGAAATGCAATTTTTTGTTCGACCTGGTACAGAAGATGAATGGTATAAATACTGGAAAAACGAACGATTAAACTGGCATTTAAGTCTTGGTTTGCCAAAAGAAAAATATCGTTACCACGACCATGTAAAATTAGCACACTATGCTAAAGAAGCTTGCGATATTGAATACGAATTTCCTATTGGATTTAAAGAAGTAGAGGGCATACACTCCAGAAGCGATTTTGATTTATCTCAACACCAGCAATTCAGTAAAAAGAAACAACAATATTTTGACAATGACATTAACCCCGAAACAGGAAAAGCTTTTGGCAATTATATTCCTTATGTAATTGAAACATCTATTGGCTTAGACAGAATGTTTTTGCTTGTACTTTCTAATGCTTACGAAGAAGAAACCATAACTAAAGAAGATGGTAGTACAGACACTAGAATTGTACTTCACATTCCTGCAAAACTTGCACCTGTAAAATTAGCTGTACTTCCGTTATTGAAAAAAGATGGACTACCCGAAATTGCACAACAGTTAATGGCAGATTGTAAACCTTATTTCAAATGTTTTTACGAAGAAAAAGATGCTATTGGTAAACGTTACAGAAGGCAAGATGCTATTGGTACACCATTTTGTGTAACCATTGACCATCAAACAAAAGAAGATAATACTGTAACTATTCGTTTTAGAGATAGCATGAAACAGGAACGTATTGCATTCAATAAAGTAAGAGAATTGGTAATGCAAAATTTGTAATATAATAAGTTGCCTCTAAAATGTTTTAGAACTGAACCCTAGTTTATTATAATTTATATAGGAAAGTAATATAATTATTTTTATATTAATTTTTTAAAAACAATA
>JAIBAV010000062.1 GCA_019695015.1 Chitinophagaceae bacterium
AATCAAAATAATTATTTAAAAGAAAAATTTACAAGGATAAATAACAAGTTTGATTATATTTTTAGAATGAAATTATAGAATTTTATAAAGGGAAAGGATTGAAACTATAAATACAAAAATGAAGTAGTATGAGTAAAAAAATGATATGGATAATTGTGGGTTTAGTACTGGCAATTATAATTTTAATAGGATTAAAAAAAGCTGGTATAATAGGTAAAGAAGAAGGCTTAAAAGTAGCTATTGAAAAAGTTTCTAAAAGAACAATAATTGAAACTGTAACAGCAAGTGGCAAAATTTCGCCAGAAGTGGAAGTGAAAGTGAGCCCAGATATAAGTGGCGAAATTGTAGAATTAAGTGTGGAGGAAGGAGATACTGTACATCGTGGGCAAATAGTTGCAAAAATTTATGCAGATATTTATGCTTCTCAAAGAGATCAGGCTGCTGCAGGTGTAGATCAAAGTAAAGCAGCAGAAGCTAATGCCAATGCAAGTTTGGCTGCATTAGATGCCACATTACAACAAGCTTATGCAAATTATATTCGTCAAAAAAAACTATATGATGAAAAAGTAATTTCAAAAGCAGAGTATGAACAAGCCGAACAAACTTATAAAACAGCTCAAGCCAATTATAATGCAGCTAAAGAAAGTATTAAAGGCAGTAAGGCTTCTATAAAAAGTGCACAAGCCAATTTAAACCGTGCAGATAAAGATATAAGCAGAACTGTTATTACAGCTCCTATGAATGGAGTGGTAAATGTATTGAATGTTAAAAAAGGAGAACGTGTAGCAGGAAATAGCTTTAGTATTGGTACAGAAATGATGCGTATTGCAGATTTGAATAGCATGGTTGCTATTGTAGATGTAGGCGAAAACGACATACCTAAAGTTAGCTATGGCGATACTGCAATTGTTAGCATTGATGCTTATGGTAGTAGAAAATTTTATGGAATTGTTTTTAAAATTGCCAACCCCGCAGCAAGTGTAACTTCCACATCTTCTTTAAATACTGAAGTTGCAAATTATAAAGTACATATAAGATTATTGTTGGATAGTTATAAAGATTTAATCGTAAAAGGTAAACCATTTCCTTTTCGCCCCAATATGAGTGCTACAGCAGATATTCAAACACAAACAGTGAAAGATGTTTTATCAGTTCCATTGGCTGCTGTTACCACAAGAGATAGTAAAGACAATGCTATTGAAAGCAAATCAAAAACCAAATCTTCAGAAGAATCAGAGGAGCAGGATAAAACAAAAACAGAAGAAATAGAAGAAGTAGTGTTTGTAAAACAAGCAGATAATAAAATAAAAAAAATAAAAGTTACCACTGCAATTCAAGATTTGAATTATATACAAATTACAAGCGGCTTAAAAGAAAATGACGAAATTATTGTTGGGCCTTACAGCTTATTAAGCAAAACCTTAAAAGAAGGCGATTTAGTTAAAGTAGTTCCTAAAGAACAATTATACGAAGCTAAAAAACAAGACTAATTTCTTTAGCTTAAAAATTTAGAAGAAATTTTTAAAAACTCTTTACAGCACTAAATTGTAGTTGTTATGTAACTGATGCATACATAACAACTACAATTCTTTTTCCATAATAATATGAGGTATAGTTATTTCAATAAATTCATTTCCTACAGTACTATATCCTAATTTACTGTAAAACCCAACAGAGTTTTTTCTTGCATGCATTATTATTTTATGGTAGCCTTTATCTCTTGCAATATTTTCTGCAAAAATCATTAAAACCCTGCCAATACCTTTCCCCTGTAAGCCACTTAAAACGGCCATTTGCCTTAATCTTAAAGTATTTTTATCCACCTTGGTAAGCAAGCAACAGCCTTCTAATTTGTCTTCTTCAAAACAGCCAATTAAAATATCTTCTTTTTCTCTTTCTAATTCTTCTAAAGAAAATGCCAAGCCTAATGGTTTGCGTAATATATTATACCGCATATCAACCATTTGTTTGTATTGTTTAGAGTTGTGGTCTATTATTTTTAAAGCCATAAGCAGGTGTTAGGAGTTTACAAGATAAATAACTTTTTAATACCATTTTATAAAATTTATTGTAAACATTATTATTTCTCTAAAAATTTTACTAAAAGAGAGAACATTATTGCATTTATTATTTAATAGAAAAGAACAAAATAGTTAAGAATTAGTTCATAAAAACAAGAAACTTTTAGAAACACACTTTATTATTAAACCACTCACAACTTACCTTTGCTGCAAATTTTAAATATTATGGAATATCGTATAGAAAAGGATACAATGGGTGAGGTTAAAGTTCCTGCTCATGTATTATGGGGTGCACAAACCCAAAGAAGTATTGAGAACTTTAAAATAGCACAAGATATTAATAAAATGCCTAAAGAAATTATAGAGGCATTTGCCTATTTAAAAAAAGCAGCTGCTTTAGCCAATAACGAATTAGGTGTTTTGCCAAACGAAAAGAAAGAGGCTATAGCAACAGTGTGTGATGAAATTTTAGCAGGTAAATTAAACGATCAATTTCCGTTAGTGGTATGGCAAACTGGTAGTGGTACACAAAGCAATATGAATGTAAATGAGGTAGTTGCTTATAAAGCTCATGTAAATGGAGGAGGCAGCTTGTTAGACGAAAAAAAATCTATTCACCCAAATGATGATGTTAATAAATCTCAATCAAGTAACGACACTTTTCCCACAGCAATGCATATTGCAGCATATAAAATGTTGTTACAAACAACCATACCTGGTATTGAAAAACTAAGAGATACTTTGGCTGTCAAAAGTAAAGCTTTTATGCAAATTGTAAAAATTGGCCGTACCCATTTTATGGATGCAACACCTCTTACCTTAGGGCAAGAGTTTAGTGGTTATACTGCTCAATTAAATCATGGGTTAAAAGCAATTAAAAATACACTAGCTCATTTAAGTGAATTGGCATTAGGAGGTACTGCTGTAGGCACTGGAATTAATACACCCAAAGGATACGATGTTGCAGTTGCAAAACATATTGCAGCTTTAACAGGATTACCTTTTGTAACTGCCGAAAATAAGTTTGAAGCCTTAGCAGCACATGATGCTATTGTTGAAGCCCATGGTGCATTAAAAACTGTAGCTGTTAGTTTAATGAAAATAGCCAATGATATTAGAATGTTATCTAGTGGCCCACGTAGCGGAATTGGAGAAGTATTTATTCCAGATAATGAGCCAGGAAGTTCCATTATGCCAGGAAAAGTAAACCCCACCCAATGCGAAGCTTTAACAATGATTGCTGCACAAGTTATGGGCAATGATGTAGCCATAAATGTTGGTGG
Source organism: Chitinophagaceae bacterium (assembly GCA_019695015.1). Classification (GTDB taxonomy): domain Bacteria; phylum Bacteroidota; class Bacteroidia; order Chitinophagales; family Chitinophagaceae; genus UBA1930. The sequence continues at coordinate 3,305 of JAIBAV010000062.1, forward strand.
CAGCATGGGGCACTTTGAACTGAATGTTTTTAAACCCGTAATGATTTATAATTTTTTACATAGTGCAAGATTAATTGGCGAAGGATGTGTAAGCTTTAACGATAAATGTGCAATAGGTATTGAACCTTTAGAGGCCAATATAAAAAAACATGTTGATAACAGCTTAATGTTAGTTACTGCTTTAAATACTAAAATTGGGTATTATAATGCTGCTGCCATTGCACAAGATGCACATAAACGTGGTATTACTTTAAAACAAGCTGCTACTGAATATAAATTAAAAGGGCTTGATTTTGAACACATGACAGAGCAACAATTTGATGAGTGGGTTATTCCAGGAAATATGTGTGGCGAAATAAAGTAAAAAATTACGTACATAATTTTCATTAAAGTCGTTACTTTTATAAGTACCGACTTTTTTATTTATAAATTGATTTTTTTATGTCTAAAAATAGATACTTAAAATATTTCAACTTATTCGCTTTATTCGATACTAAACGAACCAGAGATATTTTTCAAATAAATCCAACTATCCCTTCTCAAAGAGTGGATGCAGAAAATATAGAAATTGATTTGTACTGCTACAATAATAATAATGTTACCCTATCTCATTATAATTCTGTAGAACAATTAAATATTCAACTTAGTAACGATACAATAACATGGATAAATATTGATGGGATAAAGAAAACTGAAATTGAAAAAATTTGTAATCAGTTTAAAATACACCAGTTAATTAATGAAGACATTTTAAGCATTGGGCAAAGGCCCAAAGTAGATGAAATTGATGAAGTAATGTATTGCTTATTAAATATGCTTTATTTTAATGAACAAAAAGGAGTAGTTGAACCAGAGCAAATAAGTATTATTTTAGGTAAAAACTTTTTAATCTCCATTCAAGAAGACCCTGCCAGAGATGTTATTAATACATTAAGAGAAAAATTAAAAATAAGCAACAGTAAAATAAGGCAAAGTAAGGCAGATTATTTATGTTATGCCATGTTAGATATGATTGTTGATCATTATTTTTTAGTAATGGAAAAATTAGGAGAAAGTATTGAAACTCTTGAAGAAAAAATAATAAGAAATAGTAATAAAAGAACTTTAGCAGAAATAAACAGCCTTAGAAAAGAGTTGATTGTTTTAAAAAGAAATGTAGTGCCAGTAAGAGAAATAATGAATGGATTTATTAGAAGCGAAAATGAATTATTACAAGAAAGAACAACCAAATATTTTAAAGATATTTTTGACCATATCAACCAAGCTAATGAACTAGTGGAGAACTACAGAGATATGATGATGAACCTACAGGATTTATATTTAAGTAATGTAAATTTAAGAATGAATGAAGTAATGAAAGTAATGGCAATTGTTACATGTTTACTTGCACCGGCAACTGTTATTGGCGGAATTTTTGGGATGAATTTTGAAGTAATACCTATTGCTCATCAAAAATGGGGTTTTTATTTAACTGTAGGAATTATGCTATTTATACCTGCATTAATGCTTTTTATTTTTAAAAGAAGGGGGTGGTTTTAATTAAGAATTTGTTAGGTATAAAACGAAAAAATTAAAATTGATTTCTTAAAAAATTAGCTAAATAAATACTCTACATCTTCTTTGGTTAATGATTTTACAAAACCTTCATCATCTGTTATAATATCTTTAGCCAAAGCCCTTTTCTTTTCTTGTAAATGAATAATTTTATCTTCAACGGTATCTGTACAAATCATTCTATATGCAAAAATATTTTTCGTTTGTCCTATTCTGTGTGTTCTATCTATAGCTTGCTGTTCTACAGCAGGGTTCCACCAAGGATCAACAATATATACATAATCTGCAGCAGTTAAATTTAAACCAACACCACCAGCTTTTAGAGAAATTAAAAACACTCTACATTCGTCATCGTTTTGAAAACGATTAATTGCCCTTTCTCTTTCTGCAGCACTAGTAGTTCCATCAAAATATTCATAGATAATTCCATTGGCTTTCATATTCTCTTTAATTAGAGACAACATTCCTATAAACTGAGAAAAAATAAGAGCTTTATGGTTACTTATGTTTTCAGTAATCTCTCTTGCAAGCTCTTCTAATTTTACCGATTCATTAGGAAAAACTTCTCCTTGTTTTTCTTTTAATATACTAGGGCTATCGCAAATTTGCCTTAACTTCATTAAGCCTTGCAAAATAGTGAGCTGGCTTTTTTGTATTCCTTTTTCTTGAACAACCCCTAAAATTTTATCTCTAAAATCATTTCGGTAAGCATCATAAATTTTTCTTTGCTCTTTACCCATCTCACAATACAAAATCATTTCTTGTTTTTCGGGCAAATCTTTTGCTACTTGTTCTTTTGTTCGTCTTAAAATAAAAGGGTACAATAATTTTCTTAAATGGTCTTTTTGCTCTTTTTCTCCTAATTTATCAATAGGTACTGCAAATTCATTTTTAAAAAATTCCTGGCTTCCTAGCATGCCTGGGTTTAAAAAATTCATTTGTGCAAAAATATCAAATGTGTTGTTTTGCAAAGGGGTACCCGTTAGGCATAACTTATTTTTTGCTTTTAAAACACATGCTGCTTTGGTTACTTTACTAGCAGGATTTTTAATTGCTTGGCTTTCATCTAATATTACATAGTCAAATTCAACTTCTGCAAAATATTTTATATCACTTCTTAAAGTACCATAAGTGGTAATAATAACATCTATAGCAACATTAGATAAATTAGATTTTAATCTGGCTCCGCCATGATGAATAAAATAAGTAAGTGCAGGTGTAAATTTTTTTATTTCGTTTTGCCAGTTAAACATTAGTGTAGTAGGGCAAACAACCAATGCTTTTATAGACTTATTTACTTCTTTTAAATGTTGTAAAAAACTTAGAGCTTGAATGGTTTTACCCAAGCCCATATCATCAGCTAAAATTCCACCCCATTTTACTTCGCTTAAATAATTTAACCACTGAAAACCACTTTCTTGATATGGCCTTAATATTGATTTTAGATGAGTAGGAGCTTTAATTTTTTTTATTTCGTGGTTATACCTAAGGGTATCGTATTTTTCTTCTAACTGTATAAATAATTCTTCTTCGTCTCGTTGATTGTATAAATCTTCAACAACGCTAAATTGATATTTACTCAATTTCATGTTGTTGGTTTTACCTTCGCCAACTTTAAATAGTAAAGAGTATTTTCTTATCCATTCTTCTGGTAAAATACCTAAAGTGCCATCATTAAGTGGTACAAATTGTTGCTTGTTGGCCAAAGCTTTTTTAACATCATCAACAGTTACTTTTTGTTCACCAAATTGTATTTCAATTTTTGCATCAAACCAATCTGTATTGCTGCTTATATAAATTTTGGTAGATGGCTTTGCAGTATTAAACCTAAAATTTTTAAGCAACTCAAACCCAAATACCTGCACATTTAAATCCTTCATTGCATCTATAAACAAAAAGAACCAATTATTTTTTAAAACATCTGCACCACGCAATGCAAGGGTAAAACTATCAATAGGTTTTATAAAATGAGAGTGAAGATTTTCTATGTTTTGTAAAAAGGTTTTTTCTGCCTCAATATTTCTGTAAACTATTAAAAGTTTGCCAGCCATTGGTAAAATAATTGTTTCTTTATCGGTATTACTTACATCATAACCTTTGTAAGTAAAAACTGGTTCAAATACCAAATATTCACCTTTCTCTTTTAAGAAAAGTTTTAGTTGTGGCTTTTCGTCTTTTACCTCTGTTTTATGTAAGTTGCCAAAATTTACCTGATATAATTTTGTAAGAGGCAATATTAATTGTTGTAAATTTTTGCTCCATTCATCTGCATCAATATAAATTTTACCAGTGGGTAAAAATCTTTCTATAATCTCAATATCTTCTGCTTTTTGCCATGCATAAAATTGATGATGATATTGAAAGAACAAAGGAGAGGAAGTTTCATTTTCGCTAATGCAAACATCGGCAATTGGTAATTTGGCTCTACAGGCAATTTCGTAACTGTTGTTTACAAAATTTACATTAAAAATAGGTGCTATTGAGTTGTTACTACATTCTGCATGTTCTAATTCGGCAGTTATAAATTTTTTTCCATCGGGTAAATAAAAACTAAAATTACTGCCGGCTATATCAGTAAATAAATTTTTTAACTTTGGTTGAAAAAATTCATTAATTAATACTTTTGTTTCTACTGTAAAACTGTTGCTGTTGGGCTGTATAATATTATCCCAAATACCAGCAAATGGAGAGTTGCGAGATAAGTATTTATTTAACTCAATAGTTGATAATTTTCTAATTTGCTGAAAAAGCATTTTATCTTCTTCGTTAAATAAAGTGGTATCCACAAATTTATTCAAGTCTAATTTTTCTACTTTCCCTACATAACTACTATAATCTTCTGCAGCTTCGCCTTGAATGGCATCTATTTGAAAAAATGGGTATTGTGAATTATTATTGGATATTACTATACCTAATTTTATGGTAGAATTTTGTTCTATATTTTTTTTCAGGGTTTCTTCAGTTTCTATGGGTTCGTTTTTAGTTTCGCCATAAGTTTCTTTCCAAGATGGCTTAGGTTTTATTTCTGCATTTAAAGGTGCATCAATTCTTTTAATATTTTGGTCTAATACTCTTAAGAAAGGCTTTCCATCTTTATAAGTAAATTCAAACTTGTTTGTTAAATCATCTGATAAAGTGTAACCATAAATACCAAGAAGTTTATTTTTTACTGCATCCCAGTTTCTAATACTATCAAAATAATTACTACCATATCTGTTTAATAACTGTAATAAAACAATTATTTTTTGTGTACATAATGGGTAGTTGGTTTCACTTGTATCTGTACAACTTGTATCAAAATTTCTTTCTTCGTTTTTTCTTATTATTACCTTCCATGTTTTGTTATTCCATTCTACTTCTGCTAAAACACATTCGTCTTTTGCCTCTATAATATTTGCTTTTTTACTTCTTAAAAATTCTTCTGCATCGGCAAATGCTTTTGATGAAGACAGCATTTTGATAAACTTCAAATCAAGCTGCTTCATTTTTAAAATTGTATGTTGTTGGTTATAAGCTCTGCTTGTAGAGCCTAGCAAGTTCTTATCTAATAATTCTTGTAAATAAAATAATGTACCTGCTTTGTGTCTGCATATTTCAGATAAATTATAAGGGCAAGTACATCTTGTACCAATATTTTTTTCATCTTTAAAATTGGTAATATATACTTTATAAAAAGTATGATAGGTATCGTCTTTTATTCTAAAAGTTAAATTTCCTAAAAACTCATTGTTTTCTATAAGTTCTACATTGCCAGATTGATGAATTTTTTTACCTCTTCTTACAACTTCCTCTGAGCCATTATTGTAAATGTGATTAATTAAATAGGGTAGAGCCATTGATGAAAAATGTGGATTAATAGAAAAGGTTAAGTAGCAAAAATAAAAGAATGTTACCCTTATTTTACTCTATACTTAATAGTTTGTGGAAGAAATATTTTATTCAGTTATTATTAAGGATTATTTGCTAAAAAGATGTAACTTGTGCCGTTTTTTTTTATCCATAAATTTTGATATATACTTTTTCCCATCACTCAATTTTAAAGATGAATTATTTCACACATTTAAAAAAAGATAAAACTCTAGCTATTTGTTTACTGAATGAAATGCCAACACTATCTTTTCAAAAAAATATACCATTAAGGCTTATTGCTGCTATAATGAGCCAGCAGCTAAGTACTAAGGTTGCCAAAATAATTTATCAAAGATTTTTAGATTTATATAATGGTAAAGTACCAAGCCCTCAAATGGTTTTAGACACTCCTTTTGCCACTTTAAGAAATATTGGATTAAGCAATGCTAAAGTAAATTATGTACACAATGTTGCTACTTTTTGTATTGAAAATAAGATTACAGATAAGAAATTGCAGAAACTGAGCAACGAGGAAATTATTGAATTACTTATTAAAATAAAAGGTGTTGGTAAATGGACAGTAGAAATGTTGTTAATGTTTAGCTTAGGCAGAGAAGATGTTTTCTCTGCAGATGACTTGGGCATTCAACAGGCTATGATTAAGTTGTATAAATTAGATACAACAAATAAAAAACTATTACTTGCTAATATGCAAAAAATTGCTGAAAAATGGAAGCCTTATAGAACTTATGCTTGTTTGCATTTGTGGAGATGGAAAGACACAGTTAAAGCTTAACTTTTTTTCGCATTCTCATATTTAAAAGTTCTACAGCAAAGGAGAAAGCCATAGCAAAATAAATATAATTTTTTAAATGTAAATCGTGTGCTGCTACTGGGTTCCAACCTTCTATAATCAAAGATAAACCAATCATTACCAAAAAAGATAGGGCAAGCATTTTTATGGTTGGATGTTGTTGAATAAAATTTGCAATATTGGTACTAAATATAAACATTATAACCATTGCAATTACAACAGCAGCAATCATTATTTCAATATGTTTTGCAGTACCGCCTGCAGTAATAATACTATCAAAACTAAAAACAATATCAATAATCATTATTTGAAAAATTGCGTTAGTAAAAGATAGTGGTTTATTATTTTGCTTCGTTGCATCTTCTTCACCCTCTACTTTATGATGAATTTCTTTAACCGATTTGTACATTAAAAATAAACCACCCGCAAGCATCACTAAACTAGCTAAATCAAAAGGTTTTTCATATATGGTAAAAATAGCTTTGCCTTTTTGGTCTAACAGCCATTGCAAAGCCAAAAGTAAAGAGCATCTAAAAATTATACCTGCAATAATCCACATTATTCTTGCTTTTTTTTGTAAGTTTTTTGAGATACGGTTTAAAATTATACTTACAAAAATTACGTTATCAATACCTAAAACAATTTCTAATACCACTAGTATTAAAAAACTAATTAAACTTTCAGTAGTCAATAAATGCTCCATTAATAAATTTTATATTTGCAGCAAATAAATAAAAAAAACCTTACAATTTGTAAGGTTTTTTTACTTCTAAATCTAACACCTCAGTCTCTGTTTCTTAAATTTTTTTGCTTTTCTTTTTGTTCAGTTGTTAAAGTATTACCTATTGCTTCTTTTCTTTCTTTAGCAATAGCTAATAATGCTTGCTTTTTTTGCTCTTGAGATAAATTTTTGTCATTCCTAACAGCTTGTGCTTTTTTGGCATAAGTTTCATTAATGGTTTTTATTTTTGTAACCTGATCGTCGGATAAGTTTAAATTTTCTTTCATTTTTTCTAGTACCATTTCCTCTCTT
>JAIBAV010000058.1 GCA_019695015.1 Chitinophagaceae bacterium
AATGTTCTTAAAATTTATATTTTACTTTAAATAAGATATTATTTTATAATAAATGTAAGCTAACATAGTTGCTCTCTACAGCCTTACCATAAAATATGCTTGCTTGTTTGTTGAACATTAATGGATCATCTGTTGTAAAAAAATTAGTGGAGCCCTCTTTTTTACAAATAGCATCTAATTGTTGATGCCTATTTAAGTACTGGCTTAAACTAGTAGCAACAATTTCACCTTGGGTAACAATAGCCATATCGGCTGGGGCATATTCTCTTATTTTATTTATTAGCAAAGGGTAATGTGTACAAGCTAATAATATGGAGTCAATATCGGCAGATTGTTCTGTTAACTGGTTAATATATTTTTTTACAAAATAATCAGCCCCTTTACTATTGTATTCATTATTTTCAATTAGAGGAACCCACATTGGGCAAGCTTGCTGGTAAACTTTTATAGAAGGGAAAAATTTTTCAATTTCTAAAATATAAGATTTAGATTGTATAGTGCCTGTAGTACCTAATATACCAATATTATTAGTGTTGGTATAGTTACCTATTACTTCTGCCGTAGGCCTAATAACGCCTAATACTCTTTTTAAATTATTGCTTAAGCTGGGTAAATTGTTTTGTTGTATATTTCTTAAAGCTTTTGCAGAAGCTGTATTACAAGCTATAACAACTAAATGACAGCCTTGGCTAAAAAACCATTGTACAGCCTGCCAAGTATATTGATAAACTGTTTCAAAACTACGAGAACCATAAGGTGCTCTGGCATTATCGCCTAAGTATATAAAACTATATTCGGGCAATTTTTGCTCTATATCTTTTAAAATTGTTAAACCACCGTAACCACTATCAAATATTCCTATTGCTCCTTTATGCATATTTTTATTTAGTGCTTAAAGTTAATTGAAGAAAGTTAAAATCTAAAATTCTGCATTTTTATTAATACTTACAGAAGAAAAAGGGTACAAAAAAGCTACCTTTTTAGGAGGTAGCTTTAGAAAATATGTTAATCTACAAAATGATTTAATTCTTCTTTGGAGTAGTGGTTGGTTTTGTTGCAGATGCTCCACCAATACCAAATGATTTATATTGCTCTTCAATTTCTTTTGGAACTGGCACTTTTAATTTGTGTAATACACGTAGCATTAATTCCTCTCCTTTTTCTATATGTACAAAAACATCCTTCTTGAAAATATGAGTATATTTTTGTTCAATAATGATAGCTTGTAATGCACCATAAATTTTTTCTAAATATGGCCTTAATAACTCTTGTTGTTTAATTTGTAATCTTTGTTGTTGGTATTGCTGCCAATTTTGTAATTTATTAAAATGTAAGGCAATTTCTTTTTTCAAAGTTAACTTTAAAGAGTTGCTCATTTTAGAAGAGTCTGCTTTAAAAGTACTATCTTTTGTTTGGTACAAATACAATTCATCTTCATACTCATTTTGTAAAGAGTCTTCTACAAATTGATGTAATAAAGTATCTACTTTAGAAATGCCAGGCATAAATTGTAATACTGCTTCTTCATCAAACATGCCTATTTTAATTTGTTGGGCATTTGATTTTGTTGTTGCTGCAAGGCTAATAACTAAAGCAGCACAAGCCATAAAAACTTTCTTCATCCTTTTTGTTTATTTTTTATTTAATAAATAGGGTTTATTTAATTCCAAGTTCTTTAAGTATGTCTTCGCTTTTATCAATTTTAGGGTCGGCAAATATAACAGTAATTCCCTCACTTTTGTCTAATATAAAATCGTAGCCACGGTTAACGGCAATTTTTTGTACTGCTGTATAAACTCTGTCTTGTATTGGTTTTACTAATTTTTGTCTTTCTTTAAACAAATCTCCTTCATATCCAAAGCGTTTTTTTTGTAATTCTCTTACTTCTTTTTCTTTGTTAAAAATTTCATCTTCTCTTTTTTTCTTTAAATCATCGCTAAGCATAAACTGTTCTGCTTCATAATCTTTATACATTTTATCTAACTCTGCTTGTTTGTTGTCAATTTCTTTTTGCCATTGCTCTGCAATAGATTGTAATTTTCTATCAGCATTTTTATATTCTGGTATTTTATCTAAAATATATTTTGTATCAATAATTGCATAACGCTGTGCATTAATAAAAATGGTGGTTGCTAAAGTGCAAACCAATAATAGAATAATTTTTTTCATGAGTTTATTTTTTTACTTGAAAAATTAATTTTTATTCAGGCTCAAAGCCTAACATGAATGTAAACTTAGCGGCATCTTTTAATTTGCCATTTGGTGTTATTCTATCCAATCCTATGCCATAATCAAAACCAAGCAAGCCAAACATTGGTAAATAAAACCGCATACCTATACCCACAGAACGTCGAAGTTGAAATGGATTATAATCTTTCATACTAAACCAGCCATTTGCAGCTTCAAAAAAGCCTAATGCATAAATAGTGCTACTTGGGTTTAAACTTAAAGGGTATCTTAGCTCTAACACATATTTGTTAAAAATGGTAAAGTATTCAGAAGCTCCTTGTTGATCTGGATTTACTTTTGGATTAGAAGTTTGGTACACAGGATATCCTCTTTGTGCAATAATATCATAACCAAGTAATGCAAATTGATTAGATAGACCAGCATCGCCTAATTGAAAACGTTCAAATGGAGAAACCTTTAATTTATTATTGTATTTACCTATAAAACCAAATTTGGCAGCGGCTTTTAAAACTAATTGTTTGTTTTTTTCTGGTCCTACAGCTTTGGTTAATGGTACATACCATTCTGAATTGAAACGCCATTTATGATACTCAACCCATTGGTAAGGGTTAACAGAGGTAACAATTGTTTTGTCAAATAAAGAATAAGGAGGTGTTAATTGTAAGCTTGCTAAAAAGTTAGAACCCTGTCTTGGAAATAAAGGATTATCCACAGAGGAACGTTGTAAAGCAAACTTTAAACTTAAATTATTAGAAAAGCCATTATTAAAGCCTGGTAAATTTACCTGATCTATATAATAATTTTTAAGTTTATACCTTGAAAAACTTAACCCAATGCTTAATGAAAAATAATCATCGGGCCATTTTAATTGTTTTGCTAAACTTACCGATGCACCCGATGTTTTGATATACGATTTATTGGCTGCATTGCTTGTATAGGTGCCTGTTAAAGGGTCGTAGGCATTAGAAAATTTAGTATCAAAAACGGAAATGGTAAAAGCATTTCTTTTTTTGCCACCCAGCCAAGGCTCGGTAAATGAAAAATTATAAGATCTAAAAGCTCTACCATTGCTTTGAACACGAAGGCTTAGTTTTTGACCATCGCCCATCGGTAATGGATCCCAAGCTTGCTTTTTAAAAATATTTTTAATAGAGAAGTTGTTAAAACTTACACCTACTGTACCAGTTAATCCAATTCCTCCTCCCCAGCCTGCACTAAGTTCTAATTGGTCGCTGCTTTTTTCTTCTAGAGAATAATCAATATCTACTGTTCCATCTTCTGGATTAGGACGAGGATTAATTCCTATTTTTTCTTGATTAAAGAAATTTAATTGAGCTATTTCTCTTTGAGAACGTATTAAATCGCTTCGTCTAAATTTTTCTCCAGGAATGGTTCTTATTTCTCTTCTTATTACGTGTTCTTTGGTTCTGTTATTTCCTGTAATATTTACATCTTTAATGGTAGCTTCTGGCCCTTCGGTAACTCTAATTAAATAATCTATGGTATCGTTATAAACAGCAGTTTCTATAGGTTCAGTTCTAAAGAAAAGGTAACCATCATCCATATATAACCCACTTACATCACCCCCTTCTGGCGATAGTTGAATGCCTAACCCTTTTTTTAATGTTTCTAAATTATAAACATCTCCTTTTTTAATTCCTAAAATAGAAGTTAATACAGAGTCGGAGTATTTGGTGTTTCCTCTCCAAGCTATATTGCCAAAATAATATTTTTTACCTTCGTTTACTTTTATACTAATGTTTAAATCGCCTTTTGCATTGGGTAATATTTTTATATCTTCTTTATTGATTACAGCATCTCTATAGCCATTAGTATTGTAGTATTCAAGCAGTTTTTCTATATCGCCATTAAATTTTTTATCATTAAATTTTGCCGATGACAAAAATTTAAATCTAATATATGGGTCTAATAATTTTTTTGTTTTACTATAGGTTAAAAAACCATTTTCATTTAAATAGTCTTTAAATGTATATTTTGTTATTCCTGAAAATGCACTTTTATCATCAGATTTTTTTATTGTAAAACGACTTTTTTCTTTAGTATCTTTTAATTGTTTTTTTAGTTTTAAAGGGTCTAAAGTAACATTGGCAAAGTCAATATTATTTACTTTTACTTTGTTGCCCTTATTAATATGAAATACTAATTCTATAGCATTATTTATTATAGAATCTTTCTTTTCATCAATAGTTACAGTTACATTTCTATAAGATTTTTCTGCATAAAATTTAATAATTGCATCTTCTGCATTTTTCTTCATATTTTCTGTAACAATACGATTGGGAACTAAGCCTGTTTTGCCAATTAAATCTTCTTTATCGCTTTTCTTAATTCCTACAAAAGTAAAACGTGCAAGTCTTGGTCGTTCCGTAACATGAATTTCAAGCCAAATGCTTTTATCTACTAGTTTAGATACATAAATTGCTACATCGCTAAAATAATTTTGAGCCCAAAGTTTTTGAATTGCTTTTGCAAAATTATCTCCACCTGGTATTATTATTTCATCGCCAATATTTAAGCCTGAAATAGATACTAATAATGTTTCATCAAAGTAATTATTACCTACTACTGTAATACCAGCTATTTTATATTTCTGTGGTTTTTTTTGATTGAAAAGGTTAATTAATTCTGCATCTACCGATGTAATAGTAGTATCCTTATTATTTTGTTGTGCCGATAATTGAGCTGTACTAAAAGCAGTTAAAAAAAGCAGAAGTAAATATTTTGTAGATAAGCGTTTGGACATATTTTTGTCTTAAGTTATAAGTCTTCTAAAGTTGCAATTACAGGCAATTTCAGCAAGGGATTTAAAAGCAAATTAAAGGGATTTCTTAAAAGGGTTTGTTAAATAAAAAGTTATATTAATTTTTAGGGCAGTATTATTTATTTTAAACATAGTAACAGTACTATTAATTGATTTAAGGATGGCTAGTAGAATTTAAAACTATATTATCATGAATTTGCTTGCTTGTTTTTCCAAATCTTCTCTCTCTGCCTTGATATTCTATGATGGCTTCATATAGGTTGTTTTTTCTAAAATCGGGCCAACAAGTATTTGTAAAATATAGTTCAGAGTAAGCCAACTGGTAAAGTAAAAAGTTACTAATTCTAAATTCGCCACTAGTTCTTATCATTAATTCTGGGTCTGGAAAATTAGCAGTTGTTAAATATTTTTCAAATACAGTATTGTTAATACTATTAGGGTTAAGATTGCCCATTTCTACATCTTTTGCTATTGCTTGTACAGCATTAATAAGCTCCCATCTTGAGCTGTAACTTAGGGCCATTATTAAATTTAAACCTGTATTATTTTTTAGTAAATCTATAGCTTCATTCAGTTCATTTCTTGCCAATTCTGGCAGCATACTTGTATTGCCAATTACATGTAGCTTAATATTGTTTTTATTAAGTTCTGGCACTTCTTTTCTAATAGTATCTACCAATAAAGTCATTAATCCATCTACTTCTTGTTGTGGCCTATCCCAATTTTCGGTACTAAAAGCATATAAAGTAAGGTATTGAATACCCAATTCGGCACAACCCTCTACAATATTTCGTACACTTTCAACTCCATGAAAGTGTCCAAACAAACGGTCTTCTCCTTTTTCTTCAGCCCAACGTCCATTACCATCCATAATAATAGCAATATGTTTTGGAAGGCGTTGTTTGTTTATTTTATCAACTAAAGGCTGCATAAATTGCTTTTAAGGCTGCGAAATTAGTAAAATACATATAATTATATTAAAGTAAAGCAGCAAAAAGTATAATAAAAGTATCGTTTATAGTTTAGTTTATTAATATTTTTTAAAAAATATCTTTAAATAATTTACTTTAGCCCCTGTTTTAACCTTTTAAACAAATTATATCCCCTACAGTGAGACAGTTTTTAATAATTGCCTTTTTAGTATTAACCACTAATATTCAAGCTCAGTTTACAGTAACCCCCAACAACAATGCAATGCAGCTAGCTCAAAAAATTGTTGGACAAGGGGTGCAAATTGTAAATGCATGGTTTAAAGGCTCTTCTACCTCTGCTGGTTTTTTTACAGATAATACCGGAACTTTAGGAATTAGTAGTGGTGTATTATTAACTTCTGGTAAGGCAGCCAATGTTGCTGCAGCAGCATCCTCACAAAACGATGCAACTTTTGGTGCCGGAGATGTTGACTTAACTAATTTAGTTGGAACTGGTACTGGTAATGACGCTTGTGTTTTAGAATTTGAATTTATACCAGTTGGCGATTCTATTGTGGTAAAATATGTATTTGCATCAGAAGAATATCCTGAATATGCCTGCTCTGACTTTAATGATGTTTTTGGTTTTTTATTAAAAAGCCCATTACCTATATTTCCTCCTAATGTGTTTAAAAATATTGCGTTAGTGCCGGGTACAACCATACCCGTGAAAATAAACACAATTAATCCTGGAGCAGGTGTTAATGGCCAAATAGGAAACTGTACCTCTCAAGGTACTGGCTCTCCTTTTACTCAGTATTATAGAAATAATTTATCCAACTCTTATATAATTTATGATGGCATGACTACAATATTGGTTGCTAAAGCAAAAGTAGTACCCTGCCAGATAAACAGAATTAAGATTGGTGTGCAAGATATGGTTGATGGCGTTTTTGACTCTGGTGTTTTTATAGAAGCGAATAGTTTTAGATCTGATACTACATCATTAATTAAAACTGGGGGATATACAGATGCTCAAGGAAATAAAAATGTAGCTGTTGAGGGTTGTAGTAAAGTTAAAGTAAAAATAACTTTAGAAAAACCTGCAGGACCAAGCGGTAAAACTTTGCAATTAAATTATTCAGGTTCTGCAACACGTGGTGTAGATTTTGATGCTGCCCTTGCACCAACAAGTGCAGTATTTGCTGCAGGGCAATCGGATTTTGAATTAGAAATTAAACCTATTGTAGATGCAGTTGTTGAGCCATTAGATTCTGTAATTATTTCTGCAGGAATTGCTTGTGCTACCTCCACTGCAAAAATTACAGTTTATATTAAAGATTCTATTACATTCAGAAATTCAAAAGATACTTTTACCTGTTCTTCTTTCCCTACAGTACTTACAGCTAGCTACGACTCTTCCAATACTAATGTGTACTCTTGGAATGTAACCCCAGCAGTAACTACTCAAACTTTAAGTGTTACAAAACCTGGTGTTTATATAGCTACGAATACATTTTTAAATAGTTGTTATAATGTAGATACTTTTAAAGTAGTTAAAGGAGATCCTGATTTATTTTTAGGAAATGATACAACATTTTGTTCAAAAGATAGCATAATATTAACGCCAATTAAAAGCCCTTACGGAGGTAGCTTTACTTGGCAGAACAATGCAACAGATACTTTTCAGGTTGTAAAAAACACAGGAACATATTGGACAAAATATACAACCCCTAATGGTTGTTATGTTTATGATACTGTTGAAATAACAAAAGTGCAAATGCCTTATCCACAGTTTGGAAATGATACTGCTTTTTGTGCCAACTCTAGTGTTACTTTAACTGCAACTAATTATACCGGGGCTACTTATTTATGGAACACAGGAGCAACCACCAACACAATTAATGTAAATAGTTCAGGCACCTATTCTATTATAAGTACAATTGGGCTTTGCGAATCAAAAGATACGATTAATGTTATCAAATCTGATTTACCAATAAAAAATCTTGGAAATGATACTACTTATTGTGGAAATAATGGTATTGTTTTAAATGCAACCTACCCAGGTGCTACAACCTATTTATGGAATACAGGTGCAACAACAGCTACCATTAATATTACCAGTACTGGTACTTATTCTGTAACAAATAATTTGAATGGTTGTATTGCAAAAGACACAATAAAAATTACTATTAATCCTATACCATATCCACAAATGCTAATAAGTGATACAGCTTTATGCCCCTATGAAAATATAAACTTAAATGCATTTTACCCAGGGGCTACTTATTTATGGAATACAGGAGAAACAACCAATATTATTAATGCAAAAACTGGCGGACTTTATATTGTTACTAACACTTTAAATGGTTGCATTGCAAAAGATACAGTAAATATTAAAAACAATAAAGCTGCTATTGCTTATGCAGGTAACGATGTATTAATGTATGCCGGAAGCTCTGTAAATCTAACTGCTTCTCAAAATGCAAATAATAAAACCTATCAATGGACTCCATTAAATAATTTATCAAGCCCTAATTATTATACCACCAATGCAAGTCCTAAAGATACTACAGATGTGTTTTATTATTTAAAAGTTACTTCTGTAGATAATTGTGTAGCGTATGATACTATTTTAGTTAAAATAATGAATGCTAAGTTTGATATTCCAAATGCATTCTCACCAAATGGCGATGGCATAAATGACCTATGGGAAGTTCCTTTCTTATATTCTTTTCCAACTTCTAGAATGCAAATTTTTAATAGAAATGGACAAATAATTTATACAAGTGGGGGTACTAATTACAAGCCATGGAATGGAATGTATAATGGCAAACCAGCACCAATTGGAGTTTATTATTATGTAATAGAGGTAGGCAATGGTTTTCCTAGAAAAACGGGTTGGGTAGCAATTGTTAGATAATTAATTACCAAGAAAATTTTAAATTCTTAGTTGGAATTAGGGTTCAAAATAGTCATCTATTTAATTACATTTTTTTAAATATTATTATGCTTGTTTGCTTTTTGCAAGTGTAAAAGTTTAGCATATTTTAATAGGGTTTGATAGGCAATGGTTTTAGCTAATATAAATCCATCTTTACCATCTAAAAAACCAAGCTTAATAAAATAACCACTTATAAATGCAACACATGGGTTTACAATTAAATTAATTACAGAAGCTCTTTTACCTTTTTTATACATTGCATTAGCCTGTATAGTTGTAAACTTATTTGCTTGTGTAATAACTTCTTCTAAACTATTGTAACTATAATGTAAAATATCTCCTTTAATATAAATACAACTTGATTGCTTATCTATTTCAACAAAATCGTGTGGGTTTGTGCCAGCCCATTTTGCATTATGCTTATTAAATAACCTAATTTTTTTATCAGGATACCATGTGCCATGTTTTATCCATTTGCCACAAAAATTGGTACACCTATTCATTTTATAACTATCTGCAACAACCTTTTTTTGTTTAATTGCTAAAATAGATTGTTGAAGAGTTTCGTCTAATGCTTCATCGGCATCTAAACTTAAAACGTAGTCAAAATAAGTTAGTGCTACTGCAAAATTTTTTTGCTCTATATAACCTAAAAAAGGCTGCTCAATAAATTTAATAGGGTATTTACTGCAAATATTTTTTGTATTATCTGTTGAAAGGGAGTCAACCACAATAATCTCATCAGCAATTTGTAATAAGCTTTCAATACATCGGCTTATATTTTTTTCTTCGTTAAAAGTTATTATTGCAGCCGAAATTTTTTGCATGAGAATATTTTGGAAAAGTTATGTATTATTTTTTTTCTGCAATTACAATATTATTTAAATATAAATCATTGCGTTTGGGCATTAGTTTGTGCAATAATAAAAATAGCCCATTACACAAAAACATTAAAGGTGACCTGATATTGGATGTTATAAACTTTAGTTTGCCAATGATAAAAATAGATTGCAGAAAATGCTCACTTATATAAACCATTTTCATTTGGTGTAGTGTAGTGGCAAAATCTCCAGATTTGTCTAAAACAATTATTTTAAAACCATTTTTTTCTAATAAATGCTTTAATGCAAACTGCGTATATCTGGCATAATCATAAGGAACTTCATGTTCGTTCCAAACAAAAGGACAGGTAATTAAAATTTTACCACCAGGCTTTAAAACTCTATTCAAATCAGGTAAAATTTCTTCTAAATTAAAAACATGTTCAAAAACCTCGCTACACAGTATAGAGTCAAATTCATTATCTTTAAAAGGAATATTTTTGCCATCATAAAATACATCTATTTGTTCGTTGATGTGAGAATGGCCTGTGTTTTCATAGTCAACTCCTGTATAAGAGCTAACATGGTTAAATAAACTTTTATATGGTTTTGAGCCACAACCAAAATCAAGCAAATTACCTTGTAAGTGATTTTTATATTCAATAATTTTATGCAGCAAAAGCTTTCTTATAAAATAATACGCACTAGTTAAAGGTGGATTAAACTGCTTGGTAACTTTAGTTTGCATATAATTTATTTGGTCATTATTCTGCC
>JAIBAV010000081.1 GCA_019695015.1 Chitinophagaceae bacterium
TTCGTATAAACTTCCTGTTAAAGGCAAATTAGTATAGTTATTTAAAACAAAACCAAATAAATAGGCAATAACAATACCCATAAAAAAAGAGGGAGCCGAAATACCCAATACACTTGTAAAAATACTGCCAGTATCTAACCAGGTATTTTGTTTTAATGCTGCTACAACTCCTAAGGCAATTCCAAAAACTATTGCAATAAACATTGCAGCAAATGCCAATACAATGGTTTGTGGAATAGCCTCACTTAAAATGGTACTTACATTTTTTTTGGTTTGATAACTTCTTCTTAAATAAGGTAGTTTAATACCAACATTCCCAACAAAATAACCTTTAATATTTTTTTCTTTTCTTTCTGTTTTTGAATAAAAACCCAATGGGCTTATATCATTCAAGTACATTGTAAATTGCTTCCATTTAGGCTGATCTAATGCTAGTTCTTTTCTAATATTTTTTATGGTTGTGCTATCACCTGTTTGACCTATAATTAATCTGGATGGGTCGCCAAAGCCTTGAAATAAAAAAAATACTATTACAACAACACCAAACATTACTAAAATGCCATAACCCAATTTTTTAATAATAAAACTGAACATGAACTTTTAATAGTTTTAATAATTTTTAAAATGTAGTTAGAGCTTTTAAAAGTTCTTTATTATTTACATAGCTTATCTTATTATCTACATCTGCTCCATTCATTAAAAAGTAAGTTGGGTTTACCCTTGCTGCTGTTTTAATTGCAACTGCATCGCAAGAAAGAATTGTAAGGTTATTAAAATGTTCCTTAGCAAACGAAACATTAGCAGTTACAATATAAAAAGGTATATTTTTATTTTTTGCAATTTCTACACCCTTCTTAAAGTCTTCATTATCCCATTTATTTATATTATTAAAATCTTTAGCAAATAATAAAATATATTTTGTTTTGCTGTTTAATAAAGCCTGTGTAGTGTCGTTGCCAAAAACTGTAGTTAAAGAAAAATCTGTTATAGCAGGCAATGCAGTTCCTTTTCTTACTAATTTATCGTATCTATCAATATATTCATAAGTATCATCAAAATCTGCAGGAAAATTATTTTGATCAAACTCTATTAATTTGCCATCTTTTTTATATTTAAAAGTTATAGCAAAACTATCTGGCAAAGCCCCCTTAGGTAGTTGCATACCTGTAACTAAATTTTTTCCTTTAGCATAAGGCAAACAATCTAAAACAGGTAAATATTTCAACACATAATTTTGAAATAATATTGTGCCAATTAAAGCAATGAAAACAATAGCAAATGATAGGTTATTATTTAAGCTACTGCGAAAACTATTAACTTTAAAAAGCAATATTAAAATAAGAATTAACAAAATAATATCCTTAGTAAAAGTTTGAACTGGTGTAAGTGGTACACAATCTCCAAAGCAACCACATGCTTTAATTTTACCAGAAAACAATACATAAGCTGTAAGAAAAGTAAAAAATACAATTAGCGTTAAAAGCAACCACACCGTTTTTTTAATTTGCCATCCAACAATTACAGCAATGCCTGCCACTACTTCTAACACATTCATACCATAAGCAAAAAATAATGTATAATTATGTAATGCATGAAGTTGCCAAGCTTCAAAAAATTCTTGCATTTTGTAGCTTAAACCCAATGGGTCATTGGCTTTTATTAAACCAGAAAAAATAAAAAGTAAACCTACCATCCAGCGAATAAGTGTAAGCATAGCAAACGTTTTAAATTACTTAAAAAATGAAAATAGCTTAAAATGGGTAACTATAATACCATAACTACAATTATTAAAATTATTTTATTTTCTTAAAAATAATACACCCTTTTATTGAATTAGAGTCATCCTTATTCATATTTATATACAAATCATTATCTTTCATATATGCTTCAAGATTAATGAACTTTCCTGTTGTAGCATTAAAAATGGTAATTATTTTTTTTAATTCATCAAAGGCATAGGTGGTACGTTCAAAAATATTTTTATTTTCAAAGGTGCAATTTCCATTCTTTTTAAAGTTAAAGTTAAAGGGCAATATGGAAAGCATTAGATTTCTTAAATACTTTTTTGCTCCAATTGTATCTTCATTCTGGCTCAATAATAAATCGTATTTTTCTGGTGAAATATAAAATGAGTCAGTATCTAAATTATAATATACCTCATTATATAGCATTCCAAATGCAACCCATTTACCAATAATAGTATTTCTATCTAACTTATCCTGACCATAAGCAAGAAGAAAAATAGAGAAAAATAAAAAAGTTAAACCAAGTTTCTTCATCGTTTTTTAAAATAAACCAAACAACATACTATCTACTTTACTAATTACTTCTCCTAAATGTTCATCATGTTCGGCAAATTTATTTTTGTCGCAATCTATAACTAGTAAAGGACCTTCTTTATAGTTATCTATCCATTTGTTATACAGTTCATTTAATTTTTTTAAATAATCCAATCTTATATTTTCTTCATATTCTCTACCACGTTTTTCAATTTGTCCTACAAGTGTTGGTACAGATGCCTTTAAATAAATTAATAAATCTGGTGGTTGAACCATGGTTTTTAACGTTTGAAAGAATCTGAAATAATTTTCAAAATCTCTTTTACTCATTAAACCCATGTCGTGTAAGTTAGGAGCAAAAATGTGTGCATCTTCATAAATCGTCCTATCTTGAATAATGGTTTCTGTACCTCTTTGTATATCTAATAATTGATTTAAGCGACTATTTAAAAAATATATTTGAAGATTAAAACTCCAGCGTGGCATATCTTCATAAAAATCCATTAAATACGGATTATGATCTACATCTTCAAATTGTGGTATCCAACGATAATGTTTACTTAACATTTCTGTAAGTGTTGTTTTACCTGCACCAATATTACCTGCAACAGCAATATGTTTTGGTTTTTTTGTTTTACCCATAATATTTTATATTCTAAAAAAAATTATTCCATTTAAAGTCGTGAAAGTAAGATTTATCCTTTATAATTTCACAAATAAATAGCATCAAAAAATTATATTTAACCCAAAACGGCTTTTCTAACTTGTTGTAATGTTTGCGATGCACTATCTCTTGCTTTATCTGCTCCTTGTTTAATTATTTTATTTAATAAATCTGTATTCTGTTGTAAGTCTGCAGCTTTTTCTCTAATTGGTTTTATAAAGTTTATCATATCTTCTGCTAATTGTTTTTTCATATCGCCGTATCTTATTATACAATTACCAGAGCTGCTTTTATTAAAATCTTCTTCAAACTTTTGTACAGTATCTTCTGAACTGGCAAAAGACATTAAGGTAAATAGGTTTTGTATATAATCTGGTTTTATTGCATTGGTTTCTGTTGGTCCACTATCGGTTTTAGCTTTAAGTATTTTTTTTCTAATGGTATCATCATCATCTGCTAAATATAAAGTAGCAAGTTGGTTTTCACTTTTACTCATTTTACCATTTCCATCAAGGCTTAAAATTTTTACAAGCTCATTACCATAATTAAAAGCAAATGGCATAGGAAAAATATCTCCATAACGATGATTAAAACGCTGAGCAAAATTTCTTGCCATTTCTAAATTTTGCTCCTGATCCTTACCAACAGGTACTTTAACAGCTCTGTGAATTAAAATATCTGCAGCCTGTAATACAGGGTATGTAAGCAATCCTGCATTAACATTATCTGGTTGAGAACGAGCTTTATCTTTAAAGGTTGTAGTTTTTTCTAATTCACCTTTATAAGCTAACATATTCAAATAAAGGTATAGCTCGGCAATTTCGGGTACATCGCTTTGTACATATAAAACTGCTTTATCTGTATTAAGTCCGCAAGCTATATTTTCTGCAATAACTCTTCTTACTGCATTTTTAAGCTCCTTTGTGTCGGGATGTGTGGTTAATGAATGCCAGTTAGCAACAAAGAAATAGCAATTATAATCTTCTTGCATTTTAATATAATTACGCATGGCTCCAAAATAATTACCTAAATGTAAAAATCCGGTTGGTCTAATTCCGCTTAAAACAATTTCTTTATTCATAATGGCAAAAATAGTTGTTTAAGAATAAGATGTTAAATTGAAATGTATTTTAAAACGAATAAATTAAAAGATAAAAACATTTAAAAATATAGTTTCTATTTTCTTTGATGTAAAATCAATTACGCTTATCTTACATTCCTATAAAATATATTTTATTTATCATCAAACATTTCAACCAATAATTAGTGTATGAGAATTGAAGAAATTAAAGTTTTAAAAGGACCAAATTTTTGGAGTATTCGTCGTAATAAGCTGATACAGATGAAGCTTAATCTGGAAGAATTAGAACAAAAACCAACCAATAAAATAGATGGTTTTAGCGAAAGATTAGAAGCTATGTTTCCTAGTATGTATAGTCATAGATGCAGCGAAGCTAAGCCAGGTGGTTTTTTTAGCAGAGTAAAAGAAGGTACTTGGATGGGGCATGTAATTGAGCATATTGCATTAGAGCTACAAACCCTAGCAGGCATGGATACAGGCTTTGGCAGAACACGTGGCACCGGCGAAGAAGGAAAATATTATGTTGTATTTAGTTATATGGAAGAAGATGCAGGCACTTATGCTGCAAAGGCTGCAGTTAAAATTGCACAAGCTTTAACCGATGGTACAGAATATGATTTAGCTAACGATATTCAACGATTAAGAGAAATTAGAGAAGATACCAGACTTGGACCATCCACAGGTTGTATTGTAGATGAAGCAGCAAAACGTGGTATTCCGCATTTACGTTTAAACAAGCACAGTTTGGTACAATTGGGTTATGGTGTTCATCAAAAAAGAATAAGAGCAACTATTGCAAGTACAACCTCTAACATAGCTGTAGATATTGCCTGCGATAAAGAAGAAACCAAGCTTTTATTAGAAGCTGCAGAAATTCCGGTTCCTAAAGGAATGGTTATCAGAACAGAAGTGGGATTAAAAGAAGCCGTAGATAAATATGGTTATCCGTTAGTGATAAAACCAATTGATGGAAACCATGGCAAAGGAAACACCACAAATATAACCACCTGGGAACAAGCACTAAAAGCTTTAGAAAATGCAAAACAATATGGTAGAAGCGTTATTGTAGAACGATTTATTACCGGTTTCGATTTTAGAATTTTAGTTATTAATTATAAATTTATTTGTGCAGCATTAAGAACACCTGCTGCAGTTATTGGAGATGGAACTCATAATATTCAATGGTTAATAGACGAAACCAATAAAGACCCAAGAAGAGGTTATGGTCACGAAAAAGTATTAACACAAATTACCGTAGATCATAGCACCATGAAAATGCTGGAGGAAAAAGGATATACCTTAGAAACTATTCCTGTTAAAGATGAATTAGTTTTACTTAAAACAACTGCTAACCTTAGCACAGGTGGTACAAGTACAGATGTTACAGACGAGGTGCACCCAGATAATATTGTAATGTGTGAACGTATTGCAAAAATTGTTGGTTTGGATATTTGTGGTATTGATATTATGGCAAAAGACTTACATACACCTGTTACAGAAAATGGAGGAGCCATTTTAGAAGTTAATGCTGCTCCGGGTTTTAGAATGCATATTGAACCTGCCATTGGTTTACCTCGTAATGTTGCAGAACCTGTTGTTGAAATGTTGTTTCCAGATAGAAGCAATGGCAGAATACCCATTATTGCAGTTACAGGTACAAATGGTAAAACTACAACTACCCGTTTAACTGCTCATATTAGCAAAAGTGCAGGCAAAAAAGTTGGTTATACAACGAGCGATGGAGTGTATATCCAAAATCAATTATTAATGAAAGGAGATTGTACAGGCCCAATATCTTCTCAATTTGTTTTAAAAGATCCTACTGTAGATTTTGCCATTTTAGAATGTGCAAGAGGTGGTATTCTTAAAAGTGGTTTAGCATTTCAAAATTGCGATGTTGCAATAGTTACTAATGTGGCTGAAGATCATATTGGCCTTGGCGGAATAAATAATTTAGAACAAATGGCTAAAGTAAAAGCTGTTGTTCCGGAAACAGTTTTTAAACATGGATATGCTGTATTAAATGCAGACGATGATTTAGTATTTAATATGATTCCTACTCTCTCTTGCAATATTGCCTTATTTAGCATGAATGAAAATAATCCAAGAATTGTGGAACATTGCAATGCTGGAGGCTTAGCAACAGTTTACGAAAATGGCTTTATAAGTATTTTAAAAGGTACATGGAAAATAAGAGTTGCACATGTAAAAGATATTCCTATAACATTTGAAGGAAAAGCAGTTCATAATATTGCCAACTGCTTACCAAGTGTTATGGCAACTTATTTATTCAAATCAATTAAAATTGAAGATATAAGAAGCGGATTACAAACTTTTATTGCAGGTAGTAATACAACTCCTGGACGATTAAACTTTTTCAACTTTAAAAACTTTACATTTCTAGCCGACTTTGCTCATAACCCTCATGGGTTAAAGCTTTTAGGGCAATTTGTAAGTAAGCTAGATTATAAAACCAAGGTAGGTGTTATTAGTGGAACAGGTGACAGAAGAGACGAGGATATTAGAGAACTTGGAGCAATATCTGCCGAATATTTTGATGAAATAATAATTAGATGTGACAAAAATTTAAGAGGTAGAACAGCCGAAGAAATAATTGGCCTTTTACAAGAAGGTATTAATACAGTAAACCCTAATATTCCTCAAACAGTTATTGCCAACGAAAATTTAGCATTAGAACATATATATGCCAACCATAAACCTGGTGCACTTTATACAATAATGTGCGATGTAGTGGCTGGTGCTTTAGATAAAATAAAAGAACTAAAAGACAGAGAAAATAAAAATGGGTGATAATTAATTTATTACTGCATTTATAATTACTATTTCCATTATTTAAGTACAAAAATGCTTAAAAAATATAGTTTACTAACCACTTTATTATTGGTTATATTTATTGGTACATCTTGTAAAAAAATAAAAAGTTTTGAATACAGAGATGTAAGAAATATTGAAGTAAAATCATTAGGGTTTAACAAGTCTAGTTTAACCATGAATTTGGTGTACTTTAACCCAAATGAATTTGGTGTTGATTTAAGAAAAGTAAATTGTGATGTATTTATAGACAACAATTTTTTTGGAAAATATTCTTTAGATACCCTAATGCACATTAAAAGAAGAAGTGAATTTGCTTTGCCAAGCCGTATTGATATAGAAATGAAAGGCATCTATAAAAACTTATACAACGTAATTTTTAATAAAGAAATTCAACTAAATGTAAAAGGAACAGCAAAAGTTGGCAAAGCTGGTATTTTTGTAAATATGCCTTTTAATTACAACGGCAAGCATACTATCAACTTTTTTTAAGTTAAATGAATTAAAATAGAAAAGTAAATATAGTGTTTTGGCAATTTTTACAACTTATTTATTAATTGTACAATTAAAATAAAAACCACTTTCTTTTTCTATAATTTGTATAGATAGAAAAGTTAAAAAATAAGAAATAATAGCTCCTTTGCAAATAACCACAAAATAATCTAAACTCTTTTTTGTTTACTTCTTTTTCATTTCATTACTTCGCAACAATAAATTTTAAAATATGCAACTTATTAAAAGAACATTGTGGCTTTTACTTATACTAACCGTAAGTTTTAGCTATGCACAAAACACTCCATTGCCGGTTGACCCAAGTGTTAAAATTGGTCAATTAGCAAATGGCTTAAAGTACTACATCAAAAGCAATAAAAAACCAGAGAAAAAAGTTGAATTGCGTTTAGTAATTAATGCAGGTTCAATTTTAGAAGATGATGACCAACAAGGTTTAGCACATATGGTAGAACATATGGCGTTTAATGGTACCACCAACTTTAAAAAGAATGATATTATATCCTATTTACAAAGTATTGGTGTAGGCTTTGGTAACGATTTGAATGCATATACCAGTTTTGATGAAACTGTTTATATGTTACCCATACCAACAGATAAACCAGGAAACCTTGAAAAAGGATTTCAAATTATAGAAGATTGGGCACACAATGTTACTTTTTTAGATGATGATATTGATGGGGAAAGAAATATTATTTTAGAAGAAAGCCGTTTAGGCAAAGGTGCAGAAGACAGAATGTTTAAAAAAGTGTATCCTATACTTTTTGAAGGCAGTAAATATGGTAATCGTTTACCAATTGGAATTGAAAGTATAATTAAAACATTTAAACACGATGCTATTCGTCGTTTTTATAGAGATTGGTATCGTCCAAATTTAATGGCTGTTGTTGTTGTAGGTGATATTGATATTGCAACAGCTGAAGCCTATGTAAAGAAACATTTTACAGGCTTAAAAAATCCGGAAAACGAAAGGCCAAGAACAAACTTTGATGTGCCAGCTTATAAAGCCAATCAAGGAATTGTTGTTACAGATAAAGAAGCTACCATGTATGTTTCTATGCTTAACTATAGTGCTGAAAAACATCATGAAGCAACCAATATAGATGAGTACAAAGCAAGTATTATTCAATCTTTATTCACCACTATTCTTAATCAAAGATTAAGAGAAGTTACCCAACAAACCAACCCACCATTTTTAGGTGCATCTGTTGAATTTGGCTCTTATGCAAGAGGTTTTGAATCTTTTCAAGCCTCTGTGTATGCTGGTGCAGGTGATGTTTCAAAATCTGTTTCTGCTTTAGTAGAAGAAATAGAAAGAGCAAAACGTTTTGGTTTAACACAAGCAGAATTAGATAGAGCAAAAACCAATTTGCTAACCAGAATGGAAAGAATGAATAACGAAAAAGACAAAACAGAATCTGCTGATTTTGTAGAGGAATATATTCGTAATTTTTTAACTAACGAACCTATACCTGGTATTGCTACAGAATATGAATTGCATAAAACATTATTACCAACAATTACTTTGGCCGATGTAAATGCAATTGGAAATAGTTTAAAAAATAATAGCAATTTTGTTACAGCCGTTACAGGCCCAATTGCTACAGATGGTGTAACTCTACCAAAAGATGAAGAACTTGTAACTATAGTAACTAGTGCAGCATCTAAACAAGATATTAAACCTTACGAAGAAAAAGAAATTGCCAAAAATTTATTAAGTAAAGAACCTAAAGCCGGCAAAATTATTTCTTCTACAAAAAATATAAAACTTGGTACTACTACGTACGTTTTAAGTAATGGCATTAAAGTTACTGTTAAGAAAACAGATTTTAAAAACGACCAAATTTTATTAAGTGCAAGACGTTTTGGTGGTTTAAATAATTATGGTATTGCAGACAAATACAATGCAAATTTCTTAACCTCAGTAATTAGTTCTATGGGTATTGGAGCATTTTCGCCAACAGATTTGCGTAAAGCATTAACTGGTAAAACTGCAACAATTAATCCTGTTTTTGGTGAATATAATGAAGGGTTCTCTGGTAGTAGTTCTGTAAAAGATTTTGAATCTATGTTACAGTTATTAAATTTATATGTAACAGAGCCACGTAAGGATACAGCTTTATTTAAAAGTTTTATTCAAAAAAGTAAATCGCAAACTAAGTTTATGATGGCTAACCCTCAGGTTACTTTTATAGATACTTTTTATAAAGCAATGTATAAAAATAATCCGTTAGCTCCTATAGCTATTCCTAAAGGTGAGTACTACGATAAAATAAACCTTGACCGTTCATTAGCCATTTATAAAGAACGTTTTGGCGATGCAAGTGGTTTACATTTTGTTTTAGTAGGTAGCTTACCAAAAGATACTACGGAAATGCTAATTGAAAAATATATTGCTAGCCTTCCTGTTTCCAATAAAAAATTCAATTTTAAAGATAATGGCTTACGTACAGCAAAAGGAAAAATTAATATTAATGTACATAAAGGAAAAGAGGAAAAAGCTTTAATACTTGCTGTGTATAGTGGAGAAGTGCCTTATAGCGAATCTTTATCCTTAAAAGCAGAAGCTATTAGCGAAGTTTTAAATATTAAAATTATTGAAGAGCTGAGAGAGAAAATTCAAGGTATTTATGGTGGTGGAATTTACAGTAGTGTTGAAAAATATCCTTACAATAATTACAACTATGTTGCTCAATTACCTTGTGGCCCTGAAAAAGCAGATACACTTGTAATTGCTTTAAACAATGAGATTAATAATATTAAGACTAAAGGTCCATCTGTAGAAGACTTGAACAAAGTAAAACAACAATGGATAGAGCAATACAAAACTTCTATAAAAGAGAACAGAACTTGGTTAACTAAAATTCAAGCTATTACTTTAGAAGGTGCTAGTGTTGATTACTTCCTTAACTATGAAAAAATAGTAAATGCATTAACAGCAGCACAAATTAAAGCAACTGCAAATCTTTTATTTAATGGTAAAAATGTAATAACTGCAGTTTTAAAACCAGAAGAAAAGAAAGGTGAAGAATAATTAACT
>JAIBAV010000124.1 GCA_019695015.1 Chitinophagaceae bacterium
ATGAGCATTAAAAATGGCTCTAGCCATTTCTGTATCTTTACTTAATAAAGCTTTACAAGCAGTAGTACAATCTAAAAAAAATCTAACTGGGAAAATTAAAAATTTTTCTTTAATAGTTAAATTCTTACAAAGCATTATCCAATTATTTCTAAAATTAAGAAAAGTTTTCTGATAACTTTTGGGTAATGTTCCACCACCTACATGATAAACAATAGATGCAGGCTGAACAGCAATAGTATAACCAGATAATTGTAATCTCCAGCAAAGATCAATTTCTTCCATGTGAGCAAAAAAGTTTTCATCAAATCCATTTAAATCCACAAAAACTTTGCTCTTAATAAACAATGCTGCACCAGATGCCCAAAATATTTTCTCAACAGAATTATATTGCCCTTTATCATCTTCACAAAAATCAAAAATTCTTCCTCTACAAAACGGGTAGCCATATAAATCTATAAAGCCACCACAAGCACCAGCATATTCAAATTTTTCTTTGTGATGCCAGGATAAAATTTTTGGTTGGCAAGCCGCAATTTTAGTATCTGCTTGCATTAATTCTATTATTGGCTCTATCCAATTAGCAGTAACTTCAACATCAGAATTTAAGAGTACAAAATAATCTGCCTCAACACTTTTAAGACACCAGTTGTATCCACCAGCATAACCATTATTTTGAGTGTTTATTAGAACTGTAATTTGAGGGTAATTTTCCTTCACCCAGTTAACACTATCATCTGTAGAGGCATTATCTGCTACAATAATTTTTTTATTAGAATAAGTTGATGAAAGAACAGAAGGAAGAAACTGTTGTAAATAATTTATTCCATTATAGTTTAATATAACAATTGCAACACTTGGTAACAAAAAAAATAGTTTTTGTAAAAATAAGGGTTGTAAAAGTTTTAATTAGAAATTAATGAAAATGTAACACTGCATTACGTAATACAATTTTAAATATTAACCTTAAAATGTATAACTGAAACTATCTACTAAGAAAAGATTGAAAAAAAACTTGCTTAATTAGATAAAAGTACTATTTTCGTGTTTTCCAATGACCGGTTTTCCATATTTCCGGAAGGTTTTAACGTAAATGCTTCAGGTTTTTTGGTTACTGTTTTTATTGGTTTTATTTAAATTTATAAATTCAAGAAATGAACATTTACGTTGGTAATTTAAACTGGAATATGACCAGTGAAGATTTACAAGAATTATTTGCACCTTATGGTGAAGTAGCATCTGCAAAAATTGTTACAGACAAATTCAAAAACAATCGCAGCAAAGGCTTTGGCTTTGTTGAAATGAACGATGATGATGCAGCACGTGCAGCAATCAGTGCATTAAATGATACTGATGTGCAAGACAGAAAAATTGTAGTTAATGAATCAACTCCACGTCCTGAAGGTGAACGTAGAAGCAGTGGCGGTGGCGGCGGCTTCAGAAAAAGTGGTGGCTTTGGTGGAGGCAACCGTGGCGGTGGCGGCGGTGGTTATAATCGTGACCGTGGTGGAAATGGCGGTGGTTATAACAGATATTAATCCTTAATATTAACACACACTTTATAGAAAAAATCGTTTCAATTTTGAAACGATTTTTTTATTTTATAGATAAACCCTTATCTAATTTGAATATTAAGTTTTATGTTTAATGCACCTCACAAAACTATTTTTTAATTGAATAGAAATTACAATGGTATTGATGCAAATAAAGAAATTGAACAAAAACTACAGCAAAGCATTTCAGGAGTATAAATTTAAAATGGTTTCCTATTTCTTTTTTTTCTATTGTCTCTGAATTTTAAAATAGGCACTTTCCCTTCCGTTCCTTTAATAATTCTTCCTATATTTTTTTGATGGGTAAGAATAACCATTAATGCAACCATTACTGCAAAAACCCTATATAATGTAGTTTCTTCATTAAAAATAAATAAAATAAAAACCATAAAAGCTACACCAGCCAAAATAGAACTTAATGAAACAAACCGAGTAAGATACAAAACAAATAAAAATACAGCAATACAACAAACAGCAACCAAAGGTTGTATGGCAACTGCCATTCCAAATAAAGTTGCAACACCTTTACCCCCTTTAAAATTTGCCCATATAGGAAATATATGCCCAACCACAGCAGCCAAGCCTAAACCAATCATTAAATTGGTTCTATCCCACTCATTGCTTATTCCTAAATAAGATGGCAAGAAAATATATAAGGAAGTAGCTACCACCCCTTTCAGCATATCAATAATCATTACAAAAGTACCCCATTTAGGTCCTAGAACTCTATAGGTATTAGTTGCTCCAGCATTACCACTTCCATATTCTCTAATATCAATATTAAAGAACCTTTTGCTTACCCAAATAGAAGTAGGTATAGAGCCAATTAAATATGCCAAAATAATAAACAAAAACTCGTTCATTGCGTTGGTTGAAGGTTGGAAAATTCAAATATACAATCTGTTTGTAAATAAAAATGCACAATTTATTAAAACAACAAGTTATTAACTTGTATAACACAAAGCTATCCAATTGTTTTTGGCTATAGTTTTAATAGGTTGCCAGCCAATTTGAGATGTAACCATTTTTATTTCATCTTCATCATCCTTCAATAATCCACTTAATAAAATGAAGCCATTATTTTTTACAGCATTATGTAATGCCTGAATATTTTGAAGAATAATATTTTTATTTATGTTTGCTATTACAATATCATATTTCTGATTAGTAATTGCATTTTCTGCATTTTGAACAATGATATTTTTACAGTTGTTTGCGTTTACATTCTCAATACTGTTTTCAATACACCACTCATCATTATCTACTGCAACAACTTTTTTTGCACCTAATTTTTCTGCAAGAATTGCTAATATACCAGTGCCTGTGCCAAAATCGAAAACTGTTTTATTATTAAAATCAATCTCCTGCATTAATTGAATTACAGAAAATGTAGTTTCATGATGTCCTGTTCCAAAACTCATTTTAGGAGTGATAATTATTTCATGTTGTACATTATGTAAAGCTTGGTGAAAATTTGCTCTAATACCTACAAAATTATCTACCAATACAGACGGAAAATTTGTTTCCCATATTTCGTTCCAATTTTGTTTTTCAATAACTGTTGCAATGAATTTTATTTGCATTGGTTGGAGAATTTTTTTAACCAAACTTTCGCTGTATTCTATTTCATCAATATATGCTAACACATTGGTTAATGTTGTCTCAAAACCATTGTACCCATTATCTGCAAGCAATGCAATTACTAACTCTTGCATGGCTTCATTGGAAACCTCTATTTTTAATTGTATATAATTCATTTTAAAAAATAATCCCCCGAATTTTTGTACTCGGGGGAATTTAATTTAGATTAACAACTTTAGCCTTCAACAGTAGGTTGTTGTGGTTTATCTTGCCTTTCTGGTCTTGGCATTAATGCTTTTCTGCTTAGTTTAAATTTACCAGTACGCTGGTCAATTTCTAATAATTTCACTTTTACTTTATCTCCTTCTTTAAATATTCCATCCATACTTTCTAATCGTTTCCAACTGATTTCGCTAATATGTAATAAGCCCTCTTTCTTAGGTAAAAATTCTACAAACGCACCAAACTCTTTAATACTTTTTACAGTGGCATCATAAACCTCTCCTACTTGAGGTACTGCTACAATACCTTTAACCCATTCTACTGCTTTAAGTAAACTTTCTTTTTCTTGAGAGAAGATGCTTACCTCACCAGTATTACCTACTTCTTCTATATTAATAGTTGTACCTGTTACTTTTTGAATTTCTTGAATTACTTTTCCACCAGGGCCAATTACAGCTCCAATAAATTCTTTATCAATAATTAGTTTTTCCATTCTTGGAGTATGTGGCTTAACCTCAGGACGTGCAGCAGCAATACAGTTTTCCATTGCATCTAAAATATGTAAACGTCCTTTTCTGGCTTGTTCTAATGCTTCACTCATTACTTCCATACTTAAGCCATCAATTTTAATATCCATTTGTACGCCACAAATACCATCTTTAGTGCCTGTTACTTTAAAGTCCATATCACCTAAATGATCTTCATCGCCTAGAATATCTGTTAAAATAGCATATTTACCATCGGTGGCTCTTGTTATTAAACCCATTGCAACACCACTTACATGTTTTTTAAATGGAACACCAGCATCCATTAATGCCAAAGTGCCTGCACAAACTGTTGCCATTGAAGAAGAGCCATTGCTTTCTAAAATATCGCTAACCACTCTTACGGTATAGGCATAATCGTTACCAGGCATCATTTGCTTTAAGCTACGTAATGCTAAATTACCATGACCTACTTCTCTCCTACCTGGACCTCTCATCATTTTCACTTCTCCTGTAGAAAATGGAGGGAAATTATAGTGTAGAATAAATTTACTGTAATCGCTTGTAGCAGCACTTTCTATTAATAATTCATCTAAAGGGGTTCCTAAAGTTACTGTAGTTAATGATTGAGTTTCGCCTCTTGTAAACAATGCAGAACCATGAGGAGATGGTAAAATGTCCACTTCCATAGCTAAAGGTCGTACAACATCTAATGCTCTGCCATCTAAACGAACTTTATCGTCTAAAATCATATCTCTTACAACATAATATTGTAAATCGCCAAAGTATTTACCAACTAAGCCAGCATCTGCTTCTTCTAATTCTCCTAAGCCTTCTTTAACTTCTTTTTCTAATGCTTTAAATGCTTCGCTACGTTCATGTTTACTACTTGCACTTTTGGCAATTACATACATTTTAGTTTTAGCAATATCGCTAATTTTTTGTTCTATTACTTCGTTGGTGTAAGGTTTTGTATAATCTCTTTTATATGTAATACCAGCCTTATCTCTTAATTGTTGTTGTGCAGCTATTTGTACACGAATTGCATTGTGAGCTATTTCTAATACTTTCACTAAATCTGCTTCGCTACATTCTTTACTTTCTCCTTCCACCATCATCAAATTCTTATCTGTAGCAGCAACAATAAAGTCCATATCTGCTGAAGTTAAATTGCTGCGATTTGGATTTACAATAAACTCTCCGTTTACTCTTCCAACTCTAACTTCAGAAATAATTTCTTTAATTGGAATATCTGAAACAGCTAATGCTGCACTAGCAGCTAAACAAGCTAAAGCATCAGGCATTACTTCTTTATCAGAAGAAATTAACGTAATTAACACTTGTACTTCGCAGAAATAATCTTCAGGGAAAAGAGGACGTAAAGCTCTATCTACCAAACGGCTAATTAAAACTTCATAATCGCTTAAACGACCTTCTCTTTTAAAAAATGAACCAGGAATACGGCCTGCAGAAGCAAATTTTTCTTGATAATCTACTGATAATGGAAAAAATGATTGCCCTGGTTTTGGCTCTTTATTAGCAACTACAGTTGCCATTAAAATACAATTGCCTTGGCGAACAGTAACTGCACCATCAGCCTGACGAGCAAGTTTACCAGTTTCAATAGTTACATCAGTTCCGTTAGGTAATTGAAATGTAACTTGTATAGGTTGTGATAACATAATTTAATTTTTGATTATATTTTTAAAAGCAATAAATGCTTAAAAACATAAGTTGTTAGAATGGGTAATGTATAAAATAAAGTATTCCCAACATTCTCAGGAAGTTGGGAATACAGCTATAAGTAAGTTTTTGTAAAAAACATTAACCAACAAAAGGCAAAGCATTCTTACTGCCCAAACAATGTTGTTTGGTAATAAGTTATTTTCTTAACCCTAATTTTTCAATTAATGCTCTATACCCTTGAAGGTTTGTTTTTTGCATATAAGTAAGTAATCTTTTACGTTTACCAACCATACGCATTAAACCACGTTGTGTAGAAAAATCTTTTTTATTAGCTTTAATATGCTTGCTAATGTCTAAAATTCTTTCGGTTAATAATGCAATTTGACCCTCAATAGAGCCTGTGTTTGTTGATGCTCCACCAAATTCGGTGAAGATAGAAGCCTTTTTTTCTTTTGTGATTGACATCTTGTTTCTTTTTAAACGTCTTTTATTTTATTTTTTATCGGCTGCAAAAGTAGGTAATTTATATTAAAATTTGAATATTATTTTTGATTTTAGCTAAGTTTGTTAGTTTACTACTATTTATACTGAACTCTCAAATACATTATTAACTGTTTACTGCAAGTTGGGCAGCTATATTTGTTGAATATTATGGTAATTAAAAGTCCAAAAATAATATTAACTGTAACTAACGATATTAGTTATGATCAACGAATGCAAAGAATTTGCAATTCATTATCTAAACAAAATTATTCTGTTTTATTAGTTGGTAGAAGTTTAAGCAGTTCTAAACTGTTACCAAATTTTAATTTTAAGACTAAAAGATTGAATTGCTTTTTTAAGAAGGGATTTTTATTTTATGTAGAATATAATTTAAGGCTATTCTTTTTTCTTTTATTTATTAAGGCTGATATATTATGTGCTATAGATTTAGATACTATAATACCTAATTATTTAATATCGGTATTAAAAAGAAAAAAAAGAGTATATGATGCACACGAACTTTTTACAGAACAAAAAGAAATTATTACACGTCCATTAGTACATAAATTTTGGTTGAGTATTGAACAGTTTTTTGTACCCAAATTTAAAAAGGGTTACACCGTAAATATTTTTATTCAACAAGAGTTAAACAGAAGATATAATGTTAATTACAGCATTATCAGAAACCTTCCTGTTAAAATACAATTCAACACAACTATTCAAAACACCAACTCAAATTTTATTATTTATCAAGGTGCAGTAAATGAAGGAAGAAGTTTCGAAACACTTATTCCTGCTATGTTACAAGTAAATTGCAACCTTTTAATTTGTGGCAAAGGAAACTTCTTTGAACAAACAAAACAACTCATCTATCAACATAAATTACAACATAAAATTGAATTAAGAGGTTATGTAAATCCAGAAGAATTAAAAACAATTACCCCAACCGCTTTGATAGGTTTAACTCTTTTTGAGAAAACAGGTTTAAACCAATACTATTCCTTATCCAATCGTTTTTTTGATTACATTATGGCAGGCATTCCTCAGGTTTGTGTTGGCTATCCTGAATACAAAGCCATTAATGATAAATATGAAATTGCACTATTGATAAATGTTACAGATGAAAGCACAATAGCAGATGCAATAAACGAATTGCTCAACAACAAAGAATTGCACAAACAATTACAAAACAACTGTATTAAAGCAAGAGAATTGTTGAACTGGGAAAATGAAGAAAAGGATTTATTACAATTTTGGAAAAACATTGTTCAATAAACTGATACATTGCATTCTACAAACTAAAAAAACCGACTGAAATATTCACAATCGGTTTTTAAATATTTTCAAAGGAATTATACTATTTTATTATGCGGTTTTTCTCTTTGCTAATTTGCTTTTTAAATTGGCTGCTTTGTTTTTATGAATTACGCCACGTTTTGCTAACTTATCAATCATAGATTCTACAGCAGGTAATTTTTCTGCAAAAGAATTTTTATCATCAATCGCTTTCAAATTTCTAATTGCATTACGTGTAGTTTTTCCGTAATACTTGTTTCTTTCAGTACGTTTAGCTGCTTGGCGTGTGTCTTTTTTAGTAGCCTTATGGTTTGCCATATTTCTTTATAAATTTTTTAAAAGGATTGCAAAAGTAGGGATGTTTTTTATATTGATGAAATTTTTAGTAAAATTTCTTTAAAAAAGAATGAATTGAATTAATAGAAGATTCTTTGAATTCATTGTTTTATTTCAGTTTAATGTAGAAAAGCTGTCAAATA
Organism: Chitinophagaceae bacterium; assembly: GCA_019695015.1. Classification (GTDB taxonomy): domain Bacteria; phylum Bacteroidota; class Bacteroidia; order Chitinophagales; family Chitinophagaceae; genus UBA1930. Next base: position 7,783 of record JAIBAV010000124.1, read on the forward strand.
GCAAGCAATATCGGTTTCTTTTGTATTAAAGCTTGTTTTATATATGAAACAGTGGTACTATATTTGTTAATATAAGAAAAGGTCTTGGTGGTGGATATACAAATAAACCAAGTATAGTATAAACCTTATTTCAAATATTATTCTTCAAATCAAGCTGTCCTTTAGATAAAAATATTTTGTGATGGAAATATAATAATGGATTTTGTTCAAGTTATTTACCATATAAATTAAATTGAGATGAAAGTAATAAGCCTATGTATTTTTTTAGCAGTAAGTAACTTATTGATAGCTCAAACATCCAATACAGATAGTATAGATTATAAGAAAATTTTTTTAGATGTTGAAAAAGGAAATTGGACTGAGCTTAAAAAATATTATGAGAATGACTTAATAGATTGGAGTAAAAGAAATGAAAATAAATACACCCCTATACAATGGTTGATTAAAAATTTTCCTTCTAAAGATGATGGCTATCGTGCATGTTTGCTTGCATTAATAGATGTAGGGGCAAGTGTTTACGATTTATCTCCAGAAGGCTGGAACGCTTTTCAACTTTCTGTTGCTAATGGAAAAATGGCAGCAATTAAAATTCTAATATCTGAGACCAATCCCAATATAGGTATGAAAGATAAAGATGGAAACACTCTATTCCACTTATGTTTATGGGCAAATGTGTTGACTACAGATTCAAGTTTCTGGAAGGAGTTTCTTCATTTAAAACAAATTACCGAATATTATAAGAAAAGTTCTTCAGTATTTAAGTTTGATCGTTATACTGTAAATAGGCTTGGCCAACCTCCTATCATTTATTATTTTGGCAAAGTAAGACCCCAGCAAGAAGAAAGAGTTTCTTGTGATAAGGTTTTAATGCTTTTTGAACCATTAATCACCCCATTGCTTTTGGAGGTTGTAGATAAATCAAAAAAAAGTGCGATGGATTATGCTAATTTGATTAGTGTAAAAGATGGAGATGCAGTGAAAGATTTTTATAATAAATTAATTCAAAATCAAAAAGATGAAGAAAGAAAACAACAGGAGAAAGATATAGCAACAATTAAAAGCATGTTTAACTTAGAAAAGGTAGATAAGAATAAAAAAAGTACTTCATCCTCTTCGTCTAAAAGGTGTAGCAACTATTGTTATAAATGTAATGGATCTGGCATTGCATATCATAATGAATACAAAAACTGTATGGAGTGTTCTGGAAGAGGAACTGTCCGTAGATCGTCAATACATGAAACAATCTCTTATAGAGAGTTCAGCTTGTGGTATGAAACATGCAGTTATTGTGGAGGATCAGGTTCACGAACGGTAACCTATGAAAGCACTTGCAGTAGGTGTAATGGAACAGGGTGTGATAGATAAAGTTTTAAAAAACATTTAAGTGTTTTTATAATAATTAAAGATTAAGATTTATGGAAAAAAAACATGTTTTATTAATAAGTGTAATTTGTATTTTTCAATTTTTATCTGCACAAAAATCTATTTTTCCATTTGAGAATGAGAAAAAGTTTGGATTAAAGGATCAAAATGGGAAAGTAGTGTTAGAAGCTAAATACGATTGGATAGGTGATCAATTTTGGTTAAATAATGAGCCAAATTACATTCCAATTACAGTTTGTAATGGGTATGAAAAACTTGAGTACAGTTATCCCAAAGGTGGTAAGTGGGGACTTATTAATAAGAATGGACAAGAAATTACACCTCTAAAATATGATGATATCAATCTTTTTAATAAAGATGTATTAGCGGAAGTAAAATTAAATAATAAATATGGTGTCATAAACAAAGAAGGTAAAGAAATTATTCCAATAATATATAACGAAATTAATTTGTTAGGTGAAGGAATTATTAAAGTTAAGTTGAATGAGAAATGGGGTTTAATCAACAAAGCTGGAGTTAAAACACCATTAAAATATGATCGTTTATATTCACTGGTTTATGGAATGATTGTTTATGAAATAAATAATAAATATGGTTTCCTAAATACTAATTTCAAAGAGGTAACTCCACCAAAATATGATTATATTGGAGACCGTGCAGGGGTTTCTTTTTGGGGAGATTATGCAATGGTATCTTTAAATAACAAATATGGAATCATCAATAAAGCAGGAATACAAATTCTTCCACTTAAATATGATTTTACTTATATAAGTAATAATGTTATTTACGGGTTATTGAATAAAAAATTATGGATTTTTGATAAAAAAGGGAATGCTATAAAACAACTAAACTACGATTTTGAAGATATTAATTTTCCAGAATTTTATAATGAATCTGGTCTTGCAAAGGTTTCAAAAAACAAAAAATATGGTTTTATAAACAAAACAGGAAAAGAGGTGATACTTTGTCAATATGAAGACGTAAGTTTATTTAGTGAAGGGCTTGCTACGGCTAATTTAGGTGACAAATATGGTATAATTGACACCAAAGGAAAAGTTGTGATACCATTTAAATTTGATGATTTTTCTTATCAATTTCAAGAAGGATTGATTGGTGTTTTTATAAATGGGAAATGGGGATTTATGGATAAAACCGGAAAAATAGTTATCAAACGTAAATATGATTATGTGAATGTTTTTAAAAATGGATATTCAATTGTTAAATTA
>JAIBAV010000048.1 GCA_019695015.1 Chitinophagaceae bacterium
AATGCTGCAAATGTAGTGGGTGATATTAAAAGTTTTGGTTGTTGGTACTAGTTCTTTGTTAAAACTTTTTATAGTGTTAGTATTAATATAGATATACAAATAAATAAATATTTTTTAGCAAATAAATCCCAAAAAATATGCTTTATTATAGGTATTAAAATAGGTAACACCCTATAAATTTTAATAAATAGTTACCTTTTATTGCATCATTATCTTATACTACATTTGCATCAATATATTATTTATAGTTCAATTGTAAATGTAAATAAGAATTATAAAATTATATACTACAACTAATTTACACAGCTAAAAATGTTTGAAATAATTTTAGAAAATACAGGAAAAAGATTTAATAAAGAATGGATTTTTAAAGATCTTCATTATGTATTTAAAAGCAATAATTTTTATGCCATTGAAGGGGCAAATGGTAGTGGAAAAAGCACTTTGCTGCAAATAATAGCAGGAAGTATGTTGGCAAGTAATGGTAACGTAAAATATAAAACTAATTCAACAGAAATTGCTTCCGAAAAAGTGTACCACCATGTAGCAATTGCTGCTCCTTATATTGAAGTAATAGAAGAAATGACGGCTAACGAGTTTTTACACTTTCATCACAGTTTTAAACAATTAGTATTACCAGTACCAGAAATTTTACAAATAATAGCATTAGAAAAAGCAGCCAATAAGCAAATAAGATATTTTTCATCGGGCATGAAACAAAGAATTAAATTGGCCCAGGCTTTTTTTTCTAACACTCCTGTTTTGCTGTTAGATGAACCTTGTACAAATTTTGATGCAGCAGGGTTTAATTTATACGAAAACCTATTAACAAATTATTGCTCTAATAAATTAGTAATTATTTGTAGTAACGATGAAAATGAAATAAAACAATGCCACTACAGGTTAAATATGTTGAATTTTAAGACCTAAATAAAAATTTTAAAAATTTTGTAACCTTTTTATACCTTCCTTACTCATATATGTGTATATATTTGTAAATGATTGAGGACAATTAACTAAAAGATTTTTGCTTTAAACAACACACTTTTGTTTGAGTAAACATCTAACCCATTTTTCAAATATTATTTTTAAAAACTTAGTATTTATTATTAACAAAGCAAGATGCATTATAAAACTTTGTTGATAGTTATAAAAATATCTAATAAATAAAATATGGCTAAAGTAGCTGTTTACAGAAAAGAACATTTTAATGCTGCACACAGGCTACATAATAACAATTGGAGTGAGGAGCAAAATAAATTAATTTTTGGCAAGTGTAATAATGAAAATTATCATGGCCACAATTATGAATTAGTGGTTAAAGTAATTGGAGAACCTAATATTGATACAGGATTTGTGATAGACACTAAAGAGCTTAGTAATTTAATTCAAAAAGAAGTTATTGAAAAGTTTGATCACAAAAATTTGAATAAAGATATAGCAGCGTTTAAAAACATAATTCCAACAGCCGAAAATATTGCCATTGAAATTTATAATATACTTAGACCGCAAATTGAAACAAAATTAGAACTACAAATTAGATTATATGAAACAGAAAGAAACTTTGTTGAATATCCGTCTTAATGCAGAAAATAAAATAGAGCTTAGCGATATGATGATAGACGAAATGGGTAACGACCATGTAAGTACAAGTGTGGATACACCTATTAGAGAAGATGCTTTTGAATTATCGGATAGTGAAAAAGTAAAAGAAATTGAAAAGCACTTTACCAGTATTATGCAAATATTAGGCTTAGATTTAACTGATGATAGCTTAAAAGGAACCCCTAAAAGAGTAGCCAAAATGTATGTACAAGAAATTTTTAATGGTTTAAATCCTGCCAATAAACCTTCTATTACTTTATTTGAAAATAAATATGGGTATAATGAAATGCTTGTAGAAAAAAATATTTCATTTTATACCTGTTGCGAACATCATTTTGTGCCTTTTAATGGCAAGGCACACATAGCTTATATCAACAGTGGTAAAGTAATTGGCTTAAGTAAACTAAATAGAATTGTAAAATATTTTGCTAAAAGGCCACAAGTGCAAGAACGTTTAACTATGCAAATAGGAAAAGAATTACAAAAAGTTTTGAATACTTTAGATGTTGCAGTATTAATAGATGCAAAGCATTTATGTGTTGCAAGCAGAGGTGTAGAAGATGATACAAGTAGCACTGTAACTGCTTTTTATGGTGGTGCATTTAACGAGGAAGATAAAAAAACGGAATTTTTAAAATATCTTAACTTAGAAACTAAATACTAATTTTTAATTATTACATTTATTAAGCCAAACTTTGTTTGGCTTTTTTTATAATTTTTCTTAATCAATTTTTATGCAAAAAAAGAAACTTGTTGTATTTACTGGTGCAGGCATTAGTGCTGAAAGTGGATTGAAAACATTTAGAAGCAATAATGGCTTATGGATGAATTATAAAATTGAAGAAGTAGCTACACCAAGAGGCTTTGCTGCAAATCCGAAATTAGTTTTAGACTTTTATAATATGCGAAGAAGAGAAGTTGCTGCTGCAAAGCCTAACAATGCACACTTGCAACTGGTTGACTTAGAAAAACTTTTTGATGTAACCATTATTACTCAAAATATTGACGACTTACACGAACGTGCAGGCAGTAAGCATGTAGTGCATTTACATGGTCATATCTTTGAAATGAAAAGCACCCAAAATTCTTATAAAATTTACAAAACAAATGGAGATATTCATGTTGGAGATTTGGCAGAAGATGGCTTTCAGTTAAGGCCTAATATTGTTTGGTTTGAGGAGCCTGTGCCAATGATAAATATAGCTGAAGAAATAGCTGCCACTGCAGATATTTTTGTAGTTATAGGAACATCATTACAAGTATATCCTGCTGCTGGGTTAATAAATTGCACAAGGGCATATATTCCTAAATTTATTATAGATAACGATATTCCTAAAGTAGCAAAACACATAAATCAATTAACAGTAATTGAAAAAACAGCCAGTGAGGGTGTAGCTGATTTAGTAAAAATATTGAATGAAATTAAGTAAGCTAATTAATCTTCATTTACCTCTTTCACTTCTTCATCTAGCTTATCTAGTTTATAGTATTTAATAGTTCTGGTAATTTCCTTTTTCCAAACATTGGGTGTTGTGCTGTAACCAGCACCTGCAATAGCATTTATCCATAATGTATAATTGTTATTGCCTTTAAGCTTTTTATAATATTTTCTGCGGCTTAATAATTTACAAAAATCTCTAAACGAATCTTCATCTGTTTCATATTGTTTAAATCTGGTTTTAATGCCCTTTGTTTTAAGTAAATTATTCCTTCCTATTATACCAAAATGATTTTTTAGCAGCTTACAATTTCTGCTTCTTCCAGCACCAGATTCAATAATACTTACAGCAGTAATTATACTTCTTGGAATGCCAAATTCTTTAGATAACTCTTCAACCAGGTCTTTATATTTTCCAATATACTTATGTGTATTATTTGCCTTTACTATTGTACAAAAAAGTAAACAACTAAAAACAAAAATTATTTTATACTTCATCCACTTATTCATACTATTAATAAGTTGCTTTTTAAGCTCTTTTAAGTATTATTTTAAACAAGATAATCATTTCTTATAAAATTCTTTAATTTGGGCATCTATTTATTCAATAATAATAATATGAAAAGGTTTTTTGTTTTTATTTCATTTCTACTATTTCTTGTAGCTTGTAAAAAAAATATAACAGATAATAGTGCTTCAGTAGCAGCTTTAACGTTAACAGATGTTGCTTATGCTAGTGCAAATTCTAATCAAAAGTTAGATGTGTATTTGCCAGCTAATAGAAGTACAGCAACTACTTATACTTGTATAATGGTTCATGGAGGAAGTTGGAGTGGTGGAGACAAATCTGATTTTAATACAGATATTGCAACCCTAAAAACTTTAGTAGGTAACTATGCTATAATAAATATTAATTATAGTTTGGCTAATGGTAGCTCAATATTATTACAACAACAAATAGATGACCTTAATGCAGCATTCAATTTTATTCATAGCAAAGCAAACGAATATTTAATTAACACCAATAAAATTGCAATAATTGGTGCTAGTGCTGGTGCACATTTATCTCTTTTAAAAGCATATAAATACAATACTGATAATAAAATTAAAGCAATGGTAGATTTATTTGGGCCAACCAATATGACTTGGATGTACACAAGTCATCCTTATCCTACAATTGCACAACCAACAATCGTTAATGTAATGGGTGCAACGCCTATTACCAATGCAGCAGCTTATTATAATGGTAGCCCTATAAATTTTGTTTCCTCTACAGTGCCTCCAACAATAATTTTTCATGGCACAGCCGATGAAATTGTACCCATTAGCGAAAGTGTAAATTTAAAAAATGCACTCGCAACCGCAGGAGTACAATATGAATATTATACTTACACTGGAGAGGCTCATGGTTGGACAGGTGCAAACCTTACAGATACTTATAATAAAGTAATTACTTTTATTAAGAACTATGTTAAATAATATTTTTTAATAAAAATTATTTGCCACCAAAAACTTTTTTAAGCAGGTTGGTGGTTTGTGCAATAGGGTCTTTTCTTATTTTTAATTCTTCTTGTGCAAGCTGATAGAAAATACCTTCTAAAGCCTTCTCTGTTACATAAGAAGCCAAATCTGGATTTATTTTTTTGAAGGAAAATTTGTTATAGGTTGAAAAGACTGTATTCCAATGCTGTGTTGCATTTACTTTAGCTAAAGATTTGTCAATGATAGGTCTAAAAGCATCTGTTAATGGTTTGCTGGTTTGTTGTTTTAAATATTTTGTTGCTGCAGAGTCGCTACCTTTTAAAATTTCCCAAGCATCTGCAAAGCTCATATTTTTGATGGCATTAATAAAAATAGGTGCAGCACTTTTTGCAGCATCTTCAGCTGCACGGTTCATAGATAAAATTGCATCCTCTACATACTTACTTCCACCAGGTATTTTACTAAGTGCGTCTTGCACTTTTTTAGCCTCGGGAGGTAATAAAATTTTAATTGCTTCGTTCTTAAAAAAGCCATCTACATTAGATAGTTGATTAGCACTTTTTTCTGCACCAACTGTTAAAGCTTCTTTTAAACCTTGTACTACTTCCTCTGTACTTAAACCTGATTTTGCGTTTTTATCTTTATTGGTTACTTTATTTATTAAACCTTTAATTACTTGTGCTTGAATACTGCTTGTAAAAATTGTAACAACTAAAATGGCTATAAATTTTTTCATAATAATTTTTTGGGGTATAAATATCCATACTTTTTAAGTATTGAATCAGCTTTAAAAATATTTTAAATTCTTTATAACATAATTACCAAAATAATGCCATAATTACATATACCAATATCTATATTTATCTAATTCAATTTATACCACACTTTAAACCTTTACTTTTGTAGCTTTCTACAATGATTACGCCACAAACCATAGAGCAAATTAAAAGCAGGATAGATATTATAGATATCATTAGCCAATACGTTAATCTAAAAAAGCGTGGTAGTAATTATATTGGCAATTGCCCTTTTCATAACGAAAAAACTCCATCTTTTACCGTATCTCCTACTAAAGAATTGTATAAATGTTTTGGTTGTGGCAAAAGTGGTAATGCAATAACTTTTTTAATGGAACATGACAAACTAAGTTTTGTAGAAGCATTAAAATGGTTGGCTGCTAAATACAATATTGAAATTGAAGAAACTGAAACATCTGCAGAACAAAAAATTGTAACACAAACTGCAGATAGCTTATACATCTTGAATAATTTTGCAACCAACTTTTTGGAGAAAGAATTATGGCAAGGCGAAGAAGGGATAGCTATTGCATTATCTTATTTAAAAGAAAGAGGCTTTAGAGAAGATACCATAAAAAAATTTCAGTTAGGATATAATCCTACCCAAAAAGATAAGTTAGTTACTACATTACTCAATAACCAATTTAATAAAGAATTAATTCCAAAATCTGGTTTAGGTGTTGAAAGAAATCAGCAGGAATTAGTAGATAATTACAGAGGCAGAATTATTTTTCCTATTCATAATAATACTGGTAAAATAATTGGGTTTGGAGCAAGAGTAATTGGAAATGCAAAAGATAAAGCACCAAAGTATATTAATACACCAGAGAATGAGATTTATATAAAAAGTAAAATTTTATATGGTATATATTTTGCTCGTTCACCTATAGATAAAGCTAATGAATGTTTATTGGTAGAAGGTTATACGGATGTAATAAGCTTGCATCAAGCAGGAATTGAAAATGTAGTTGCCAGTGGTGGTACTTCTTTAACTACAGAACAAATTAGAATAATAAAAAAATTTACCAGCAACCTCACCATTATTTATGATGGCGATAGCTCTGGAATAAAAGCTGCTTTGCGTGGTTTAGATATGGCTTTAGAAGAAGGCCTTAATGTAAAACTTGTTTTAATACCAGATAATGAAGACCCTGATAGTTTTGTAAATAAAGTTGGTACCACTGCTTTTAAAGAGTTTATAAAAAATAATAAAAAAGATTTTATAATTTTTCAGTTAGAGGTAATACTGAAAGATGCTGGTAACGATATTGTTTTAAAAAATAATGCAGTAAATAATATTGCCGATACCCTAAGCAAAATTAACAGGCCAGAAGATTTTACCAAGCTTCAAGAATATATTAAACAGTGTGCTGCTATTTTAAAAATAGATGAATTAGGCTTAACTAATCTAGTAAATAAGTTTAAAGCAGATAAACTTGCAAAAGATGCTAAAAAGCAAGCAAATAATACCACTTTTCAACAACAAGAATTTCCAGAACAAACAATAAATACTAGCAATGATGATGTTAGCATTTTATTTAACCAAGATGACGAAAGCGAAAGAAATTTATTAAAGGTTTTACTAGAGCATGGTTTAAAACAATTTAATCAGGAACAAACAATTGCAGAATTTATTTTTAATGAATTGAATACTTTTTATTTTCAAAATAATTTAATTGAAACCATAGTTGAAGAATATAGAACTGCATACAACGAAGGCAAACAACCCGAACCAAAAACATTTTTATACCATACTAATAACGAAATAAGAAACCTTGTAATTGCCATTACAGCTACACCTTATGAACTAAGTGTTAGATGGGATGATAAGTTACAAGGAATGAATATTGTTAACAGAGACACTTCTACACAAGATGCTTTAATAAGTGTAAACTTTTTCAAGCTCAGAAAAATCAAGAAAATGATAGATGAAAATCAACATGATTTAGAAGTAGAAACAGATTTAAGAAAGCAAGAATATTATATTACAGTACATAAAGAGTTAAAAGAAACCGAAAAAAATATTACCCAAACTTTAGGAACTGTTATTCTAAAATAAATTACAGGTATTGTTATATTTTTTGTTCAATCCAACCTAACTTTTGATATGCAGCATAAATGGCACCTATTTGTACACCATGTATAATTTGGCTATTGTGTATCATTTCTAAAACTTCTTTTTTATCCACTAAAATAACATCTAAATCTTCAAAAGGGTCTGGTTGTTGACATTGTAAATTTTCATTGGCTTTAGCTAAAAAAAAATAAGCCATGTTATTATTAGTAGCAGGGTTTGGTGCTGTGGCATACAAAAACTCTATTTGATGTATGGTATATCCTGTTTCTTCTAAAACTTCTCTTATAGCAGCCTCTTTGGGGTTTTCGTTTTTATCAATTACACCACCTGGCAATTCAATAGTAGTTTTATTTATAGCATGCCTATATTGCCTAACCATTACAATTTCTTCCTTATTAGTTACAACAATTACGTTACACCAATTAGGAAATTCTAAAACATAATATGGTTCAATTGTTTTTCCATTAGCCATTAAACAACTATCTGCACGTGCAATAAACCATCTGTCTTTATATATGTATTTAGAGGATAAAGTTTTCCAGTTTAAATCTCTCATCATTCACTTTATAAGTTACAAATAATAACTATTTAGTAGTAGGTAGAAAAAAATTAATATGCCCATTTTACCAAAATAGCTCCCCATGTAAAACCACCACCAAAAGCAGCTAAAACAAGGTTGTCTCCTTTTTTAAGTTGCTTTTCCCACTCCCATAAACATAAAGGTATAGTGCCAGAAGTGGTATTACCATAACGTTGTATGTTAATCATCACTTTTTCTTTAGGTAAACCTACACGTTCTGCAGTTGCATCAATAATTCTAAGGTTAGCTTGATGAGGTACTAACCATGCTATATCATTGCCTGTTAAGTTATTTCTTTCTAAAAGTTCAGCACTCACATCAGCCATTCCTTTTACTGCAAATTTAAAAACTGTTTTCCCCTCTTGGTACACAAAATGTTGTTTTGCCATTACTGTTTCTATAGTTGCAGGGCTGTAAGAGCCTCCTGCTTTCATGTGTAAAAACTCACGGCCCGATCCATCACTTTTTAAAATACTATCTAACACTCCATTTCCTTCACTATTGGGTTCTAATAAAACAGCACCAGCACCATCACCAAAAATGATACATGTATTTCTATCAGTATAATCTATTATGGAGCTCATTTTATCTGCACCAGCTACAACCACTTTTTTATATCTACCACTTTCAATTAATGCAGCACCAGTTGTTAATGCAAATAAAAAGCCACTACAAGCTGCCCCTAAATCGTATCCCCAGGCATTGGTAGCTCCTAATTTATCAGAAACTACATTTGCTGTTGCAGGAAAAACATAATCTGGTGTTACAGTAGCACAAATAATACAATCTATATCTAAAGGGCTTAGTCCTTTTTTGTTTAATATTTCCTGAATTGCAGGCACAATCATATCACTATTTGCCTTGCCAGGTTCTTTCAAAATTCTTCTTTCATGAATACCTGTTCTGGTTTTAATCCATTCGTCGGTAGTATCTACCATTTTTTCTAAATCGGCATTGGTTAGTTTTGTTTCTGGCAAATAGCCTCCAACTGCTGTAATAGCTGCTGTAATTTTATTCATTTAATTATTTATTTCTAATTATAAATTTAAGTAACAAATATCCATATTTACTTAAGAGAATAGGAATATTGTTTTACGTAAAATGTTTTAACTACAAATTTATGTTCATATATTATATAAACCCTTATTTTTGAAATCCTTGTAAATTATGATAGCATTTATTAGAGGAAGTTTTATTCAAAAACAACCTGCCCGAGTGGTGGTTGATGTAAATGGTATTGGCTACGATTTGCAAATAAGTTTAAATACTTATTCTTATATAGCCAATAAAGACCAAGGGCAACTGTTTACATATTTACATATTACCGAAAATGCACAAACGCTTTATGGTTTTGCAGATTTGGAAGAAAAAGAATTGTTTTTGAACTTAATAAGTGTATCTGGTGTAGGTGCAGCAACTGCAAGAATGATGTTGTCTGGTATGAAGCCAGAAGAAATAGCTAGAGCAATTGTACAGGGCAACACTAAACAATTAGAAAGTATCAAAGGAATTGGTAAAAAAAGTGCAGAAAGATTAATTGTAGAGTTAAAAGATAAACTGAGCAAAAATGCTTCAACAGCTCTAACTACTATAACCAATGCATTACCTGGGTACGATGCTGTTAATGCATTAGTATCCTTAGGTATTGCAAAACCTATGGCAGAACAAGCTGTTAAAAAAGTATTATCCTCAACCCCTGAAATAAATAATATTGAAGAATTAATTAAAAACGCTTTAAAAAATTTGTAGTTTATAGATTTGATTTTTTACTTAACCAAGGTGTAGGAATTTTGTATTTTACTCTATATAATAATTGCCTTAAAAGGCTGTTCGTATTTTTTGCATTTCTATGCAGTAGCACTGCTGTGTTTGCACAAACCAATAAAAGTACAGATACTTCAAAGAAAGTAAATAACGACTCTTTACATTATCCTATAAAAGATAGATGGGGCGATAGATATACCTGGCAAAACAAAAACCCATTTAATATTAGAGATACATCCTTACTTAAACAACAAATAGAGTACGACCCTATAACAAAAAGGTATTATATTATTGAAAAAATTGGTAGTAAAACTTACCGAACTCCTACCTATTTAACTTTTGAAGAATTTCAGAAAATACAAAACTACCAGGCTGAAGTAGAATATTTTAAACACCGTGCTCAAGCTTTAACCTCTTTAAACAGAAAAGTATTAAGACCTAAAATGAGGGTTTTTGATAAACTTTTTGATAGAATTTTTGGTTTAGGAAAAGATGGTTTTAAAGTAGATATTAAACCACAAGGCTCTGTAGATATTTTAGCAGGGTATCAAGGTCAAATAACCAAAAATCCAACATTGCCCGAAGCAGCAAGAAAAAATGGTGGCTTTGATTTTGACATGAATGCCAATTTAAATGTAAATG
>JAIBAV010000150.1 GCA_019695015.1 Chitinophagaceae bacterium
AGGAAAAAATGGAATATTAATAACAAAACATTCTGGCTCCTTTTTTTTTATAGCAACATTAATTGTAGATATTGAATTGGCTTATGATAACCCTTTTACTAAAGACTATTGTGGCTCATGCACAAAATGTATTGATAACTGCCCCACCGAAGCAATTTTACCACAAAAAGTAATTAATGCAAGTAAGTGTATTAGTTATTTTACTATTGAATTAAAAGATGAATTAATTGATGAAAGTATGAAAGGCAAATTTAAAAATTGGATGTTTGGCTGCGATATTTGCCAAGATGTTTGCCCTTGGAATAGATTTAGTAAACCCACCAACGAAATTGCATTTACACCCATACCAGAAGTGTTGAATTTAACTACCCAACAATGGGAAGAATTAAGTGAAGAAAGTTTCAAGAAAATTTTTAAAAACTCTGCAATAAAGCGAAGTAAATACAAAGGAATTTTAAGGAATTTAAAATTTTTGAAACAATAATTTAGGGTATTAAAGAAAGAATTTTTTCTTCTACTTCATTACTATCCCAAATTGCCTCTATATTGGGTATTTGCATAATTTGTTGCATAATTTTTTCTTGAATTTGGCCACGTTTTAAAGCATCGCTATAACGAATATTTGGAGAAAAAGTAACTTGAGCATAAGCAGGTATCCATTGGTTAGGATATTTTTCATGTAGTCTTACTTCTATTTTTTTCTGTAATAAAAACTTAGGGTCGGCTGTTTTAGCCCTCATTTCAATAAAGTTTTCAATAGCTAAATCTGCAATTGCATCTGCATCTGGTTTTCTAGTTTGTTGAAAGGCCTCTAATATATTATGCCAATTGTTTTCATTTGCCTCCATCAACTCATCTAAAATTCTACAATCCTCAAAACCACAATTCATTCCTTGCCCAAAAAATGGCACTACAGCATGAGCTGCATCTCCAATTAATGTAAACTTATCGTCTCTAATCCAAGGGTAACATTTTACTGTAACCAACGAGGAGGTTGGGTTTTCAAAAAAGTCATCTAAATAATTTGGCATTAATTTAATAGCATCTGGAAAAGTTTTTTCAAAAAATGATTTTACTTTTTCTTTAGTATCCAATTTAGAAAAAGAAGTTTCGCCCTCGAATGGAAAAAATAAAGTGCAGGTAAAAGTTTTATCTAAATTTGGTAAGCCTATTAGCATATAATCCTTTCTTGGCCAAATATGCAAGGCATTTACTTCCATTGCAAAATCTCCTTCTTTGGTTGGTGGTATAGTTAACTCTTTATAACCACAATCTATATAATATTGTTGGTAATCAAATTTAGAATGGTGTACCTGATGTTGCAACCTTGTAGCAGCATAAGCTCCATCGGCTCCAAAAAGTAAATCAAAGTTTGTAGTAATGGAGTTGCCATTTTCGGTATCAAAATTTATTTCATTTTTGTTCCAATTTATATTGGCACATTTATGATTAAAATAAATCTTCACTCCTTCTTGTTCGGCTAACTCCATCAACTTTATATTAAGTGTAGCTCTAGAAACAGAGTTTATAAATTGTCCTTCTTTACCATAAGGTTGAAAGGCAGTAGAACCATCTGCATTATGAATATAACGACCATGCATTGGTATTGAAATTTTTTTAATCTCATCTTCTAACCCAACTTTTTTCAAAGCAAGCAATCCTCTATCACTTAATGCTAAATTAATAGAACGCCCTGCTGATAAAGATTCTTTACGCATATCTGAACGGCGTTCATAAATAGAAACAGAATACCCTCTTTTTGCTAAATAAATTCCTAGTAAAGAGCCTACCAACCCTGCACCAGCTATAGTGATGTTCTTTTTTTGCATACGCTAAATTAAAATGAAAAAATATACCGTTACAAATGTAATTCTTAGATGTTATTTAATTTATATTAATTATAGCAAGGCTCTAATACCCGCCCTACCAATATGTATCATTTTTGAAGATGCTGGCTTTCTACCCTCATAATTAATGTTAAATTCTAAATTATTGCCTAACCTTTTTGTAAGCTCAACCATCCATAAATAATTTTTTCCTGGCAGCAAAGCATCTAACATAATATAACTTGTAGTTGTACCAATATTGCCATTAAAATTAATATGCTGCATATTAAACTTTGTAAGTAAACTAGTGTTGTTAAAAATGTTCAGCTTAGCCTCTGCTTGTATAATGTTATTAATTGCTTTTTCGCCTCCATAAATAATATTGTTTTCTTTTTGAACAAATATGTAGGAGAGCTGTAAACGATAACGAGTTAAATAAGTATAAGTTAATTTGGGCTCCACACTAAAACTTTTAATATTATAGTTTCTATTATTAAAAGATGGTGTAATTAAAGAAGTAGTTGAAAATTTATTTAATAGTTCCAACGTATATACTTTTTTGAAATTTATTCTTGTTTTAACTAACCATTCATTCATCCATCTGCTTTCAAAACCGTACGTTAATAAGGCTTTTGATTTATTTTGAAAATTGCTAACATCTATACCCCAAATATTACTATACCTATTAAAAGAAATGGTATTACTTAATTGTTGTTGAATATGAATTAAGGTAGTATCTGTTATATTTTTTTTAAATGGATTAAATTGAATTTTATTATCTGCAATAACTTTTTGAGAGGTTTGTAATGATGATTGAAACATGAATTTAGAAATAAATTTTTTAAACTTTTCGTTTCTAAATTTAGCCATAATTGCTTTGGGTGTAATTTGTAAATTGTAATTAAACTGTAAGTAAGATGCTTTTACAAATTGATTAGTTGGAGTAAATATTCTAATATACTTGGCTAAATCCGGATATAAAGCAATTTCAAATTCATTTAATTGCGGAATACCATCTAAATTGTAATCATTCCATGTATATTCTCCCCTACCAGCTGGTACTTCTATATAAGTAAGATCTCTTTTTTGTTCTTGGCCAGTTCCTAATTCGTACATTACAAAACCTGTTAAGAAACCATTCCATTCATTTACCTTATACTCTGTTCGGCTCAATAAAGTTTTATCTGGTTGTAGGTTGGTTAAAAAATTATTTTGAACAAATAACTGCCTGTAGGTTGCATTAAATTTAAGTTGGTGATTATGGTTGTTCAATAAATTTAGACTAAAATTATAGTTATTACTTCTATCTGTTTGTAATAACTGGCTTTGAAAAGGCAGTTCATTTTTTCGTGTAAAAAAATGAAAAGCCCATTGATTATTTTTTCTTTCATTACTTTTTATAAATGCTCCTATATTTTCAAAAGAAAAAGAAATAGGCTCTAAGCTAGTAGTAAATTTATTGGATTGTAGATTTCTTTCTAAACTATAATTAAAGCCCAGTTCATAATTATTAATTTGTTTTAATACTCTGGAAACTTCAGAGTTAATTTTTACAAAATAGCCTTTACTATTTGGTGTAAAAATATTTACCAGACTTGAATTTAATTTTATGGAAATTGCATTTTTGGGTTGATATTGATAAAGTGAAACTTGGTTTTTTATTGCATAGTATTTGTCACTCCTTAAATACCCATTTGTTGTAAGCTGTATTTTATTATTATTGTTTAAATTTTTTAACTCAAGAGATACTTTAGGTAAATGTTCAGTAGCCAAGCTGGTAATTAATGGCAAGCCCCAATCTCTTGCAAATTCAACTGTACGAAGCCTTTCAATAGGTTTGAATTTTTCATTAACCCATTCGTATCCAATTTTAGTTTGTAGTTGATATTTATTATGGAAGGTATTATTATTTTGAAGTAAAAATTTAGCAGCAAATCCAATATTGTCATTTTTATTTTTAGAAGAAAAAGTGTTTACATCATAATTGCTCAAGGCAACATCGGTAATTAAAGTTGTTTTTCTATTGATATTGTATATTGCATTAGCAGTAAAAATTTGTTGCTTTTTTGGGGTTACTAAAAAAATAGCTGGTTCAAAATTTCCTTGTTTTACACCATTAATAGGGGCAATATATTGAAAAACTCTTCCATTAGCACTATTAAAAAGAGGTATATAATTTCCTTTATTAATGCCTACCTCAATAAAGTTTAAATAATATTTTGCACTATCTGCATGGGTTGAATAAACATAAATACTATCCCACAAAGCATTGATGGGGTTTACTCGTTTTGCATATAAAATTTTTGTATTAGAGAAAGAATCTAAAACAACAGAATGATAAAAAGCTTGTTCAATGCTATCTCCTAAACTATTTAAAAATTGTTTTTGATTTGCATTCAGCTGTTGGTTAATTGGAGAATTTTTAGCATCGTTATTACTATATGCAGCTATATTAATTTGTAAATTTTTATTTACTTTCATTTCCTTTGCAGCATAAACCAAATAGTTTAAATAATTTCTATCGGCATATTCAAACTCAACCTGAATTCTTTTATCTTTTGTAATCATGTGCTTTGGTGTAAACACAATTTCGGCAGTGTTATAATTTATAATATAATCCTGGTCTTCGCCTCTTTGTAACATTTCACCATCCATAAAAACTCTCTCTGTGCCCGCCAGAATAATTAAAAAAAATTCGTTGTTATTACCTGCTAATTTATAAGGCCCTTGATTCCCTTCTAACCCATTAAAAATATTTCTTGCAAACTTTCCTTTTGCAATAGCACCTGCAAAAGAGAAGTTGCTATTTTTCTTACTGTTTAACGATTTATAGCTAGCACCTTGTAACCTTTTATAAAAATTCAGGAAATAATATTGATTACTTCTTACATCAATATCTCCTAAATCTAATTGCATATTTCTTTTCTTAAACTGAAGCAAAATTTTATCAAATTCATTCAATTGTTGCGTAGTTCCATCTGGCTGAATTGGTATATTGTTATCTGTAATTGCAGCAGCAATTTCTATGCTATCTCCCAACATACCACTTATCTGCAAATTCAATTGTGAGTTAAAAACTGCATCTTGATTATTTCCAAAGCTTAAATTTCTTCCAAAACTTCCATTGTAATTAATAGATTTAGTTTGACCAAATAAACCAACATTTTCATTTTGTTTGGATTGGCTGATTACTTGAGGTGCAGCAATAAAATTATTTATTACACTATCATAATTGTATCTATAAGCATTCTCATTTATCTTGAAATTAAAATACCGGTATTCAATTAAAACACTATCTGATGCTGTTGGCTTTAACCAATTAATAATATTTTTCGTATAATCAATACTATAAAATGAACTATCATAATTATAAATTATAACTGTATGAGGCACAATTTTTCTGCCATCAAAAGCAAACATACTTTTAGAAGCAATTTTTTTTACAACCTTATTAGATGTTGTTATTATTTGTGCATTAGCAGAGTTAAACAGTAACAATGCAAAACCAAAAGCCAATATATTTAGTAAGTATTTCAAAAATAAAGTTGGAAAGTAAAATTTACATCATACAAAAATTGTAGTAATAAGTTAAGTACAAGATAGTATTTAGGCTTAAACGGCTGCCTAAATTTATACCAGTAAAGTTTTATAAATTATTTACAATTGTAATAAATTAAGTTATTTAAACATAAAAAATATACAATAAAAATTCAGCTTTAATTCTCTAATCTTAATAAAGTTTAAATCAATTTTACTAAACTTAACTTATATTCGCCGCATAAAAATAATCTACCATGAATTTACATGAATACCAAGCTAAAGAATTATTAAAAAAGTACAATGTACCTGTACAAGAAGGTATAGCTGTAGAAAGTGTAATGGCTGCAGAAGATGCTTACAGACAAATTAAAACACAAACCAATAACAATTTTGCAGTTATTAAAGCTCAAATTCATGCTGGTGGCAGAGGAAAAGGAAAAGTAAATGAAAGCGGCTTAAATGGAGTTAAAGTTGCCAAAAGTTTAGAAGATATTAGCACTTATGCAAAAGGAATTTTAGGTGGCACTTTAGTAACCATACAAACAGGCCCTGCTGGTAAAAAAGTAAACAAGGTTTTAATTGCACAAGATGTTTATTACCCTGGCCCAAATCCTGTAAAAGAGTTTTATTTATCTATTTTATTAGATAGAGCTAAAGGTCAAAACGTAATCATGTATTCTACAGAGGGTGGAATGGATATTGAAGAAGTAGCACACAACACTCCAGAAAAAATATTTAAAGAATGGGTGCATCCTTCTGGGGGGTTACAAGGTTTTCAGGCTCGTAAAATTGCATTTAATTTAGGCTTAAGTGGCGATGCTTTTAAAAGCTGTGTAAAATTTGTAACTAATCTTTACAATGCTTATGTGGGGTTAGATTGTTCTATGTTAGAAATAAATCCTTTATTTAAAACAAGCGATGATAAAATTATTGCTGTAGATTGTAAAATGGGATTGGATGAAAATGCTTTAATGCGTCATCCTGATTTAGCTGCATTAAGAGATATTACTGAAGAAGATCCAACAGAAGTTGAAGCAGGCCAATTTAACCTAAATTATGTAAAACTTGAAGGCAATGTTGGTTGTATGGTAAATGGTGCAGGCTTAGCAATGGCTACTATGGATATGATTAAATTAAGTGGTGGCGAACCAGCCAATTTTTTAGATGTTGGTGGTACAGCAAATGCCCAAACGGTAGAAGCAGGTTTTAAAATTATTTTAAAAGACCCAAATGTAAAAGCTATATTAATTAATATTTTTGGTGGCATTGTTCGTTGCGATCGTGTTGCTGCTGGTGTTATTGAGGCTTATAATAAATTGGGTAATATTAATATTCCAATTATTGTTCGTTTACAAGGTACAAATGCTGCAGAAGCTAAAAAATTAATTGATGAAAGTGGCTTAAAAGTACAAAGTGCCATTTTGTTAAGTGAGGCAGCCGATCTTGTTAAAAAAGCCCTTGCATAATTAAATTATTTATACATGTTTTACTACCATTAGTTAAAAGCTAATGGTTTTTTTTGAGACTACCAATCAAACAATTATTAATTACCATTTTCAAAAATAATCCCTGAGCCATAAGGTTCAGGGATTATAATGATACTTTATAAAAGTAATTGAACTATTCTTCTACTTTTACTTTTCCTTTATTTTTTGCAATTACTTCTTCTGCAATATTATTAGGAGCAGGAGTGTAATGAGAAAATTCCATTGTAGAAGTTGCACGTCCAGATGATAAAGAACGTAACTGTGTAACATAACCAAACATTTCACTCAACGGAACTTTTGCTTTAATAACTTGTAGGTTATTTCTGCTATCCATTCCTTCTAACATACCACGTCTTCTATTTAAGTCACCTGTTACATCACCCATGTATTGGTCTGGTGTTAATACTTCCACTTTCATAATTGGTTCAAGTAAAACAGGTTTTGCTTTTCTACCAGCTTCACGGAAACCAGATTTTGCACAAAGCTCAAAACTCATTGAATCAGAATCCACATCGTGGTAACTACCATCAAAAACACGAACTTTCATATTGTTTACAGGATAACCTGCTAAAACACCTGTTACCATTGATGTTTCAAAACCTTTAATTATAGCAGGTACAAATTCTTTTGGAATTGAACCACCAAATAAATCATTCACAAACTGGAAGCTTTTACCTTCATTTTCTTTAATCCACTCTTCATCTGCTGGCCCAATTTCAAATTGTATATCAGCAAATTTACCTCTACCACCCGATTGTTTTTTCAAAACTTCTCTATGCTCAATTGTAGAGTGGAAAGCTTCTTTATAAGCAACTTGTGGGGCACCTTGGTTTACTTCAACCTTAAACTCACGTCTTAAACGGTCAATAATAATTTCCAAATGTAACTCTCCCATTCCACGTAAAATAGTTTGTCCAGTGTCTTCATCTGTATTTACACGTAATGTAGGATCCTCTTCAATTAGTTTAGCAATTGCCATACCCATTTTATCAACATCTGCCTGTGTTTTAGGCTCTATTGCAATTGCAATTACAGGTTCTGGAATAAACATATTTTCTAAGGTAATAGGTGCTTTTTCATCGCACAAAGTATCACCTGTTTTAATTTCTTTAAATCCTACTGCAGCAGCAATATCTCCAGCTTCAATAAAATCAATTGGGTTTTGCTTATTTGCAAACATTTTCATTATACGGCTAATACGTTCCTTTTTACCACTTCTTACATTTAATACATAAGAACCAGCATCTAAATGACCAGAATAACAACGGAAGAAAGCCAAACGACCTACGAAAGGATCGGTCATTATTTTAAATGCAAGAGCCGAGAATGGTTCTTTAGCATCTGCTTTTCTAACTTCTTGTTCTCCAGTATCTGGGTTAGTACCAATTGTTTCTTCAATATCTACAGGGCTTGGCAAGTATCTACAAACAGCATCTAAGGCAGTTTGTACACCTTTATTTTTAAACGAAGATCCACACATCATTGGCACAATGCTTAAATCAATACAAGCTTTACGAATTGCCTCGTGAACTTCCTCTTCTGTAATAGTTTCAGGGTTTTCAAAGAATTTCTCCATCAACTTGTCGTCGTACTCAGCAACTGCTTCAATTAAATTTTGTCTCCAAAATTTCACATCTTCCATCATATCTTCTGGTACTGGAATTTCATCAAAAGTCATTCCTTCTGTTTCAGCATGCCAAACAATACCTTTCATTTTAATTAAATCTACCACACCTTTAAAATTATCTTCGGCACCAATAGGTAATTGCAATGGAACTGATTTTGCTCCCAACATTTCTTTTACCTGCTTAACTACATTTAAAAAATCGGCACCAGCACGGTCCATTTTGTTAACAAAACCAATTCTTGGTACTTTATAACGGTTAGCCTGACGCCAAACTGTTTCAGATTGAGGCTCTACACCATCAACTGCACTAAATAAGGCAATTAAACCATCTAAAACTCTCATACTACGTTCTACCTCAACTGTAAAATCTACGTGGCCCGGAGTATCAATTATATTAAAATAATATTTTTTGGTTTCGGGTGTAGCTTTTCCTAAAATAGTAGGAAAATTCCATTGACAGCTAACCGCAGCAGAGGTAATTGTAATACCTCTTTCTTTTTCCTGCTCCATCCAGTCAGTAGTTGCACCACCATCGTGTACTTCTCCAATTTTATGAATCATACCTGTATAGCGTAAAATACGCTCAGTAGTGGTGGTTTTACCAGCATCAATGTGTGCTGCAATACCGAAGTTGCGTTGAAATTTTAAATCTGCCATAACGCTTGTATTTGTGTGTTTTAATTTTTTTGTAATGGGCAGTTTTACAATATTCAGCTTCCGTTGCGTCGCACACTTCAACTGTATAAAATATACCCTTCAATTTTTTTGAGCCGCAAAGGTAGGGGTTTAGACATCTTTTCTACAAAAAGTATCTTTAAAATATCAAAAAAAAAATTACATATCAATAAAAATAGCCATGTTAAAATAACCTGAAATTAATTTTATTCATCAATTTACTAGAGAACTTAAATTTTTAAAACCTACTTTGCAGCCCTTTTTGCAAATTATTATGAATAAAAACGAACGTATAATTTTATTTTTACTAGCCTGTATAAATTTTACCCATATTCTAGATTTTATGATATTAATGCCATTAGGCAACTACCTAATGCCTTATTTTAATATTACAACCACTCAGTTTAGTTTTTTGGTGGGAGCATATACATTAAGTGCAGCTTTCTCTGGTTTTACTGCAGCTTTTTTTGTGGATGGTTTCGACAGAAAAAAAGTATTGTTATTTGCTTATTCTGGTTTTCTTTTAGGCACATTAGCTTGTGGTATTGCTCCTACTTACCATTTATTACTTGCTGCAAGAATTTTAGCTGGCTTATTTGGTGGCTTAATTGGTGCACAAGTATTATCCATCATTTCCGATGTGTTTGTTTATGAAAGAAGAGGAAAAGCTATGGGTGCTGTAATGAGTGCTTTTGCTATTGCAAGTACTTTTGGAGTTCCTTTTTCTTTATACTTAGCCAATCTTTTTAGTTGGCATGCTCCTTTTATTTTTGTAGCAATTGTTGGCACTATTCTCATTCCATTAATACAAAAATATGTTCCTGCAATAGACCATCATTTACAAAATAAGTCAGAAAAGAAATCGCCTTTTGAAGCATTACATATTATTAGGGAAGATAGAAATTTAATTTTGGCACTTACGTTTAGTGGCTTAGTTATGCTAGGGCATTTTTTAATTATTCCTTTTATAAACCCATATATGGAGTTTAATAACGGCTTTTCTAAGCAGCTAACACCTATGATTTATTTAGTTGGCGGCATTGCTTCATTTATATCTGCCAATATATTAGGTAGAATTTCTGATAAGTATGGAAAGCTAAAAGTATTTAGTATCTGCATTTTTATAAGTTTACCATTGGTAATTGGTGTAACACATGTACCTGCAATTCCATTTTGGATTATACTTGTAATGTTTGCTTTTTGGTTTACAGTTGCTACAGGAAGAGGTGTAACTGCACAAGCAATGATAAGTAATGCAGTACAAGCTAAACATAGAGGTAGTTTTATGAGTTTTAACAGTAGTGTTCAGCAATTAGGTACAAGTATTGCTTCTTTAGTTGCAGGGGTAATTGTAATAAAAGAAAACGATGGAAAACTACACCATTATAAATGGTTAGGCTATTTAAGCGTAGTGGTTTTATTAGCTTGCCTGTTTTTAGGGAGATATATTTTTAAAAAAGAAAATTATTCAACTTCTCAGTTATCTGAAGACAATATTTCGGAGTTGATATAAACATACAATTCACCTTTTAAAAATCAACATTTTTCTACTTGTAATATTTAGTTGTTATTAATTACATTTATTGCTGAAAAAGGTTTACTAAATGAATCAAAAAAAATTTACAATTCTTTGCTTAGGAGATTCTTATACTATTGGAGAAAATGTACCCATTCATGACAGCTTTCCTTATCAAACAATACAATTATTAAGAAAGAAGGGGTGTAACTTTTATGCACCAGAAATAGTTGCTAAAACTGCTTGGACAAGCTTTGAACTTATAGAACATTTATCTGGCATAACACTGCTGGAAAATTACGATTATGTTACCCTCTTGATTGGTGTAAACAATCAATATAGAGGCTTAGAGATAGAAGAATTTAAAAAAGATTTTGAATGGCTAATAAACAAAGCTTTACAACTTGTTGGGTTTAACAGTAATAAGGTAATTGTATTATCTATACCCAATTGGGGTGTTACAACTTTTGCAAAAGATAGAGATGAAAAAAGCATAACTAAGGCTATAGAAAGTTATAATTTAATATGTAAACAATTAGCAGAAAATAATAAAACTAACTTTATTGATATAACTAACCATTCTTTACTTGCAAAAGATAACCAACAATTATTAGCTGCAGATGGTTTGCACTATTCTGGTTTAGCTATGCAAGAATGGGCGGTAATGTTAGCCAATGTTATCAGTAAGGATATTTTAACAGAGAAAAAATAAGAGCAATTATATACTTTTTTATATTTAATTCGTTATTAAAAGGCTAAACCTTGGTGTTTAATGAAATTTATTTTTACTTGCATATTATGGTTATTTTTTTACTCCATTCCTTTATCAGCTCAATATTATTTACGAGGTGAAATTAAAGATGAAAAAGGCAAGTTTTTACCTAACGTAAAAATTAGTTTATTTTCAAAAAATAATTTTAGATTTTCTTATACAAGCGGAAATTCTGGTTCATTTGGAATACCAAGTACATTAGAAATTGATACAATATTGCTAACCTTACCAGGTTATGAAGTTTTAAAAAAAGCAGTAAACACTAGGCAGTATCAAAGTATAACAATGAATATGCTAGCTAGTACAGCCAGTTTAATGAAGAATAATTTACGTTCTAAAACAAAAAAATTATTGGCAGAGCAATATTCTTTATTTTCTACTAATGGCGAAAGTTATAGCAATTTAGTAGAAAATGATTTTATAAAAACATCCATTTATCCCGAAACAGGTTTTGGTTTAAATATAGACCGTGCTTCTTATAGTAACATCAGAAGGTTTTTAAATAATGGAGTTACAGTACCAGTAAATGCTGTTAGAATAGAAGAAATGCTCAACTATTTTGATTATAATTTAAACCGAGATAAGAACATTACTAAGGTTAATGAATTTTGTGTAAAAAATTATTTATCAACCTGCCCTTGGGATAATAACAGCAGCTTATTATTTTTAACAATTAATGCCCCTAAATTAAATTTAGATACTATACCTCCCTGCAATTTAGTTTTTTTAATAGATGTTTCAGGTTCTATGGATAAACCTAATAGGTTACCACTTTTGCAATCGGCATTTAAAATGTTGGTAGATAATTTAAGAGATATAGATTTAGTAACAATTGTAATTTATGGAGGTGGTGTAGCAAAAGTGCTAGATGCAACAAGTGGTAGCGAAAAAGTAGCTATTAAAAATGTAATTGATTCTTTATCTGCCAGTGGAGATACTCCAGGCCAAGCAGCTATACAAACAGCTTATGCATCTGTTGCAAAAACTTTTATACCTGGTGGCAACAACAGAGTAATATTAGCAACAGATGGAGATTTTAATGTTGGCGTTAACTCCGAAAAAGCTTTAGAAGACCTAATAACTGGTTATATGCAAAGTGGCATTTATTTAACTTGTTTGGGTGTTGGTATGGGTAATTATAAAGATAGTAAATTAGAAACTTTAGCTAAAAAAGGAAGGGGAAATTTTGCATACATTGATAATCTTGCAGAAGCTCAAAAAGTTCTGGTATCTGAATTTACAAAAACTTTATATTCTGTAGCCAATGATGCTTCAATTAATATTGAATTTAATTCAAAGAATATTTCTGAATATAGATTAATAGGGTTTGACAATAAAAAATCGGCAATAATAGATAATAATAGTGAACTAGAAGGTGGTGAGGTTGGAAGTGGTCATAATATGATTGCCATTTTTGAATTAAAAGACCTACCCAATTCAAAAGAAAAAATAAATATTGGGGAAGCTACACTACAATTTAAAACTACGGACTCAAGCAAAAAATTAATCATTCAAAATTTTAACTTAGCTAACAACATACAAGCTTTTGATACAATTAGTAATACTTTAAAATTTGCTACTGCTGTTTCTATGTTTGGTAGTTTATTAAAACAATCAAAATATGCAAATGGGTACGATTTTGAAACTATTTATCGTATTGCTCTACCAACTGTATTACCCAATGAATATGCTAAACAAGAGTTTTTAAGGCTATTATTTACTGCCGAAAAAATTTATAATCCCAAAAGGAAAAGGCATAACAAAAAGCAAGAAGGGTTTAGATAAATATATTTTCCTTTACTTTTAAATACCGCCTATACAATTAAGTATAAAAGCAGCAGATTTCTAAAAAAACTGTCATACATTTAGGGTTAAATAATCAGTACTCAAAATGATTGACCAAAGTTTAATACAAGGTTGTATAGATAATGATGCTACTGCACAAAGAGCATTGTACAATACATTCAGCCCAAAAATGATGAGTATTTGTTACCGTTTTGCCTATAATAAAAACGATGCTCAAGATATTTTACAAGAAGCTTTTTTAAAAATCTTTTCTCAAATTCACACCTACCAATTTAAAGGCTCTTTTGAAGGATGGGTAAGAAGAATTGTTGTAAACAGTTGCATTAATTATATAAAAAGAAATAAAAAATTTAATGATAATGTGGATATAGCCAATGCTTATAATATACAAATTAAAGAAAACAATATTGGGCAAATGATGTTTACAAAACAAGTAGTTGAATGTATAAGATTATTGCCAATTGGTTTTAGAACAGTATTAAATTTATACGCCATTGAAGGGTATAGCCACAAGGAAATTTCAGAAATTTTAGATATTCAAGAAAGTACTAGCAGAAGCCAATATACCAGAGCAAAAGTAATTTTAGAAAATATTTTAATTAAAAAAGGGTTAATCAAAAACAAAGAAGAAGAACTAAACTGGATTGCAGAACTAAAATAAATGTAAGTTTAAAGTGTACCAACATAATAACGATAAAGATAACTTAGAGCAATTTTTACAAACAGTTGCTGATAAAAATAAAATGTATTCTGATGAAAAAGTTTGGAATGCAATTTACAAAGAACTACATGGTTATAAAAGGTGGAATGCCCTTACAATTATTTCTTTTATTGTTATTACAGTTTTAACAGTTTTTACCATTTTATTTAATAATACGGTTAAACTTAATTTTATAGCCAGTAACACTTTCAAAGAAGTAAAAAATAAAGTCCCCAAAAAAGCAACTACAGCATTAATTTCAGAAAATATTATTCCGCAGCAAAAAATTTTTAGCCAATCTAATAAATCATACAATACATATCCAACTTTAGCATTTATTGAAAAAGAATCGCTACCAGAAGCCGTTCATTCAAAAACAAACAAGAGTATTAGCTTAGCTTTTTTAGATAAGTTGTTTTTGAATAATTACCCCAATTTAAATGGCTATATCGCCACTACAAACTCAATAGAAGAGCCTACCATTAATAGTATTTATAATTTAAAACATTCTACCTTAAATATTAATGCAAACACTAGCTTATTAGCAGCTTTAAACACAGTACCTAAACAAGAGGAACAAATAATATTACCTAAAGTTATTATTCAAGAAAATCCAACAACGGAAATAGAAAAATACATTTCTAAAACAGCTTTCACAAAAAATAAAAAATCTGCTATAGAGTTACAAGTTTATGCAACCCCTAGCATGAGTTACAGAAAACTAGTTGATGACAAAACTAGAAATACCATTAGTTTAAGAGATGGTAATACAACAACTCCCCTACCTTCTGTTTATTATGTAGATGTTAATGAAGTGGTACACCATAAACCTGCATTAGGTTTAGAAGCTGGTGTGGGTATTTTATATAAATTAACTGATAAAGTTAAGTTAAGAACTGGACTACAATTTAATATTCGTAAATATTACATTGATAGTTATAAAAGTGGATTAAACATTGCTCAAATTGCAGTAATTACCAATAATGGTTTAGATACCATCAATCAATTTGCCACTTCTAGTACCACAGGGCCTTTAAATAAATCTTTAAAAAATAGTTTATACCAGATTTCAATTCCACTTGGTATTCAATGGAGTTTTTTACAATCTAAAAATTTCGAAATTGGTTTAGGCCTTAGTATTCAGCCAACTTTAACTTTAAATAAAAATGTTTATTTAATTTCAACCGATTATAAATATTATACAGATGGTACTTCATTTTTTAGAAAATGGAATATTAATACTGGATTAGATTTAAACTTTATTTACAAAGTTGGTAATTATAGTTTCTTTTTAAGCCCACAATTACGCTATCAACATTTACCTACATATACCGATGAATATCCAATAAAAGAATACAGGCTAGACAATGGTTTAAGATTTGGATTTACTAAAAAATTATTTTAATAATTTTCTTTTATAAAGTTTGTCAATTAGCCAGGTAAATAATAAATAAACTAAAAATAAAATAGGATAAATAATAATTACTAATATGAAATATCCATGATATTTCCCTGCTTCCTCACCTATTGCATTATCAATAAAAGAATAACTATACATATAAATAATTATAGAAATTAAGGGTATTAATAAACTTCCTATAATTACAGGAGGAGAGTATTTTTTATTAATATTACTTCTTCTATACCAAAAAATTAAATACAAATTAATAGCAAATAATAGTATAGTAAAAACCATACTTATACCAAACGGGCCCATGCTTATTAATGTTTCAGCATAGCTGCTAATAGTTGGTGTAAAAGATATTTCAATAAAGTCGGCAGGCAAAGTAGTAAACTTCCAGTTGTTAATTGTAGAATAGTTTTTTTCTATAGGTAATCCTAAATTGGTAGTAACTTTTTGCGTTCCTTCTAACTCTAAAGTAATTGCTAAACTGCCAAATGATTTCCAAAACTTTGCAGGAGACAATGAATACTTAAGTTTATAATTCTTTACCCAATTAGATCTATCTATTTGTACTGATGCAACGTATTCAACCTTTATTTTGTGATTACCTTTGGCAATATCTGTTTCAAAATATTTTAAATCTCTTAGTTGATAAACATTGCCAATATTTTTATCCCAATAAATACTTATTTCATTGGTGTTATTAATTCCATTAAACAATTGATTGAATGCTGTAGGGTTATTAGTAAGAAGTTCATTAACATTTTTAATTTCAACCAAATTGCCATCAACCCATACTTTAAAATTTTCCTTAAAATCTTCTGCAATAAACAATAATGGAACTTGTAGCCCATTGGTATCTGCTAAAATATTATACTCAACAATGAATTTTGCTGTTTTAAAATTTTTATCAATAGCAATATGAATGTTTTCTGAATGAATTTGAATGTGTTTACTAGAAATAGCAGAACTTTGCTTTGTGCCTCCTATATATGGCGAAGCCATATTGGCAAAAACATAATTGTGAATAAAACAGATTGCAAATAATATCCAATAAAAAGATTTCTTCATTTTTAAACTATTTTTATCAATTAATCATTTCTTTACAGGAAAAATAAGCCATTAAAACAATATCAACTAATTTTATTTATGAAATATATTTTAACCTTTAGTACATTTTTTATTTTATTATTAAGTTGTAAAGAACAGAAAAAAGAGCAAGAAGTATCTCAAAATAATATAGATACATTGCCTTATTATAACTATACAGCAGCTATTAATACAGAAGCGGATAGTTTGATAAAAATTAAAAAACAATTTTTAAAAATAGTAACTAATCCTAATAATTCTAATAATGCATCTAAAATTTCCCTTTCAGATTTTAAAAATCTAGTTCAATTATTTACCCAACAAAATATTTCAGAACCTCCGTTAAAACAGTTTTATAAAGAGCAAATTTTTACAGATTTAACTACTAATAGTACCATTATAAATTATACAACTTCAAAAGACAGTTTACCTGTTAAAAATATAAGTATAATGTTAGATGCTAAAAATGCCAACACACTAAAAAGAATTGACATTAAAAATATTTATTCAGTACCCGACACTTTAATTACTGAAAACTATGCATGGATTTTTGGCAAAGAATTTTATTTTGTAAAATACTACGAGCCTACCAATTCTATTGCTTTTACAACCAAAACTAACATTAGCTTTAAATAATTATTAAAAGCTATTATGACTACTGAAGATTTTCTAAAAATTGTATCTACAATTCCTACCCTTCCTGGAATTTATAAATACTTTGATATAGAAAATGAACTTATTTATGTTGGTAAAGCCAAAAATTTAAAAAATAGAGTTAGAAGTTATTTTGGCAAATCGGTAAATAATTATAAAACCCATAAACTTGTAAACGCTATAACACGTATTGAGTTTACAATTGTAGATAGTGAGCAAGATGCCTTTTTGCTAGAAAATGCATTAATAAAAACGTATAAGCCTAAGTATAATATTTTATTAAAAGACGATAAAACCTACCCTTACATTGTTATAAAAAATGAACCATTTCCTAGATTATTTTTTACAAGAAAAAAAATTAATGATGGCTCAGAATATTTAGGCCCTTTTACTTCATTAAAGAAAGTAAAAGAATTATTAGAATTTATCAAACTGTACATTCCTTTACGCAACTGCAATTTATTATTAAGCCCAACTAATATTGCAAAAAAGAAATTTAAAGTATGTTTAGAGTATCATTTAGGCAACTGTAAAGGTCCATGTGAGGATTTGCAAACAGTAGATAATTACAATGAAAATTTACAACAGGTTAGAAATATTTTAAAGGGAAATATTACACCCGTTATACAGCATTTAAAAGTAGAAATGGAGGAGAAAGCTACCAATTTGCAATTTGAAAAAGCAGCTATAATTAAACGAAAAATAGATGACTTAGAAACTTACCAATCTAAATCTATAATCGTTAACCATTTACTAAGCAATATAGATGTATTTTCTATTGTTAGTGAACATGAAGTTGCTTATGTAAATTACTTAATGATTCAAAATGGAACAATTGTGCAAACGCATAATATACAATTAAGTATTCCTTTAGAGCAAACTAATCAGCAAGTTTTAAGTTATGCAATACCTCAAATAAGAAGCAATTTTAACAGCACTGCCAATGAAATAATTGTGCCTTTTAAGGTGGACATTGTTCATTCATCCATTAAGATAACAATTCCAAAATTAGGAGATAAGAAAAAACTACTAGAACTATCTTTAAAGAATGTTTCTTATTATAAGCAAGAATTACAACAAAAGAAGTTTCTGCATTTAACAACCAGTAGCAATATAGAAAATAATGAAACTTTGATAGAGCTACAGCAATATTTAAGATTAAAAGATTTACCAACACATATTGAATGTTTTGATAACTCTAATTTTCAAGGCAGTTACCCTGTTAGTGCAATGGTTTGTTTTAAAAATGGTGTACCCAGTAAAAACGATTATAGAAAATTTAATGTTAAAACAGTAATTGGTATTAATGATTTTGCAACTATGCAAGAAGTTGTTTATAGGCGTTACAAAAGATTAATAGAAGAAGAAAAACCTTTACCACAACTAATAATTATAGATGGTGGCAAAGGGCAGTTAAGTGCTGCCTTGAAGAGTATAAAAAAACTATCTATTGAAAATAAATTAACTGTTATTGGTTTAGCTAAAAACGAAGAACAATTATTTTTTAATGAAGACCAACAACCTATAACACTACCATTAAACAGTAAAAGTTTAAAGCTTATTAGGTTTATTAGAGATGAAGTTCACAGATTTGGAATTACCTTTCATCGTAACCAACGTTCTAAAGGAACATTTAAAAACGAGTTAGAACTTATACCTGGAATTGGTAAACAAACAGTAACCGAATTATTAAAAACATTTAAATCGGTTAATGCTATAAAAAGCAAAACCCATACAGAGCTTTCAGAAGTTATTGGAAATAAAAGGGCTGGTATTTTAATAGACTATTTCAATTCAAAAAATTAATTCCTTAATTCTTATACATTGGATATAAAAAAATCGCTACAAAATAGTTATTCAAAAATTAATATAGAAGCTATTGCAACTTATGCTTGCCAAAACAAGAACCATTTTTAAAGAATTGGTGGAAATTTATACAGGTAAGGATAAACGATTGTCTCAAATGGCATCATGGAGTTTAAGTTATGCAGTAAGCAAAAACTCTACTCTACTACAACCTCATTTAAAAGAAATAATAAACCAATTAAATAGAAAAGATGTACACGATGCAGTTATAAGAAATGCTTTAAGAATTTTACAAGATATTGAAATACCCATAAAATTTCATGGTACAGTAATGCATACTTGTTTTAATTTTATTGAAACACCATCAACCCCTGTAGCTATAAAAGCTTTTTCATTAACCATATTGTACAATTTAAGTAAAATATATACCGAGATAAAACCTGAGTTAATTTGCTTAATAGAAACCAATATACAGCATGAAACTGCTGCTTTTAAAAGTAGAGGAAATAAAATTTTAAAGCTCTTAAAAAACAAGTAGGATTGTACTTACAACCAAGTATTACCAATTATAGAATTATTATCTCAATTTTAGACTACTGCTTTAAACTATCGTAAAAATACTATTTACTTTATAGTAAATACCCCTGAAAACCTTTATTTATAAGGCTTACAGAAAAAAAGTTTAAAAAAAAATTGCTCCAAAATTTGGAAATATAAAAATCATTCCTATCTTCACATCATAAAATTAATTACACCAAAAAAATAAAAAATGTAATTGATTTTTGTTATCCATTATCCTAATATTTTAGATCAAATCAAAAACCTAGATGTCTATGAAAACTTTAACTCATGCGTCAGATACGCAACTAATTCATGCGTTTCAAGAAAGAAATGCTAATGAAGCCCTTGAAGTATTAATTAATCGCTACAAGGACAAAATTTTCTCTTCTATTTTATTTTTAGTAAAAGACAAGTATTTAGCCGAAGACTTATTTCAAGATGTGTTTATTAAAGTAATAGATACATTAAGAAACAATAAGTATTCAGAAGAAGGTAAATTTTTACCTTGGGCTTTACGCATAAGCCATAACTTATGTGTAGATTACTTTAGAAAAGTAAAAAGAACACCTACTATTAAAACCAGCGATGATAGAGATATTTTTGAAACAATTAATGTTGTAGAAGAAAGCTCTGAAACAAAATTAATTGCCAACCAAAGTCATGATAGAGTTCGTAAAATGATAGATATGCTACCTGATGAACAAAGAGAGGTTTTAGTTTTACGCCATTTTGCAGACTTAAGCTTTAAAGAAATTGCAGATATTACCAATTGCAGTATTAATACAGCATTAGGTAGAATGCGTTATGGCTTAATTAATTTAAGAAAACTAATGTTAGAAAAGCAAATTGCTTTATAAATAATAATAGTAATCATTATAAAAAAGTTTACAGTTTTATTTGGCTGTAAACTTTTTTTATGGCTATAGTAATGCTAAAAGGCATTAAGCAACCTTAGTTTGCTTTTCCTCAGTATTGCTAAGAATAGAAAAAATTTGATTGATTTTATTTACAGCTTCATCTAATTCGGTTAACATTTGCTTTTTATAAGCTTCTGACTGATTAAATATTTGAGGAATGATATTCTTATAATAGGTAATACCATTTTCAAGTTGCTCTTTAAACTTATTATAATATTTAATTTTTTTGTCGTTTAAATTTTTGATGCTATGGTTGATATCTTTTTTAATGTACTCTATATATAAATGCAATTCATTAATGTACATATTTGATCTCTTAACACCATCTAATAAATTTATTTTACCATAAATATGTTTTACCATATCGTTTAAACTGTAAATTTTATTAAAGTAAGCTGTATTGGGGCCAGGGCAAATTGCTACTGCAGTGCTTTCATTTTTCTCCACAATATCGTTATTAATATAAGCTGCAGTTGCCAAACCTTCGCATAGGCAAGCTTTTTCGGTAATTATATTAAATTGTTCTTGGTATTCTTCTTGGTTTAAACCTTGCTCTTGTAATTGCTTAATTTTTAAATTTTGATATTGCCTGGATGCTGTACAAATTGGCTCTTTAGTAAACTCGGTATTAGATACTAAAAGTTTTTTAATGCATGGGCTACCTGGTCTTCCTTTTTCAATTCTTTCAATTCTTTGTTTCTCTGAACTACTGAGTTTAAAATTATTAAAAGGCACTCCTAAAGGCGATGAACCACTAATATAGAAATCATCTTTAGTTGCTTTGGCTAAATTATTTAATGTAGCCTCATCCACAGTAGTTGCTTCTGGTACTAATAAAAATGGACTGCCCCAACCAGTGCCATCTAATTGATAAAATTGTTGTAAAAAAATATCTTCTTCATGATTGCCTATGCCACCTTGATAAGTAATTTTTTGTGTAGGGCAAACGTTACAATTAATATTTTTGGTTTCTAATGCTTTTTGGTACATCTCAAAAAGTTCGTTAAGCATTGCATTTCTATTTTGCTTAAACTCTTCTAAAATTGGTCCTGTTAATAATCCATCTGTAGCAAAAGCATGGCCACCACAGTT
Source organism: Chitinophagaceae bacterium (assembly GCA_019695015.1). Lineage (GTDB taxonomy): Bacteria > Bacteroidota > Bacteroidia > Chitinophagales > Chitinophagaceae > UBA1930. The sequence goes on from JAIBAV010000150.1 coordinate 21,474, forward strand.
TAAACCAGATTCTACTCTAAATTCAGAAACCCATAATCCTTTTTTAGCAAGAAATTTAGCCTGAATTAATGCAGAACGAAAATCACTTACTTTAAGAATAATTCTTTTGCGAAGTTGATTATTTTCATCAGGGAAAAAGTCAGAAAAATTTTCTATATAATTATAGAGTTTAGGGTTCATACCTGCAGATAAAACTACTGCAGCATTTAAAGTGCTATCTGCAAAGCCTTTGAAGGATTCTAACGCATCGCTATTGATAACTTCACCTTCTTTATTCAAATTAAGTTTATCTACTTTAGACATTATATTTACGTCTATAGCACCTTGTACAATATTTTGTTTAAGCTCCTGCTCTAATTTTTGTTTTGTTAAGCTATTTTCTTCTGCAATAAATTTTATATACATTTTTTTTAAAGCAGAATGCTCTGGTAAAAGCTCAAAATATTTTACTAATTCTCCTTTTTTCTCAAAACATTCCTGCTTCATACTTTCTACTTTAGCTTCAACCATTTTATGTACTAAATTTAAGTAAGCAGTTATTCTTTTAGAACGAAATGCAATATCTTTTTTAGTGATTGGTTGGTAGTTTAAATTAACCTTTTGAGAATAAAATTTTCTCAATCTTTCCACCAAAATATCATCTACAATAGATATAACAGATGATATGCCTAAATGTGCAACTTTTATAGGTGTTTCAATACTGTAAGCTGTACCTAAAACAGGTATATGAAAAGTATGTGACATAATAAACAGAAAATATTAGGGCTGCAAAGAACCTATAAATAAGTTGCTAAATAAGTGACTGAAATCATACCCATAAATGATAAATATTAGCCAATCAAATTTCCCATACACAAAAACCACCAATTGTAATTATTGACTTCATGGGCATTGGTATTAGTTAGCTTTAAATCAATTACTTGTTTTTTTAATATGCCTGCTTTTGCTAAATTAAATTTTGCTTGCATCAATAATTCTTCCATTTTTTTATTCTCCATCCATAACTTTTGAGGTGGCTCAAATCCAATTTTATCCTTTCTCCAAACAATATTTTGTGGTAATTGATTGCTCATTGCAGTTCGTAATACATATTTAGTAAACCCTTCTCTTATTTTATAATTTTCGGGTAAGTTTAAAACAAACTCAACTAATTGATGGTTTAAAAAAGGCAACCTTACTTCAATACCATGAGCCATTGCATTTCTATCAGCGTATCTCAACAAATCTTCTAACCCATTGGTACAAGTATTAAACTGTAAAATTTGATTTAAGTTTTTAATGGTAGGCTTTTGTACACTTTGCTCGTTGAAGTTAGCATTTATAAAATCTTTTTCAATATAAGGATTAAATAAGATCTTATTTTTAATGTTTGAAGTTAATTTTCTTGCTGCCAAATTTGGGAAAAAAGCTGCTGCAATATTCTTACTATTCCAATCAATTTGCTGATTATTTTTTTTGGCAGCAATCTTTTCTTTTTTTAAGGTACTAAATTTAAAATTGCTAAGTAACGATTGCCAATACCAAAAATAATATTTGGTATAACCTGCTAAAATTTCATCTGCTCCTTGCCCATCTAATACAACTTTAATATTATGCAACTTTGCTAATTCATATACTTTAAATTGAGTATAAATACTACTACTCTGAAAAGGTTCCTCTTGATGAAAAAGTAATTTTTCAAAATCTGCTACAAAACCTTCTGCTGTGGGGTTAATTGTATAATTTTTAAGATTAAAATAATTAACTACCTCGTTAATAAAAGCAGATTCATCTTTGGCAAAACCAGGAAAAATAGCAGAAAAACTAATTGGCTTTTCATTATTATTTTTATTATTTAATGCAGTAATAGTTGCTATAACAGAGGAGCTATCTAAACCACCACTTAAACTGGTAGATACAGCAACATCACTTCTTAACCTTCTTTTAATAGATTGTGCAAACAGGTAAGAGAATTTCTCTACAACTTCTTCTTCCTTTAATAGATTTTTTTCTTCATGTAAATTTGCCTGCCAATATCTTTTTGTAGAAATTTCTTTTGTATTGTAATTAATTATTAAATAATGTGCTGCTGGTAGTTTTTTAATGGAGTTATAAAAAGTTTCCTCTGCATTTGATGGATTGCTAACCATACCAACAGAAAGGTAGTTTAGCAACCTTGCATTATTGATTGTTTTATCTACACCGACAGCCCATAAAGCTTTCATTTCGCTTGCAAATAAAAATTGCTCATCGCTACAATTGTAATACAAAGGTTTTTCGCCAAATCTATCTCTTGCAATCCATAATTGTTGTGTAGCATTATTCCATAAAGCAAATGCAAACATTCCATCTAAATATTGTAAACAATTTTCTTGGTAACAATCGTATAAAGCCAATAAAACTTCAGTATCGCTCTGGGTAAAAAATTGATACCCTTTTGTAATAAGATCCTTTTTTAGTTCAACGTAATTATAAATTTCTCCATTAAAAATTAAAGTGTATTTATTGGTAGCTTCATGCTGTAAATAGTGCATTGGCTGTGCTGCATTTTTGCTTAAATCTATTATAGATAACCGTTTGTGGGCAAAACCAATTGTAGAAGAATTATTAAGCCAAAAACCTTCCCCATCATTTCCACGATGCTGCATAATATTGGCCATTTTTTGCAAATTGCTTAATTCAACCAAATTATTTTTAAAAGACATAATGCCTGCAATGGCACACATGAAGGTTACATTTTAAGTTACAAGGATACGAATAATAAATGTTAACTATTAAAGAAAAAACTTTATAAAATTAGGCCTTGTAAAAACAAGTAAGCAAAACTAAAATAAATTATTAAACCTGTAACATCCACCAAAGTAGCCACAAATGGTGCTGATGAAACTGCAGGGTCGGCACCCATTTTTTTTAAAACCAATGGTAACATACTACCACTTAATGTGCCCCATAATACAACACCAATTAAACTAAAAAATATTACAAAGCCTACTAAAATAAAATGGTCGCCATAAATATTTGGAAAAAATTCGTGCCAAATCATTATTCTTATAAAACCTATCATTCCTAAAACAGTACCAAGCATTAAACCACTTAAAATTTCTCTTCTTAAAACACGCCACCAATCTGCAATTTTAATTTCGCCAACTGCCATTGCTTGAATGATTAATGTAGAAGCCTGTGAGCCACTATTACCACCACTACTAATAATTAACGGAATGAATGTTGCTAAAAAAACTGCCTTTGCAATTTCCGATTCAAAATAAAACATTACCGAGGCAGTAAGTAATTCGCCTAAAAATAAAATAACCAACCATAGTACTCTTTTTCTAAAAAGTTTAAAAATAGAAATATCTAAATAGGGTTCATTTAATGCTTCGGTACCTCCCATTTTTTGCATGTCTTCACTAAATTCTTCATTTGCTACCCAAAGCATATCATCAATGGTTACAATACCTAATAGCTTATTGTTATCATCAATAACAGGCAATGCTACCCTATTATTCATTTTAAAAATTTGGCTGGCATGTTCCTGATCATCGTTTACATGAAGTGCTACGTATCTGCCATCAATTAATTCTTCCATTTTTTTCTCTGGCGATGCTAAAATTACATCTCTAATTCTTATATCATCAATTAGTTCGTCTTGTTCGTTTACAATATAAATTACATCAATAGTTTCGCTATTTTTTGCATATTTTCTAATGGTTTCAAGTACTTCTTCTATGGTATTATGAGTATATACAAAAACATAGTCAGGTGTCATTAACCTGCCTACACTATCTTCTGGATATCCTAATAAGGATAAGGTAATTTTTCTTTCATCAGCATCTAACAATTTAATTAAATCTCTGATAACTGTTTTAGGTAACTCTTCAAAAAAATCTGTTCTATCATCAGCAGGTAATTCATTTAATAATTCTGCAGTTTTATTACTTGGTAATTTATTAATGATTTGTTTTTGGGTTGCAAAATCAAGAATTTTAAATACTTTGGCTGCTCTATTAATTGCCATATTGGCAACAATGGTAGCCTCATCGTTAGTATTATGATAAATTAAATCGGCTACATCGCTAATATTTTGATTGTCTAAGAACTCTTTTATTAAAATTTTATCTTGTGTAGCAATGATTTCTAGAAACTGTTCTTGTAAATTAATTTGTTCTATTTCAATACTCATGAGTGCAATTTACAATGTTGTTTAATTTTATACATTACTTTCGTTATAATTTATTTTAAATATGATACTTCCTGTTTTGTTTATTTCAGAAAGTGATAACAAAGGTAAAGGTGTATTTACTGCACAAATTATTCCAAGTAAAACAACAATAGAAATTTCTCCAGTAATTGTTTTAAATGAAAAAGAAAGGGCAATAGTGGAACAAACTAAATTGTATAATAATATTTTTGAATGGGGAGAAAACAATATGAAAGCTGCTATTGGATTGGGTTTTATATCTATGTACAACCATAACTACTTAGCTAATTGTGTATATGAAATGGATTTTGAAAATGAAACAATGAGTGTGGTTACAGTTAGGCAAATTGAAGCTGGTGAAGAACTTTTTATTAATTATAATGCAAGCTTTAATGATACTAAAAAAGTATGGTTTGATGCTGTTTAACAACTATCGTTTATTTTTTCTCTTTTTATTTTTGTTGTTGGTTGGTTGAAGGCTTTGCAATACCTCTTCTTCTGTTTTAAGGTTAGCCACCTCATTTATTTTTTTTATAAAAACTGTTATTTGTTTTTGAAGGTGTAGGTTTTGTTTAAGTTGTGCTGTAATTACAACAGAGTCTTTTAAGTAACTACTATCTATTACTAAATTATTTCCATACCAATTACCAGTATTGCATGATAATTTAATGTGACTAGAATCGAGAGGAATAAATTTTCCGTTAGCCAATTTTCCTTCTATATTAATGTAATAATGTACTTCTTTTTTTAAGCTATCGGTATATAAATTAAAATAAATAGCTTCTATCTTTTGTGCTTTAGTTCTAGTATAAAACCCTAACAACAGTATAAATAAAAAGTATTTAAACATAGCAAGAACTTATATTTTTTGCATATCTAACACAAACCTGTACTTTACATCGCCTTTACTTAGCCTTTCAAAAGCAGTATTTATATAATCAGGATTTATCAATTCAATATCGGCTGTAATATTATGTTTTGCACAAAAGTTCAATACTTCTTGTGTTTCGGCAATGCCTCCAATATTAGAACCCGAAAAACTTTTTCTGCCTTTAATAACATTATAAGCACCAATCTCTAAAGGTTGTGCAGGTATGCCAACCATAATAATAGTACCATCTACATTTAGTAAATTAATATACTCGTTTATATTATGTTTTGCAGAAACAGTATTTAAAATAATATCTTGTTTGGTGCAATGTTTCATTTCTTGTTCATTGGTTGAAATGATTACTTTATCTGCACCAAGTTGTAACGCATCGTTGGCTTTTGTTGGTGTAGTGGTAAATACTGTAACATAAGCCCCCATTGCTTTTGCTATTTTTATGGCCATGTGCCCTAAGCCTCCCATTCCAATAATTCCTACAGTTTTATTAGCATCAACTTTCCAATGTTTTAAAGGTGAATAAACAGTTATGCCTGCACAAAGTATAGGTGCTGCATTGGGTAAATTTAAGCCAGCAGGTATGTGTACTACATAATCTTCATTCACAATTATATTGGTTGAAAAACCACCATAAGTAAAGCCTCCATGTTTTTTATCTTTTGAATTAAAAACTACTGTCCAACCTTCTTCGCAAAATTGCTCATGGCCTTGTTGGCAATAAGTACAATGTTGGCAACTATCTACAATACATCCAACACCTACTATATCATTAATTTTAAATTTTGTAGTGCTATTACCTACGCCAATTACTTTACCTACTATTTCGTGTCCTGGTACTAATGGATAATGAGAGCCACCCCAATCATTTTGTGCAACATGTAAATCTGAATGACAAATGCCACAATATAAAATTTCAATTTCAATATCTTTATCTGTTAAAGTTCTTCTTTCAATATTTACCACTTTTAAAGGCTCTGTAGCTGCAATAGTGCTTAATGCCTTTACCGGTTTATTTGCCATTATTTATTCATTTTAATTACTATAAAAATAAAAAACTCTTCATTTTTTTGAAGAGTTTTGGTAAGTTATTTTAAAATACTTCTACCTATTACTATTCGTTGCACTTCACTGGTGCCTTCATAAATCTGGGTAATTTTTGCATCTCTCATTAAGCGTTCTACATGGTATTCTTTTACATAACCATAACCCCCATGAATTTGAACAGCCTCTACAGTAACCCACATAGCAGTTTCGCTTGCAAAAACTTTAGCCATACTGCTGCTTAATGCATAATCCATTCCATTATCTTTTTCCCATGCTGCTTTTAAGCATAATAAACGAGCAGCTTCAATACGTGTAGCCATATCTGCTAACTTAAATTGTATAGCTTGGTGTTTGGCAATTTCTTTACCAAAAGCTTTACGTTCTTGTGCATATTTTAAAGCAAGCTCATAAGCACCACTTGCAATACCTAATGCCTGAGATGCAATACCAATACGACCTCCTGCTAATGTTTTCATAGCAAATGTAAAACCAAAACCATCAGCACCTATTCTGTTTTCTTTGGGTACTTTTACATCTGTAAACATAATAGTATGTGTATCGCTACCACGAATGCCAAGTTTATTTTCTTTTGCAGCAACAGTAACACCAGCCCATTTTTTTTCAACAATAAAGCAGTTAATACCTTTGCTGCCTTTGCTTACATCGGTTTGTGCCATAACCAAATAAACACTTGCACTGCTACCATTGGTAATCCAGTTTTTAGTACCATTTAGTAAATAATAATCTCCTTTATCTTCTGCTATTGTTCGTTGGCTTGTTGCATCACTTCCTGCCTCTGGTTCACTTAATAAAAATGCACCTATATAAAGTTCTCCATCTTTTTTACCTTGGGCTATTGGTGTTAAGTATTTTTGTTTTTGTTCTTCGTTGCCATAAGCTTGCAAGCCATAACATACCAAGCTATTATTTACACTCATACATACACTAACACTAGCATCAATTTTACTCACTTCTTCCATGGCTAATACATAGCTTATGGTATCCATTCCACTACCACCATATTCTGGCTTAACCATCATACCCATAAAGCCTAATTCAGCTAATTGTGTAATTTGTTCTTTAGGAAAGCGTTGATGTTCATCTCTTTCAATTACACCAGGTAAACATTCATTTACTGCAAAATCACGTGCTGCTTTTTGTATCATTAAATGTTCCTCGCTAAGTTGTAAATGCATAGTGTTTTATATTTTTAGTGTGGCAAAATTAGGCTAATAGTGCTCAGTAGAAAAATAAAAAATGAATGTTATCTGTTATTACCATTGTTTATTTAATTACCATTGCATAAAATAAAAGTATTAGCTATTTTAGTAAAATTTGAGTATTTAGTTTTAAGCATTTTTCATGGGAATAGTTAGAAAACAATCCATAGCGTCTTCTATATATATTTATTTAGGCTTTGCAATAGGAGCTTTTAATGTTTTATTTCTATTTCCTAAATACTTAACACCAGCAGAATTTGGATTAACAAGAGTTTTATTAGATGTTTCTTTATTAATTGCTATGTTTTGTACTTTAGGCAGTTGCCCTGCAGTTTTAAAATTTTATCCTTTTTATCATTCTTATTTGCCAAAAAAGAAAATTGAAATTCCTTTCTTTACTATTTTATTAACCATTTTGGGGTGTATCATTTTTATACTTATAGCAGATGGTAGCAAAAGCTATATTGTTAGAAAATTTGGCGAAAAATCGCCACTGTTTAACGAATATTATTATCTTATATATCCATTAAGTATCTCTTATGCATTTTGGTATTTATTTGAAGCATCTTCCTGGAGTATTAAAAAAACGGTTCTTCCTAATTTTTTAAAAGAAGTTGGCTTTAGAATTATTACTACCATATTGGTAGCATTGTATATTGTTAAACTTATCTCCTTTAAACAGTTTATTTCTTTATTTTCCTTAATGTATATAGTGCCAGTTATTATTTTACTTTATGCATTATTAAAAGACAATTTTTTTGTAATTACTTTTAACATTAGCTCTGTTACAAAACGTTTATGGAAGCAGATTACTTTGTTTAGCCTTTTTGTTTTTACAGGGCAAACATTAAATGTTATTGCACGTACTTCGGATACAATTATCTTAGCCAGCCAAAGTAAAAATGGTTTGGCTGATGCTGCTGTTTTTACTGTGGTTACTTACTTAGTTACTTTAATGGATGTACCAATGAGAGGAATGACAGGCATTGCATCATCGGTTATTGCCTATGCCTGGAAGGATAAAGACATGAATAAGATTAAAGAAATGTACCAGAAAACTGCACTTAACTTATTAATTGTAGGTATAGGAATTTTTGGAATTTTAACCATAAACATGTTCAACTTTACACAACATTTTGGTACAAACTATAGTTTATTACCTACCCTTTTGTTAATACTTGGCTTTGCCAAATTAATTGACTTAGCTACTGGCATGAATGCACAAATATTATTATCTAGTAAATATTGGAGAATAGACTTTATAACCAGTATGGGGTTTGTATTGATCTCGGTGCCATTGAACATATTTTTAATAAAAAAGTATGGTTTAATAGGTTCTGCCTATGCAAATTTAATTTCGGTGTTTATATATAACACAACAAGGTTACTCATAATATGGAAATTATTTAAGCTACAACCTTATAACCATAAAAATTTATTAACCATGGTAATAGCTGCTGTTTGCTTTTTTATTGTATATATTTCTCCATCTTTAAACAATATATATGCCGATGCTATTTTAAAAACTGTAGTTTTTATGCCATTATATATATTTTTGATTTTGAAACTAAAAATTTCAGAAGATTTTAACCAGTTGCTCCTTTCATTTATAGAAAAAATAAAAATTAGAACTAAAAAATAATGAAGAATACAATTATATCATTTATTCCTCCAATTCTTATAGAGTTAGGTAAAAAAACAGGAATACTAAAAGACAAGAGCAAAGTAATTATTTACAAAAAAAACGAAAATGACACACAAGATTTAGATA
>JAIBAV010000007.1 GCA_019695015.1 Chitinophagaceae bacterium
GGTTGTTTAACACCTTTATACATTCCATCCCATCCTGCACTTGCATCATTAGCCTGAAAGTTTGTTTTTTCAAAAACCATTTCACCCCATCTATTAAAAATTCTGAAACTTTTAATTGTATATACGCCTTTTCCTCTAGGATAAAAAACATCGTTCATACCATCGCCATTTGGAGAAAAAGTATTTGGCACAAAAATATTTCCACCATTACATACAACTGTAACTTTTACTTCTTCTCTTGCTAAGCATTTTCCTTCATTGGTAGCTACACAGGTATAAACAATAGATTCTTTTGCTACAGCTTTTGGAGAGGCAACATTGGGGTTATCTATATATTTATTAGGGCTCCATTTCCATTTAGTTACATCAGCAGTACTTTTGGTTTTTAAATTAAATGATGTTCCTGCATTTACTGTAATATCATTTTGCTCCACCGAAATAGAAGGAATTGGATATGTTTTTATTTTTACATAAGCCGTATCTGTAAAGCATTGATTATTATCCTTGCCAATTAACATATAATTCATTAAGGTATCTTTTGCAGGATGAATTTTTACTGCAGACTGATTGGGTTTATCAATATACAAGGTAGGATACCAAGTATAATTATCAGTACCAGTTGCATTAATCTCTGCTGTTTGACCAAGGCAAATTGTATCTGCTTTTTGAACGTTAATTTTAAGTGGTTGTTGCACAGTAATAGTTACAGAATCTGTTGCTTCGCAATTGTAAATACTTTTACCAACAACAGCATAAGTAATATTAATTAATGGCTTAGCAATTGGGTTTGCAATAGTTGTTGAATTAAGTGTTGCAATATTACCATACCAAGTATAAGTATTTGCTCCTGTTGCATTTAGTGAGATAGTTTGGTTTCTACAAATTGTAACATCTGCACCAGCATTCACATTTGGCAATTCATGAACTTTAATGTTTTTAATAACTTTATTAAAACAACCACTACTATTGGTAATTTTAGTTGTCATTAATAAACCACCTGCATTAGCAAATGTTTGTGTTGGTGGATTTTGAACATTATAGATATTACCATTACCAAAATTCCAATTCCATGTTACAGAAGAAGTATCTGGATTTGTTTGAATGGCTGTAAAAGTTAAACTGCCATTTTTGCAAACCGAAGTATCTCCATTTACAATCAATTTTGGTGAACTTACTACTTTTATCAGGTTATTAAAATATACACTATCTGTACAACCAGTTTGTGTAGTAACTCTAAGTTTTACTGAATGAAAACCATTAACATTATAAAAATGGTTAGGGTTGGTTTGGGTAGATTTTTTGCCATCTCCAAAGCTCCAATTCCAATTTGTAATAATATCGTTTGTAGTTGAAGAATCATTAAATAGAATAAAAGAAGAATCGCATACAACTTTTGAAACAGGTGCAAAGGATGCTTGTACATATTTTACTTTAATGGTATCCTTACCTACAATTGGCACTTTACAACCTGCAGCATCTTCTAAAATTAATTTTGGTACATAATGCCCACCTGTTGTATAAGTGTAAACAGTGCTATCAGCAACAGTTTTAGAGGTTACACCATTATTAAAATCCCATGTGTTAGAAATACTGTTTTCGGATGTTGCTTTAAACTTTACCTGAGTAGGGTTACAAGCTATTACTGCAGGGTAAGAAAAAGTACCTGTTGGCCCATTTATTATTACATTTTTTGTTGTAGAATCGGCACAGCCTCCTAAATTTTTAACCACTAATTTAATGGTATAATTTCCTGGATAAATATAGAGATGAGATGGGTTAGTATTTGTTGAAAAACTTCCATTACCAAAACTCCAATTTGTGCTGCCTGCATACAAAGAATTGTTAGTAGTATTTACCATTAAAGGAGGACATACTGCTGTAGAATCGCTAATGGTAAAATTTGCAATTGGGTAATATACTTTTACATAATTTGTTCTTACCAAAGTATCGGCACAACCAATATCATCTGTTGCAATTAATCTAACAGTATAAATACCCTGATTTGTATAACTATGGTTAACTGCAAAACCATTTGCTGTATTTCCATCTCCATAGCTCCATTGATAGTTTAAGTTATTACCGCTAGAATGATTTAAGAAATAAATACTTGTACTTGGGCAAACCAAAGTATCTGTAGTAAAATTTGCAATTGTTTGGGCAATATTTACAATATTATTTTTCACAATACTATCCGTACAACCATAATTATCTATTACTTTTAATTTAACATCAAAACTGCCGCCTGTTGCATAAAAATGGGATGCTGCTGCATTGTTATTATTTTCAACAGTTCCATCTCCGTAGTTCCATAACCAGTTGGTTATTGCATGGGTTCCATCAGTAAATGAAGAATCATTGAATACAATTGTACTACCCGAGCAAAATGTATTTTCGGGTGATGAAAATTTTGCTGTTGCACCATATACTTTAATGCTGTTATATTCAATAGTATCTTTACATCCGTTAGCATAATCAATTGCAACCCATACATCAAATTTACCAGCATTGGTATATACATATTCTGTTAATGGGCCACCACCTGTTGTAATTAAATTTCCCTCTCCTACGTTCCAAGTATAAGTTGCTGCTGAAATTGTATTTAAATTAGTTAATGAAAAATTTACTTTAGTATTTCTACAAACTACAGTATCACTTATTACAAGTTTTCCATTATTATCATCTACTACAACAGTTCTTATTCTTGAATGAGAACAATCGCCATTTACTACAACTAACAATACTTGATAAGTACCAGATTTAGAATAAGTGTGAATTGGGTTAGCTATGTTTGAAGTATCTCCATCTCCAAAAAACCATTTATATGTTACTGCACCTTTTGAGCTATCAAAAAACT
>JAIBAV010000013.1 GCA_019695015.1 Chitinophagaceae bacterium
TCTATAGTTGCGAAGGAGGCTTCTTTTTTAAGTTCAATATCTTTTTTAATAATTTCTTTTACATACAGATTTAAAAAATCAATTGCCTTAATTCGGCTTTCGCCTGTTAATCCTAAGAGTAAAACACTTGTTTTTTGGCTTAAAGTACCAACAGATAAACTACCTTGAATTTGAGATGCCATAAAGCCAACTGGCACCCATTTAATAATGTAAGGAGATTGTTCCGCTTCAAAATTATTTGTATTGTTAATTAGCCTAAATCCTAAGCCATAAATATTTAAGGAATCTCCCCATTTAAAGTTTTTATTTCCAGATGGAGTTATCACAGTTCCTCCGCTTGTATTATATGCAATTAGTTTTACAGTGAAAATTTTAGATGAGTCTGGAATATGTAAAGGAATAAAGTCAAATGGAGTAGATTTATAAGCATCTGATTTTTTTATATTACCCTCTTTGCTACACACAATATTAAAATTACCAGCAATAACCACTTTTTCTAATAAAGCTTTTGATTGTATTAGCTGTATTTCATTTTCAAGATTAATAGCTCTTACACCTGATACAGCCTGGCTTATTAAATCGGGTTGAGGAGAAGATGATTTGCTACTTGCATTTTGCTGTACCATTACTTGCAAAGTGGCTTTGTATATTGGTACTTTGTACCTTAAGTACATTAATGCTGCACCTACACATAAAACCATAGAAAGTACAAATAATGGGAAGTAACTTAAGTACTTCATTAAAGTCTCTCTAACTGAAAACTTTGATTTGTTTTCGTTATTATTTTGAGATAAAAAAGAAATAGGAGATGGTGAAAGATTAGAACTCATTAACTCTTATATTGAATGATTTTTTACTTGTTTGAAAGTAATAAGAAAAAGTTTAAAAAGCTTATTACTATACTAATAGTTTGTGTTAAAGGCATAATATTATTTCTAAACTCTGCCCCACTTAAATTTTTAAACTTTTTGGTACTAGCACCCACATAAACCAAATCGTTCTGTTGTAATTGGTATGCTGGTGAAGTATAGAAATTTGCATCTCTTAAGTCTAATAAATAGTGCTGCCTTCTCCCACTATCTTCTCTTATTACTAAAATATCATTTCTTTTGGCATCTAAATTCAAACCTCCAGAAGCAGCCAAAACATCAATAATGGTTACTTCTTCTTTTTCAAATTTTTTTGTTCCCTGAGAGGCTACCTCACCTAACACATTTACAGTTAAACCAGCAAATTGCACATCTACCAAAATATCTTTTACATACTTGCTCCACTCGTTAATTAAAACTGTTTTTAGTTGTTTACAAGTCAAGCCTTCTACCTTAAGTATCCCAATTTTAGGTAAATCAATTGTACCATTTTGATTGATTGTAAATTTATTTCCTAGTATATTAAATAAGCTTGTTTGATCTTGATTAGAAGTTGCTGTTGTATAAGTCTTAATAATAATAACATCATAAGGCTTTAAGGTTAAACTTTTGTAGGAGTATTTACTCATACTATCTAACCCTGTTTGAAATAACTGGTATTGTTTTTCTAGCTTTTTATAATTAGTACAGGAAGTAAAAAACAGGCCGATAATAAAACCAAATAAAACAATCTTCTTCATATCCACTAATAGTTTAAAAAATAAGAGTTAATTTAAAAAATGTACAGCTCCGCCACCTGACTCACATTGCTGTCAGTAAATACCCTAAAAAACATAGGCATAACAGGTAATTAAAAATTAAATTTTACCCGTATGCCTATTATAAATTTATATCAAATACTTAATTTTTAGTTCTTTCATAAACACTAAAACTAAACTAGGTTTAGCTACACTGTTTCATTACTCAATTTTAGGGAGTCGCAAATATAGGTATTTAAGTCAGAAAATATTTTTTTTCATTTGCTTTTTTGTCCTAATATATTCCCATTATTATTTTAAAAAAAATACGCAACTAATTCTGTTACAAATTTTTAATACATTTAGCAGGGTTACCAACATATACACCAGGCTTCAAAATATCTTTAGTAACTACAGCACCAGCACCTATTACTACATTATCGCATATTGTTATGGGCAAAATTGTTGCATTACTACCTATAGATACATTATTTCCAATTTTCGTTTCTTTCCATAATTCTTTTATTCCTCCTGCAGGTTTACCTTGACTAAAAGTATCGTTAATAAACATAACGCCATGGCCTATAAAACAATTATTACCAATAGTAACCAATTCGCAAATAAAACTATGCGATTGAATTTTACAATTACTACCAATAATAACATCTTTTTGTATTTCAGTGAAAGGTCCTACAAAACTGTTATTACCTATAGTACAACCATAAATATTACAAGGCTCTACTAAAGTAACATTTTCTCCAAATTGTACGTTTACAATGCCTATTTGCTTGGCTTTGAACTGCATAACAAATTAATTTTTGGTTTGCAATTTACAACCTCCAATATTATTATTTGAATTAAGTTTTGAATACTGAAAAACTATTCCATTAGTGCATACACTGCAAAGCTTGCAAGCCAATGTTCGCCTCCATAATAACCATTGGCAATATTGGGCAAGCTAGTTATTAAATGTTGCTTGGCTGCTTTTTGAAGAAGCTTTTTTCTTTTATCATTTTCGGGTAAAAGTTTTGCAATGCTTTTCATACACCATACTCTGCTAAAACACAAGCCATCTAGATGTACAATTTGATAATCACTTCTATCACTTACAATGGGTAATTGCAGCAAATGTGCTAAAGATTTTTGTGGTAAGAATTGGTTAAACCAGATTATAAAATTATTAGGGGTTAAAATTTTGCTCATTAAATCTGCCTCAATTAATGAAGGGGATAAAAAATCGCTTCCATTTGGCTCCCACAATGCCGGTGCATTTTTATCTTTTAAAAATAAATGCTTTGCCGATTTAATAATTGCTTCTTCCAATTGCTTATGCTTTGCCTTTCTAGCATAATCAAGTGCTAAAATTAGGCCAAATGCAGTATTGGCATGTACACCAGTGCGATTTGCATAAGTTTGTTTGGGTAAAAATTGAAGCCATCTGCTAATTATAGAATCTGTTAATGGTTGTAAAGTTTTACTCCATTTTTGAGCATCAGAATCATTAAAATTTATTAGCTCTGCTTGCAGTTTTAATAACCATGCCCAACCATAAGTTCTTTCCCATGTTTTAGATAATGTTGCATTAAAATAATTTACTTCGGTTGCTATATTTTGTAAAGTAATATTCTTGTTGAAAACCTTTCTTATTGCACCAGCTTCTGGTAAATCTGGAAAACTTTTTAATAATTTCAATAACATCCAATGCCCATGTACACAGCTATGCCAATCAAAGCATCCATAAAATGCAGGGTGCAACTGTTTGGGAGAAAGAATATGATCTTCTAAAGTTTCTGACGTATGGCTTGTTTTATTAGGAAACTCAATGTCTATACATTTTAGAGGAAGAGATGCTAGATGGCTTGCTCCAACAATTGTTAAGTTAATTACAGTAGAATCTCTATTAAATGTAAGATAATTGTGTTGAGCAGATACAATACTTATTGAAAAAAACAAGAAAGAAAAAAGCAATTTCATACTTTTAAAATTACTATAAAAATAAGTACAAATTGATAATGGTGATAATTGAATTTTAATTCCTACTCTTATTTAAATTATATAAAAATTATTCATAGCAGGTATATTCAAAACATAAAACTAGTTTACCTTAGATTTGTATTTTACTCATAAAAAATATTTATGCAAAAGCTTTACAATTATATTTTAGGAAAAAAAATTACAGGAGATGGTGATGGGCAAGTTTTATATAATGCAGTTTCAGGAAATGCAATAGCAACAGCAAGTACAGCAGGTTTAAACTTTGATGATATTTTAAGTTATGCCAGAAATAAAGGTAGTGCTTTACGCAAAATGAGTTTTCATGAAAGAGGTTTAATGTTAAGAGCCTTAGCCAACCATTTAAGAAAACATTTAGATAAATTTTATTCTATTAGCTACCAAACAGGTGCCACAAAAGCAGATAGTTGGATTGATATTGAAGGTGGTATTGGTAACCTATTTGCTAACGCATCTTTAAGAAGAAAATTACCCGATACTCCTTTTTGTTTAGATGGAGAACATCATGCTTTAGGTAAACAAAATACTTTTATGGGTCATCACCTTCTAGTTCCTAAAGAAGGGGTAGCTATACATATCAATGCCTTTAACTTTCCTGTTTGGGGTATGCTAGAAAAAATAGCTGTTAATTTATTGGCAGGAATGCCATGCGTGGTAAAACCAGCTACCGTTACTTCCTATTTAACAGAAGCAGTGGTTAAAGAAATAATGGATTCTAACATTTTACCAAACGGTGCTTTACAGCTTATTTGTGGCAGTGCAGGTAATATGTTAGATTATGTAACTAGCCAAGATGTAGTAACTTTTACAGGTAGTGCCACTACAGGTTTAATGCTTAAATCTCATAAAAGAATTTTAGAAGAAAATGTGCCATTTAATATGGAAGCAGATTCGTTAAACTGCATTATTTTAGGCAACGATGTAACACCTGAAATGCCAGAATGGGATATTTTTATTAAAGAAGTTAGAAAAGAAATAACCGTAAAGTGTGGACAAAAATGTACTGCTGTAAGAAGAATTTTTGTACCCGAAAATAAAATAGAAGCAGTACAAACTGCATTAATTAAAGCACTTTCTCAAACTACCATTGGCAACCCCTTGAATGAAAAAGTTAGAATGGGAAGTTTGGCAGGTAATACACAACGTAATGAAGTAAAAACACAAGTTCAAAAACTGTTGGCTTCCTCACAATTAATTTATGGTAGTTTAGATAGTGTAGAAACAATTGATGCCGATGCAAATAAAGGTGCATTTATTAGCCCAATGCTTTTATTAAATACTACACCATTTTTAACTAACGAAGTGCATGAAGTAGAAGCTTTTGGGCCAGTGAGTACATTAATGCCATATAAAAATTTAGAAGAAGCCATTGAGCTTTCAAAAATGGGGAAAGGCTCTCTTGTAAGTTCTATTGTTACAGCTTCTGAAAAAAATGCAACAAATTATGTTTTAGGTGCAGGTGCTTATCATGGAAGAATTTTAGTTTTAAATAATGAATGTGCAAAGGAAAATACAGGGCATGGTAGTCCATTACCTTTATTAGTACATGGTGGACCAGGACGTGCAGGAGGTGGAGAAGAAATGGGAGGCTTAAGAGGAATAAAACATTATATGCAAAGAGTTGCCATACAAGGTAGCCCAACAATGTTAACTGCAGTTTCTAAAGTATTTCAACCAAATGCAAAAGGAAATATTGATGGCCGTCATCCATTTACTAAATATTTTGAAGAACTACAAATTGGAGATCAGTTAATAACAGAAAAAAGGCTCATAACGAGTGAAGACATCAACAAATTTGCAG
The DNA here is from genome assembly GCA_019695015.1 of Chitinophagaceae bacterium. GTDB lineage: Bacteria > Bacteroidota > Bacteroidia > Chitinophagales > Chitinophagaceae > UBA1930. The sequence goes on from JAIBAV010000013.1 coordinate 5,421, forward strand.
ACCTTAGTGGTGATCATTTTTATGCCCATAAAACAGAAACAGACTTTTCAGGAACAATGTTTGAACAACAAGTAGCTCATGGATATTTTATTATGAGTATTGCAGCAGGTTTGTTTGTAGATGGCTTTAAAAAAAATCCGGTATTGTTGAACTACGGAATTGATGAGTTAAGATTTACCAAACCAGTTTATCCGGGTGCCGAAATTTACATACGATTTACCTGTAAAGAAAAAATTGCACAAGATACCAAAGATGAAAATGATTTACCTAAAGGAATTGTAAAATGGTTGGTTGAAATTTTTGATGAAAGCAATGAAATAACAGGTATTGCAACTATACTAACCATGGTTGCTAAAAAAAATAAATAATGTTTATTTATAACGTAACAATTCAAGTAGAACCAAGCATACATGATGCATGGTTAATTTGGCTACAAAATATTCATATACCCGAAGTAATGAATACAGGTTGTTTTACAAAATACCAATTAGTAAAACTGTTAGACACTAAGGAAGAAGAAAATACAACCTATGCCGTTCAATATTATTTAGAGAGTAAAGCCGATTATAATAGGTATATTGAGTTGTTTGCACCTTTATTAAGAGAGGCTGGTTTATTGGCTTGGGGTAATAAATTTGCTGCATTTAGAACATTTATGCAGGTTGTGAATTGATTGTGGATAGATTTATAAAACAATTTTGTTTATTCAATTTCTTTCTTATATTCCTCTACAACTATTGATTTTACTGCACTTGAGCAATATCAGCTAAAACCCTTTGCCATAAATGGTTTCAGCCGATTAAGGTTGTTTTATTTTATGCATCATTTTAAATAATTCTTCTAAAATCCTTTATTAGTAAGGGTTTTAAAGAATATAAAAAAAACAAAAACAAATAAAAATATTTTGTTGCATTGCAAAAGCTAATAAATTTGTTTTCACTAACTAATTAAACAATTAAAAACACAATTAATCATGAACAAAGCTGAATTGATTGCACAACTTGCAGACGATGCAGGTATCACAAAAACTCAAGCTAATGCTGCTTTAGACTCTTTTGTTGATACAGTTACTAAAACATTAAAAAAAGGAGATAAAGTAACTTTAGTAGGTTTTGGTACTTTTTCTGTTTCTAAACGTGCAGCTCGTACAGGAAGAAATCCTCAAACTGGCGAAACAATTAAAATTAAAGCTAAAAAAGTAGCTCGTTTTAAAGCTGGTAAAGAATTAAGTTCAAAAATCTAATTTTAAGAACTTTAATAAAAAATCCTGCTCATTTCAGCAGGATTTTTTATTTTTGCTGCAATTCATTAAAATAACTAAAAACACAATCATGGGTAGAGGTGATAAAAAAACAGCTAAAGGCAAACGTTTTAAAGGTTCATTTGGTAAAAGCAGACCGCACAAAACTAAAACCAACAAAGCAGCAACTAAAACTGCTTAATAAAGAATTGAACAAAATTATTGCCTGCAAAAGTTGCAGGCTTTTTTGTATTAACCCATAACCTTTTTATTTTTATTTAATTGATTGTATATTTAAACGATGTTTCTTGATTTTATATGAAAAAATTGTTATCCCTTTTTAGTATTTGTATATGTTTTACTGCTTTTATTTTTACAAGTTGTAAAAAAGAAGGATTTATTACAGATAGCAATGCATTACTCAGAACATCGGTAGATACTTTATTTTATGATACTGTTTTTACTTCTGTTGGATCCATCACACAATCGTTTAAAATTTTTAATCCAAACAATAAAAAATTAAAACTAACCTCTGTAGAGTTGATGGGGGGTAATCTTTCTTTTTATAAAATGAATGTAGATGGTTTCTCTTCATCAATTGTAGAAAACATAGAGATAAATGCCAACGATAGTATTTATGTTTTTGCTATGGTAAACATAAATCCGACAGTAACCAATTTACCATTTATTATTCAAGATAGTATTAAAATAAGCTATAATGGTAATACCCGTTTTGTTCAGTTACAAGCTTATGGCCAAAATGCTATTTTCTTAAAAAATAAATTGGTAACTATTGATACCACTTGGAATAAAGATTTACCCATTGTTGTAGTTGGTGCTTTAACTGTTCAACCATCTGTAACATTAACCATAGCAAAGGGAACCAAAGTATATTTTCATGCCAATGCTCCAATGTTAGTACAAGGTACGCTTAAAGCAATTGGAGAAAAGGACGAGCCTTCAAAAATTATTTTTACAGGAGATAGATTAGATGAACCTTATAGAGATTTTCCTGGTGGCTGGCCTGGCATCTATTTTTTAGATAACAGTGTAAATAATGTCATGCAATATTGTATTATTAAAAATGCTTACCAAGGTACAATTGCTCAAAACCCATCATCTAATGCAAACCCAAAACTAATTTTAAACGAATGTATTTTAGATAATATTTATGATGTTGCTGTGGGTGCTACCAACTCATCCATTGAAGCAAATAATTGTTTAATTAGTAATAGTGGTTATAATATATATTTAACAGCAGGCGGCAATTATAATTTTACGCATTGTACAGTTACAAGTATTGGTAATTATTATTTACAACATAAATATCCAGTACTAAATATCAGTAATAAAGTATCTGAAACAATCAGTAATGATTTAACAGCCAATTTTACCAATTGTATTGTTTATGGCGATGGCGGAATACCAGAAGATGAAATTTCTATTAAAAAACAAGGCAGCACCATTTTTAATGTAAACTTCAATAACACTTTATATAAGTTAAAAAATAACGAGCCAAGTACTGCTAATTTTAATGGTAATAAATTAAAAAATATACCACCAGATTTTGATAGTATTAATATAAATAATAGATATTATAATTTTAGATTAAAACCAAATGCTGCTGCTATAAATAAAGGCACTAATACAAGTTTACTAACAGACTTAGATGGAAATAATAGAAGTATTGGTTTACCAGATTTAGGTTGTTACGAAAGACAATAATTGTTTATTAATTTTTTTTAAGCCGAAAAAAATACCTACTTATCTTATTTTAAATCAATGTATTACATACATTTATTTTATTTAGGTATTACCTCAAACTGTCATTTTTCCTAACAAAATTATATTATTCAATATTTTTTTTAACTTTACTACACCAAAATCAAGAGCTTATGAGAGCAAAACATTACCTCTTATTACTTGTATTAATTTTAACTGCTGCATCTTTTACAATTTACAAACAAAAAAAAATTTACTCTTTTAAAGTGGATGGCATTGAAGGGGGAAAAATAAATTTTGCTAAGTTTAAAGGGAAAAAAATATTGATTGTAAATACTGCTTCAGAATGTCAATACACTTATCAATATGCCGAGTTGCAATCTTTATATACAACCTATCAAGATAAATTAGTGATTGTTGGATTTCCTTGCAATCAATTTGGACATCAAGAAATGGGTAGCAATGATGATATTAACTCTTTTTGCAAGGTAAGATATGGTGTAAGTTTTCCTTTAGCAAGCAAGGTAGATGTAAAAGGAGAAAATGCAGCACCCATTTATAAATGGCTTTGCAATAAAAGCGAAAATGGTGTTATGGATGTAACCATAAAATGGAACTTTAATAAGTTTTTAATCGATGAAAAAGGAAGATTATTAGCACATTTTCCGAGTAATGTAAAAGCAGATAGCGATGAAATTTTAAAATATTTAAAATAAATATTAAAAGGTAACATGCAAAATTTACTATTCAAAAACAATCAAACATTTAGCTTAGACAAGTAAAAAATAAGTTTAGTTTGCCTTATCGTTAACATCATCAAAATCTACAACACCACCACTTACCGTAAATTTCATTGCATTTGTAGCAGTTATATTCTTTAATTCTTTCACATTACTTTTAGGTACAAAATAAGTAATACCACTTATTGCATAAGAATGTGGCACATATACCACTAAATGATCTTTCAAATCAAAATCAGTAGCATCAGATTTGGTAATAAACCCAATACGCCAAACATTATTTGCATCTACATTTACTAATACCGGCTTATCAAATTTCTTCTTATTACCTGCAAAAGCTTCAAAAAAATCTTTAACGGAACTATAAATAATTTTAATGCCTGGTGTATTTTCTAAAACTTTATCAAAAATATTTAATGCTTTGCCAATTTGTAATAAAGAAGAGAGCCAACCAACAAAAAGCACAAGCATAATAACCATTACAAACCCTAATCCTGTAATTTTTTCAAAATTACCATTGATATCTTTTTTAATATAATTAGGAAAAACATTACTCAATAAGTTGGGCAACAAATCGTCTATTACATTAAAAAGAGAAACAATTACCCAAACGGTAATACCAATTGGTGCTAAAACAACTACACCCTGTAAAAAGAATTGCAATAAAATTTTAAAATATTTTTTTAACATAAGTTTCATAAAAATATAATCTGAGCTTAAAAGTAATACAAATATGCATGTTGTTTACTTTGCCATTCATAAAAACTAATACCCATTCACAAAAAATTTTCAAAAAAAACGTAAAAAACTTTTGTGCAATAAAAAGTTT
>JAIBAV010000129.1 GCA_019695015.1 Chitinophagaceae bacterium
TAAAGTATGTTTTATTATTATTGTACTATTAAAACTATATTTTGCAAAAAAATTAAAGAAATGAAAAAAATACATCTTAGCATCATACTAATTGTTCTTATTTCTTTTTCTTATGCACAACGTGGTGGTAGTTTAAAATGGAATGAGGCTGGAAATGCTTATTATACTACCGAAAAAGGAGATATTGTAAAATTTAGCTTACCTAAATTTGATAAAACCATTTTAGTGGAGAAAAAAGCATTAGTACCTGAAGGGAAAAATTCGGAATTAAGTATTAAAAGCTTTTCAGTAAGTACTGATGAAAATGTTTTTTTAATTTTTAGTAATAGTAAAAAAGTTTGGAGATATGAAACAAGAGGGGATTATTTTATTTATAATAAAAACACAGGAAAATTAGTTCAATTGGGTAAATCACTAAGTGCATCTACATTAATGTTTGCTAAAATTTCTCCCGATGGAAAAAAAGCTGCGTATGTAAGCAAACACAATATTTATGTTGAGGATTTAGGTACTAATAAAATAACTAAGCTAACAAAAGATGGTACAGATAGAATAATTAATGGCACTTTTGATTGGGTATATGAAGAAGAGTTTGGCTGTAGAGATGGATTTAGATGGAACCCAGATAGTAAAAGCATTGCATATTGGCAAATAGATGCAAGAAATATTCGCAACTTTTTAATGATAAATAATACCGACTCTATTTATTCTTTTACCATTCCTGTAGAATATCCTAAAGTTGGCGAAGACCCATCAGCTTGTAAAGTAGGTGTGGTAGATATTGCAACCCAAAAAACAAAATGGATGAATGTGCCAGGAAGTGCTATTCAAAATTATATTACAAGAATGGAGTGGGCCAATAATGGTAAACTTATAATTCAGCAACTTGATAGAAAACAACAAGTAAGTAAAATTTATTTTTTAAACTCAAAAACTGCAACTGCATCTTTAATTTATACTGAAAAAGATAATGCATGGATTGATATTAAAAGTAGGTGGAATAACGATAATCCAATGGGTTGGGAATGGGTGAATAATAATAAAGACTTTTTATGGGTTAGCGAAAAAGATGGTTGGAGGCATATTTATTTAATAAGCAACGAAGGGGAAAAAGAAACCTTATTAACTAATGGAGAGTATGATATGATTGACTTTTGTGGTATAGATGAAAAAACAGGCTTTGTATATTTTACGGCATCGCCAAACAATGCATTGCAAAAATATTTGTATAAAGTTAAGTTAGATGGAACAGGTAACGCAATTTTAGTTTCCTCTGCTGAACAAAATGGCACTCATAGTTATCAGGTTTCTCCAAATGGGTTATATGCAAAACATAGTTTTTCTAGTGCCACTATACCACCATCTGAAGAGTGGGTTAATTTGCAAACAGGAGAAAATATAAAAGGAGAAATTAAAACAAAGCCAAATAAAAATGCAACTACCCAATTTTTTAAAGTAACCACAGAAGATGGCGTAACTATGGATGGCTGGAAAATTTTACCAGAAAATTTCGATTCTACCAAAAAATACCCTGTTGTGTTTTATGTATATACCGAGCCAGGCTCTGCTACTGTTAGAGATACTTATGGTAGTGCAAGTACTTTTTTGTATCAAGGAAATATTGCTGCTGATGGCTATATTCAGATTAGCCTTGATGGAAGAGGAACCCCATTGCCTAAAGGTGCTGCTTGGAGAAAATCTATTTATAAAAAAGTTGGAATTTTGAATGTAAGAGACCAAGCAATGGCTGCAAAAGAAATTTTAAAATGGAATTATGTAGATAAAAGCAGAATTGCAGTTTGGGGCTGGAGTGGTGGTGGCTCAACTACTTTAAACTTATTATTTCAATATGCCGATATCTATCAAACAGGCATTGCTATTGCACCAGTTGCAAGCAGGTTAACTTATGATAATATATATGAAGAACGCTATATGGGGTTGCCACAAGAAAATAAAGACGACTATATTCAGGCTTCTGCCATAACACATGCAAAAGGATTGAAAGGAAATTTACTATTAGTACATGGAACAGGAGATGATAATGTGCATTATCAAAACACAGAATTGTTAATTAATGAATTGGTTAAATTTAATAAGCAGTTCACTCTAATGTCTTACCCTAATCGTTCTCATAGTATTAGCGAAGGCAAAGGTACTTTTCAACATTTATCAACACTATTTACAAATTATTTAAAACAACATTGCCCAGGAGGTGGAAGATAGTTCTTGCACTAACGATATTTTTAGTTTTTTGCTTTAATTGATTTTGAGTGCTAATGATGTAATTTTAAAAAAAATATTTTTTTTAAGTAGGTAACCAACCTTTGCCAAACTACAATGCAAAGGAGTTTTTCTACGATTCGTTAAAAGCTAAAAGAATTGAAAATATTGAGTATTTATTAAACATAACAAGTGAAGAGTGGAAAGACTTTGAAGAAAGCATTTTTCCATCAAATAAAAGAAGGCTAAATGATTCTCAAAAGCAAGCCATTTACAAACCATTTTATACAGAATAAACCTGTTTATACAAGATGAAATTAGTATTGCTTGTCTTTTTTTCCGTTTTGTTTCATACACTGCTGCAAGCACAGCAACCCCATTCCTTACTACACAAAGCAGACAGTTTAGCAACAATAGGGGAATATGAAGCTGCTATAAAACTAAGAGAGCAACACTTACAAACAATCAATTCCAATGACACTGCATACAACGATTATATATTTTCCTTAGCCAAATTATACAATGCAAATAAACAATATTATAAGGCTGTAAATCTTTATGAAACTTCTTTAAATGGGTATTTAAAAAACACTGAAAAAAATAAAGAAAAATTAGCTGATAACTACAACAACCTTGCTCTTGCTTATGAAGCTATTGGCAGGTACGACAAAAGCATCAGCTATCTTACCAAAGCATACAATATTGTAAGAAAATATTACAGCAACAACATAGGCAGTAACATAACAGGTATGGGAAACCTTATTACTGCTTTAATAGACAATGGCGATATGAAAGCTGCCAAAAATCTGTTAGATACATTGAATGAATACAGAGCAAATTTCAATCACCCTCCTTTACGAAAAGAATGGAACAAACTGAACGCTTATGAAAAATGGAATAGAGATATTTTTATTTTACTTACAGCCATAAGATATTATGCCAATGCAGGTGATGAAAAAAATATACAAACACATATAGCAGCATTAGAAAAAAAATTTACACCGCCTTTATCCACAGAAAAGAAAAATGATTTAGCCCATTTATTGGAAGCCTATGATGCAATAGCATATCAATATCGCATAAGCAAGAATTATACAAAAGCATTAGAATATTATGCCAAAGCCGAAGCTCTTGTGCATGAAGATTTTTACAAAATGAAAGCCGCCGCCCACAAAGCTATTATTTATAATATAATGGGCAAATATCAAGATGCTTATAGTTATGTAGAAAAAGCATTAACTGTTTTTCAGTTTCCCCCAGAAAACAACAGTCATTATGGTTTAATAGCTTTAAAAGCAGAGCTATTACAATCGTTGCATAAAAACAAAGAAGCTGTAAAGCAATTAGAACAACTTTACAGCCTACTCCTTAAACAAAATATTACTGCAGATAATTTTTCAACTTTTTTCCTCAACCAGTTTACACATAAAATAAACCATACACAAATTATTATTTTCATAAAGTCTGGAAATATTTATTATGGAATGTTCAACCAAAGCAAACAAAAAGAACATCTTACCACAGCAACACATTTTTATACATTAGCTGCACAATTATTTAAAACTTATTACTCCAGAGAATTTTACAATAAAGCATTAGATGACCTGAACAAACAAATAACAGAAAAAATATTGACTGTATCTCTTGAACAAAAAAATACAGATTACTCATCAGCCGTAAATCTTATAGAAAACAACACATCCAAACATTTATGGAAAAAATTTCTGAGCCGTTACAGCGAAAATCTTAAAACCCCTTACGAATTGCTGAACAAAAGAAATATGCTTGCAGCAGCATTAAGCAATTACGAAATACTTGACAATAAAACCCAAGAAGATAAAAAACAACAGCAACAACTAAACCAACAAATTGCAGTATTAGACAAAGAAATTAGCAAAACAGACCAATTTTTTCACACATTCCAATCGGAAGAGTTTGCCATCAAAAACATTCAAAAAAAGCTGCACAAAAACCAACTCATTATAAAATATACTGTGGCAGATAATAAAGTATATGGTTTAGCTGTTACTTACAATAATATTTATTTGCACGAAATAGGCAGTATTGCTCACTTACAAAATCAGGTCAATTTGTTTCATGCAGCTTTAAAAAACATCAGCCCTATATATAAAAAAAATGCTGAAACATTATTTACATTATTAGTAAAGCCCTTTTACGAAGAATTAAAGAACACAACTGACATAATTATAATTCCAGAAGATTTTTTAAGTTTTCTTCCCTTTGAAGCATTGATTAATCCTAATACCAATCATTTATTAATTACAGACTACACTATCAGTTATTCTTATGCTTTACAATTATGGCAACTCCAAAATGCAGCCAACAAACACATTACAGGCACAGTAGCTTTTGCACCAGATTATCCAAATTTACCTTTACCCGTTAAAAATGCTATTACCACACGTGGCGATTTATACAATTTAGAAAATACCAGCAAAGAAGCAGCACAAATAGTACAAATTAACAAAGGTGTATTGTACAATGGCAACAATGCTACAAAAAACAACTTTCTAAACAGTCTTGGCAAATATGGCATTTATCATTTAGCCATGCACGCCCAAATAGACAACAATCGTTACGAAAACTCCAACCTTATTTTCAGTAATGATGAAAAGCTACATTTTTATCAACTATATGCATTGAATTTTCCTGCTCAAATGGTAGTTTTAAGTGCCTGCAATACAGGTATTGGCACTATGCAACATGGCGAAGGATTAATGAGTTTATCAAGAGCATTAGTATATAGTGGTGTGCAATCTTCTGTTTATTCTTTATGGGAAGTGCCTGATAAAGAAACAGCAGAACTAATGATTTTATTTTATAAAAATCTTGGTAAAGGTCAATCAAAAGACGAAGCATTAAAAAATGCCAAACAACAATTTATTAAAAACAATCCTGCAAAATCGCATCCCTATTATTGGGCAGGATTTGTAATAAACGGCAATACACAACCCATAAAAAATACTAACTACACAATATGGCTTATACTTGTTGGTGGAGTAATAATTTTATTAAGCGGTTGGTGGATAAAGAAAAAATATAAGAAAACTACTTATTCAGTTTCTTAAATAAAGTCTTTGCTGCATCTTGAAAAGGGTTTTCATTTTCCGATACATATTTTACCAAAGGAATAGCGTTTTCTTTATCACCTGTTTTTAAATAAGCCATTGCCAAATACCATTTACCCATTACTATAAATTCATATTCGGTAAAATTGTATTGCTTTAAAATTTCTATAGATTCATTTGGCTGATTAAGTTGCAAAAAACAAATGGCTTTATAAAGAATAGGATAGTCTTTTTTGTGTATTGTGTATAATTCATCAAATAAAGTTAAAGCCGTTTCATATTGTCCTTTTTCATAAGCATTAAAAGCAGCAAACACATTTTTTTCATTATCATTATTGCCTCTTACAATTGGTTGCACAGTATTTGGATAGGGTTGATAATATGCAGCATACAACTCTTTTGCATCAGGCTTTTGCACAAGAACCAATATTCCAGAACCTGCAATAAATATAATGGCAGCAGCAATGTACAGCCATTTTCTTACATTGATTTTCCCTACTTTTCCTTGCTCATATTGTTGTAATTGTTGTTTCAGTTCCTGCCTTTTGTTTAAATGTATAGCTGCTTTTAGCTGTTGTTGAAAAGTTACTTCTTCTGCAAATGCTTTATCCGTTTGCAGCAATTCATTAAACTGCTGCAATGCTTCCTTGCTCAAATTATTTTCAAAATATTGTGTTATCAATGTTTGCTTATCCATTTTTTCCCATCAGGTTTTTTAATTGCTTAAGGCATCTATGTTTTTGGCTTTTTACTACATCTTTATTATCATAATTCATCAGGTGCATTATTTCTTCCAATTTTTTTTCTTCATAATAGAACAACGTGAGCATTTTTCTACATTGTTCTCCTAATTGTTCAAAATGTTTTTGCAGCAAAGCCGTTTGTTCCTCTTGCTGTTCTGTTTCATAACTGTTCCATTCAACAGCTTCATCTATACTCATCATTACTTGTTTGTTTTGCTTTTTCAGATAAGCAAACAACATAAATTTTCCTATGGCAAATAAATATGTAGTTAAAGAACTTTTTAAATTATCCAATTTTCCTTTTCGAGCATTTTCAATTAATGCAATTACTGCATCTTGATATATATCTGTTGCTTCATATTCAGAAACATCATACTTACCTGCAAAAGAAATAAATCCTTGCTTATTACAATTATAAACATCCTTTACTGTTGCTTCATTCCCCAGTTTTAGCTGTGCTATTGTATTCATTAGTGTAAATAATGTAGTAAAAGTAAACGCAAAGAAAAAAATAAAAAATAATGTTTACTTTTTTCTGTTTTAGCACACTAAGTATTTATACAGCTAAAAAAACTAAATATGAAAGCATTATTTATTGTAGGGGGCATTTTTTTTATGATTACACAGTTAAACTCCCAAACCGTATGGGAAAAAACCAAAGAAAAAGCCAAAGAAAAAACGGAACAAAGGAGAGAAACCAGAACCGATGAAGCTATTGACAAAGGATTAGATAAAGTAGAAAAAGGCATAAAAGGAATTTTTAAAAAGAAAAAGAAGAAAAACGAATCAGAAAATAAAGAAACAAAAGAAACAGCGAATGATAATGAAACTACTACACCTACCACTTCTTCAGATAATACAGATACTACTCCTGTAACGCCTATAAACAAAGGCTTTAAAGCTTACAGCAAATTTGATTTTATACCCGGTGAAAAAATAACATCTTATGAAGATTTTTCGCAAGATGCCGTTGGCGATTTTCCCGCAAAATGGAGTACCAATGCATCAGGCGAAGTAGTAACTTTTAAAGGTGTAGAAAACAAGTGGCTACAATTTGGCAACAATGGTATTTTTTTCCCCGAATTTGTAAATACACTACCCGAAAATTTTACCATAGAATTTGATATGGCTGTAACAGATGATTTCAGTGAAATGCAATCTGGACTGAAATTGTATTTTACACCTGTAAGCAACCGCAACTTAATGTTTGACCAGTTTTTTGACAACAAACCAGGTGTAGGCATAGACATTCATCCAAATGTAACCAATGACGAAAATGCAAAAAGCACTACTAAAATTTGGGTTTTTGGTAAAACAGAAAATAAACTGTTAGAAAATGAAGCTGCTTTTACAGGTTGGAAAATTTCAGAAGTAAACCATATTTCTGTTTGGCGACAAAAAACAAGACTAAGAATATATATTAATGAAACCAAAGTGTGGGATTTGCCAAGAGCATTTGAAGCAGATATACAGTATGCTCCTTTATTTGCCACCAATATATGGGATGGCAGTGCTTTTCTTGCTAATTTACGTGTTGCAGAAGGCTTGCCTGATACAAGAAACAAACTGATTACAGAAGGAAAATTTGTTACTAATGGTATTTTGTTTGAATTTCAAAAAGCAGAAGTAAAACCTGAAAGCTATGCTGTAATTAAAGAAATAGCAACTGTATTAAAAGAAAATCCAACCATTAAAATAAAAATAACAGGACACACCAGCAATGATGGCGATGCCAATGCCAATCTTACTTTATCTAAACAAAGAGCTGCTGCTGTGCAAAGTGTTTTAACCAATGAATTTGGCATAGATGCTTCTCGTATGCAAACAGATGGCAAAGGAGGCAGCGAGCCTGTTGATACCACAAATACACCTACAGGAAAAGCCAATAACAGACGAGTAGAATTTATAAAACTTTAAATAAAAAATCAATAAATCATTTCACTAAAAGCAAAAAACATGAAAAGAATAATGATAGCTGCAATATGCTTTATTTCATTGCAGGCTGTAAAAGCACAGATTGAAGGAATAACTGCCTTTGAACAACCTTCTACAAGTAAAATTACTCCTAAGCTAAAAGTTTCTATTAATACAAAACAGGCAAATAGTATTGACGTATCTCAGGACAATAAAGCGTTTGCAAATTTTACTACACAGCAATTAGTCGATGGATGGGAAAGAACCAAAACATCTGTGTACTCATCATCAACAAAAGACGCATTTGGTACTATTGCAGTTTCAATAATATATTTAAAAGTCAAAAGATTACCCGATAATTCAGGAATGTGGGTTGTACGGCAAGCAGGCTTACTCAATCCATTAACAAAAAAAACGGATTATAGTACTAGAGACAGTACGCTGTTTCCTAATCCATTCTTTAAAAAAACCACAAAACCTATTCCTGGAACTAAATTAGAATGGCATCAAGAATTTACTATTTCCAACATTGAATTTGAAACTTTGTTTGTAGATGATGAAAAAGTTGACCCCTATCGTAAAACATCTGAATATGCAGGATTACTTGAATTTAAAATATTTACAAAAAACGGCACTCAGAAAAAATTAATCAAAAATGGCGGTATTATTTTTAATAAAACTGCCAACCAAAACGCAATAAGTTATGTACCAATGGAAATAGGGAAAAAGTATCCTGCACTAGGTAATCCTACTTTTAACTTTAGCATTTCTCAGACAGATTTTGAAAAAGGGTATATCAGTATAGCAGGTTCTTTATCAGATATGGACCCAACAAAAGCCATAGAATCATCAACTATAGGTTTGATGACCACTTTACAGGAATTAAACAACAGCACTAATAAAGATTTGAAAGATTGTGTATATCAAAAAAATTATATAGATATTAAAAAAGGGGATTACACATTCAGAGTTCATTTTATTATAAAACCTGTCGGATAATTAATTTTTTCTATTCAAATAAATAAAGGCTGCACAAGTGCAGCCTTTATTTTATATTCATCATTTCAATTGTCTTTGTTCATTGTACTTTTAATTGCAGCTTATTATTCAAATGTAAGGCTGCTTTTAGCTGTTGCTGAAAAGCTACTTGTTCTTCAAATGTTTTATCTGTATCCAGCAATTTATAAAACTATTGCACTGCTTTATTGTTCGAATTGTTTTTAAGATATTGCTTTTGATAATACTTGCATACAAATAATTATTAAGTAAATTTCAGTTATTAGAACTCACAATTTTTTGGTGTTCTTGCAAAAGGTATTACATCTCTAATATTTGTCATGCCTGTTACAAATTGCACCATACGTTCAAAGCCTAAACCAAAACCTGCATGAGGTACAGTTCCAAATCTTCTGGTATCTAAATACCAGTTCATTTCTTGTGCAGGAATATCAAATTGTTTCATTTTTGCTAGTAACACATCATATCTTTCTTCTCTTTGACTGCCACCTACAATTTCACCTATACCAGGTGCCAAAATATCCATTGCTGCAACGGTTTCTTTACCTGGCTCGCAACCTTCATTTAATCTCATGTAAAATGCTTTAATAGCTGCAGGGTAGCCAGTTACTATTACAGGCTTTTTAAAATGTTTTTCAACTAAATATCTTTCATGTTCACTTTGCATATCAATGCCCCAACTAACATCATACTTAAATTTCTTTTTCTTATAAGCTGGGCTATTTATTAAAATATCAATAGCTTCGGTATAGGTAATTCTTTCAAATTTATTTTCAGTTACAAAATTTAATTTTTCTAAAAGGCCAAACTCTTGCCTTTCATTTTGTGGCTTTTGTTTTTCTTCTTCATCCAGCCGTTGCGCCAGGAATTGCAGGTCTTCCGCATTATTATCCATCACATACTGAATGATGGATTTAATAAAGGCCTCAGCAAGATTCATATTGTCTTCC
>JAIBAV010000152.1 GCA_019695015.1 Chitinophagaceae bacterium
AAAAGAAAACTTTAGATGCCAAATTATCATTGATAAAGCAAAAATGATATATTGAATAGGAAGATACTTTTTAGCAATATTTTTCATGCATTTCTTACAAAAGGTATTAATTTTTTGGTGCCTTTATTGTTAATGCCTTTTATTTTAAGAATGTTTGGTGTAGAAAAATTTGGCGAATATTTCTACGCTCAATCGGTATTACAAACTTATGCTTTATTTATTGATTTTGGATTTGTTGTAACTGCTGTAAAAGCAATTTCTAATAGCGAAGAAGATAATAACGAAAGAAATAAAACGGCTTCTTTTGTAATAGTATTCAAACTGTTTTTAACGCTTATTTCAACTGTGTTTTTTTTAGGTTATTTTTTCTTTGAAGGATATAATGCAAATAATTTTCACCTGTTCTTATTTGTTTTTTTAAGCTTTTGTTTTCAAATAAATTTACCAATTTGGTTTTTTCAGGGGATACAAAAAAATTCAATTTTTAGTTTAGTTAATTTAATTTCAAAGATTATCTTACTATGTTTTGTTTTTCTTACAATTAATAAAAATTCACCACTTTTTCTTATCCCTTTGTATGAAGCAGTTGCTTATTTTGCTGCATTAATTTTATCATTTTTGATAATGGTTTATTTTCAAAAATTTTCCTTTATAAAGTTTAAGGTTAAACAGTTTAAAGAGTTATTGGCAGAATCTTTCCAAATATTTTTCATCTCAATTCTTAATTGGGCAATTGTGTCAGGTTCAACTATAATTTTAAAAAAGAGAGTATCAGAAAATGAGTTTGGTATTTTTTCGGCATATTCAAGATTAGCTTATTATGTATTTGCAATTGTGCAACCTTTAAACCAAGCATTATTGCCATTTTTTGCAAAGCTTTTTTCTAAAAAATCTAAAGAAGAGGCATTTAAAATTTTTAAGAAATCTCTTTTGGCATTAGTAGCTTTTATAGTTATTATTTTAATTACCTCAGGTTTAGGCATTAATTATATTAATACATATTTGTTCGGAAATTTAAATAATGAACAATTGCTTGGGTATAGAGTTGTATTTTTTACTCTAATTATTTGGGTTGGCTTTGTTTTAATAAATAGTTTCATTAGCACACAGTTTTTAGTAACTCAAAATAAGTCGGTTGTATATAAAAGGTTGTATTTGATAAATGCAATTATTGCTGTTACTTGTTCTTTTATTCTATCAATTCAATACGGGAGCTTAGGTATTGCATTTGCTTTAATAATTGGTGAGCTGTTTATGTTTTTCTTCCTAATTATCCAAATGCTACAATTTAAAAAATATGCAGCAACTTAAAGAGTTTTTAGCTTTTCCGTTTAAAATAATTTTGTTATTACGATTTAAAAAATTAATTAAAAATGCCTTTACTATTTTAAAACCCAATGGTATCATTTTTATCTCTACCCCTAATAGAGAAAGAGTTTGGCTTTCTATTGGTGAAAAAACAGATATACCGCCACACCACTTTTAAGATATAATCTTAACTTTTTTATTAAAAACTTTGCCGATAAACTAATGTATAAAGGCTACTATTATTTTAATCATAGTAATATTATAGATTATTCAAAAGCTGTATCTAAATCAAAATTTTCTTCCAACTCTTTTTGGATACTATTTTACCCAATTTTTGTTCTAAAAGCTTTATTAGGAAAGTTATTGAATAAAGGTGAAGGGTTGATTGTTGTGATAAAAAAATAACATCCATTACTAATACTTTTATAGAGCTTTATATTTAATTTGTGCATACTGTTAAACAGAAAAATAACTTATTTTATTTGTTGCTATTTTTTTTATTTATAGCACAATCAACCTTCTCTACTCTGGAAAGATATATTTTTTCAAACGAGTTGTTTGTGTTTGCAGGAATAGCACTTTTAATTTTTAATTTTAATTATATTTTAGATGTAGTAAAAAAGGATTATTTAAAGGGGTTCTACCTTATTCACTTATTTTTTATATTACTTTTATGGGGCTTTTTTGAAATTATTTATTCAATTCTGTTTTTAGAAACAACTTCAAATGTTTATGTGTTTTTTAGAACCACTGTTATTTGGTATTCCATGTTTTCTTTTTTCTTAGGGTTGAAATTTTATAACCTTTTTGTGCTTTTTTTTTTCAAAAAAAGGAAGAGCAAAAAAAAATGGTTAATCACTTTATTTAATGCTTTTTCTTCAGATAGGTATAACTTAGCATTACTTCCATTAATACATAATAAAACGAATAGAGTTGTTTTTATTATAGTACTCTTACTCTTAGTATTTATTAAGGGAGAAGATACTCCTAAAGTTATTTTTATAGCTACTATTTTTCTATATTTATTTAATAAAAAAAATAAATTCTATTCTTGGTTATTCAATCCAATTTTATTATTTACCCTTTTTATTTTATCCTTGATTTCATTGCTTTATTTATCGAATAAATTTTCTTTATTTTTTGATTTAGATATTGCTGATGCATATCAATATATTGATGTAATACCGAGTGCAGGAGTAGGAAATATTATTTGGAGAATAATGTTTTGGGCTTATGAATTAAAAACCGTAACGTTATCAAGTGTAAATGGGTTTGTATTTGGATTTGGTTTTGGCACACCAATTTTTGATATTAATTCAGCACCTTCATTCTTATTAATTTCAAATGATACACCAAATGAAGAATACTACTTAGGTACACACAATTCTATTTTATATATTCTCTTTAAGCAAGGAATAATTGCATTTGTATTGTTTCTAAGTATTATA
>JAIBAV010000092.1 GCA_019695015.1 Chitinophagaceae bacterium
AATTATTGGAAACGATTTATTAAGAAGATTTAATTTAATTATTAATTATCCTGAAAAAATAATTTATATAAAACCAAACAAAAAGTTTGTAGATGCTTTTGATTACTCTTATACAGGGTTAGGAATATATTATATTGATGATAAAATAATTGTAACCGATGTAATTAAAGGTTCGCCAGGCGATAAAGCAGGTTTTGAAGCAGGAGATATTATTGTAGCAATTGATAATGATTATTCTAATAATATTCAAACCGTAAAACATGCATTGCAAAATGCAGGAGCTAAATTAAATGTTTTAATTTCTCGTAATGAGAAATTAGAAATGATGATTTTAGATGTTAAAAATATAATGCATTAACATAATAGCATAATTTATATGCCCCAAAAAGACAGAAATGGACATTTTTTGTTTTTTATTTTATAATTTTTGATGATGAATAATTTACCCAAAACAATTATAATGTTTGATGGCGTTTGCAACTATTGCAACAAAATGGTTAACTTTTGTATAAAGCATGATAAGAAAAAAAAATTACATTATACATCGCTACAAAGCAATACTGGTATGTCTTTAATTAGCTATTACAATATACCAAAATCAATAGATTCTATTATACTTATTGATGAAAGTAAAGTTTATTACTATTCAGATGCAGCTTTAAAAATTGCAAGACACTTAAATCCTCCAATAAGGTTTATATATATATTTAAATTTATTCCAACATTTTTAAGAGATGCATTGTATAAATGGGTAGCTAAAAACAGGTATAAATGGTTTGGTAAAAAGGACACTTGTATGATACCCTCCAAAGAGGTAAAACACTTGTTTTTAGAATGAAAGTGAATTTTAAAGCAACTATTTTATATTAAATTTGCTCTTATATAGTCATCCATATATTCTTAGATAAGAATCATTTACTTTATCCGTGAAAAACGCTGTTTAATTATTTAATACAAGCGTTATGAAAAAAAATGTACCCTTTAAAGCATTAAGCTTTTTGTTTTCTTTATTAGTGTTCTCTTTTGCATCCAAAGCTCAATTAAACCCTGGCTCTATTGCAGCCACATCTATTTGTACTGAAAGAAATACAGATGCACCAGATATTATTAATAATACTTTACCAAGTTCTGGAACTGCACCCTATACTTACCAATGGGAGGCAAAAATAGACTACTCCGGATGGGCTCCAGTTGTAAGTAATGGAAATGGTGATTCTTATAGTCCAGGAATGCTTTCTTATAATACCAATTTTAGAAGAAAAGTAACAGATGCTAATGGCAACATTGCATACTCTAACGAAGTGAGATTATATTTAACAGAGGGTTTTACTGCTGGTCAAATAAGATTAGATAATGCAGTAAAAGATTATAATTATTATTTACCAGGTAGCCCAATAGACTTAATGATTGCTGCAGGTGCAAGATATGGCACAGATGCATACTCTTACCAATGGGAAACTGCAACTGCTTTAGGTGGTCCATGGTCTGCAATTTCTGGAGAAAATGGGTTAACCTACCAATCTCCTGCAATTAATACAGTGGGAAGTTACTTTTTTAGAATAAAAGCAACAGATGATAATTGCGGAAACATTGCTTACTCCGATATAATCCACATTCAAATAGTTACTACACTTCCTTTCTTTCAAGGCTTCTTTACACATTACTACCCATGTGTTTTCCCTAACAATACGCCAAGTTTATTACAAGGTAGCCTAGCAATTGGAGGAACAGGTCCTTATACTTATGAATGGGAGAAAAAAGGAGAATCAGATTTAACTTGGCAAACAATTGCAAATTCCAATACTTTAACCTACCAGCCTGGAATATTAACTGAAACAACTAAGTTTAGACGTAAAGCAACTGATGCAAACGGTAATACGGGATACACAAATGAAAGTTCTATTTATATTGTTACAACTGTACCAAACCCAGGAATGATTGCAACCAACGAAACTGCTATTGCACCTAATGCCCCTTACGATGCAGCAATCAATATTCAATCTGCTAGTAATTTTTGGAATGCCGGTTATGCTTGGCAAAAAAGTTTAGATGGCGGTAACACATGGACAGAAATTAATGACTATAGTTATAGTACTTATTTCCCTCCAGTTACACCAACAGTTGTGTTAACTTGTTATCGTCGTTCCATTAGAGAATATTGTGCAACAAATACAAGAGATACTTGGACAAATACCATTTGTATTCAACCAGCTTTACCTTTAACCGATGGAACAATAAGCATTAATGGTGGTAATACAGCTTGTAATACTCCAGGGTCTCAACCATTAGCTATAACAGGTACACCTGCTACTGGTGGTAGTACTCCTTATGTGTATAAATGGCAAACCTTTGATGGTACCAATTGGGTGGATATTGCAAACACAAATAATGTTAGTTATACTCCACCAGTTTTAAATTATAGTGCTAAGTATAGAAGAATTGTAACAGATGCAAATAATACTTCTTTAACAAGTAACGAGGTATTAGTTTCTATTCAAGGCAATAGCCCATTAAGAGGTGGTTTAATTGATGGACCAATTGTAACTTGTAGCAATACTGCCCCTGGCATAATTAATAATATAATTGATGCTTGTGGCGGTGGTGGTGTATTTACTTATTCTTGGGAGGCAAGTACAAATAACGGACCATGGACAATTATTTCTGGTGCAGACCAACCAACTTACAATGCAACAAATATTAACGAAACAACAAAATATAGAAGAAAAATTGGAGATGGTTGTGGAGGTGCAACTTACAGTAATGAAGTAGAAGTGTTTGTTTACCCACCAATTGAAGGTGGTACAATTACACCTGCTGTTCAAAATGTTTGTACCAATGAAACTCCTGAACTATTAGGATTGACTCAAAACTGCCATTATACTAATGGTAATGTAACTTACCAATGGCAAAGAGCTACATCGCCTAGTGGTCCTTGGACAAATATGAACGGAGCAACACAAGCTGTTTTATTACCTAAAGCATCTAACACAACAGCATATTACAGATTGGTAGTTAAATCATCTGTTTGTAATGCTGAAGCTGTAAGTACAGTATCTGTTGTTAATGTAAATGCTTGTAGCCCTAAAGCTGCAAATACAGCAACTAAATTAGCAGCTACTAACTTATCAACCAGAGGTGATATGAGGTTATATCCTAACCCTGTAACTAAAGGTCAAACTGTATATGTTACGTTTAGCCATAACTCCAATACAAAAAACAGAGTTACAGCTACTTTAAGAAGTATTGATGGTAGAACATTTAATACTATTGTTGAAGGTTCAAGCAACAAAGGAATTCAAATAAAAATTCCTGCTAATATTGTTCAAGGTACATACTTAATGCAAGTAACCAATGGAGAACAAAAATGGATAGAAAGAGTAGTGATTTTGTAATATTTTTGAGATTAATTTTTAATCCCTGCATATAAAAAATGCAGGGATTTTTTTTATTCAATAGTGTGGATAAAACAAACAGCTAATGGAAAACAGTTTCAGTAATTTTGAAACATTGAATAATTTATTTTAATAATTAATGAAATATAATCAAACCACATTAAATAAGTTAGAAGATGTTTTAGGCGAAAGCGATTATACTGTAAGGTACGAGAGAGGTACTTTTCAGAGTGGTTGGTGTGTACTAGAGTTGAAAAAAATTGTAGTACTAAATAAATTTTTAAATGTTGAAGGAAGAATAAATACTCTTTTAGAATTAATACCACAATTAGATATTAATTACGATAAGTTAACTTTAGAAACTCAAAAACTTTACGATCAGGTAATGGCAAATAATTTGGCTTTAGTGTAGTTAACTTTTAATACTTAGGGCACCTGTAACTACCAATATTTATACTAATTCCTATTTGAGTAGTTATATAACTATCAGCTTGTTTACTGTTACCTCTTTGTCTGCCTTTAATTCCAATTGGTAAGCCATATTCGTAACTTCTATCTTGCAATAAATATGCTACCGATGGTGTACCATTTGGATTTGGTGGAAAAGCATCAGGAGCATAATTCCCACTTACATCGTCTATATAATCTGTATTAGTAAGCCTATACACCATTTCTCCATAAATATTAATTTTTTCGCTAAGGCTATATTTTAAACCAAACCCAATTGGAAAACACATTGCCATATTGCTATATGGTTTTAAATTAGGATAGTTAACCTTGTCTTGCTGCCCTTCTGTACCAAGTGGTCTTAAATAATGTTTAGCACCATACAAATAGGCATAAGGGTCATAAGCAAAAGCACCAATGCCTAATGATACATAAGGGGTAAATCTATATTCTGAAAAACCAGGCTGAAAACGAAAGAAATTAAATTCGCCATTAATACTAAGCTCCCAAATATTAGTGTTAAAGCTTAAGTTCCTATTTTTTTTTACTAAATTATCTTTATAGCTAGTGTATTTATCTGCATAGCCTAAAAAAGCAAAAGTTCCAGCTATTTTTATTCCTATATAATTATTAAATTGTTTACGAAAAAAAATAGTTGCCGATAGTTTAGGTTTAATATCAATTAATTTCATACCAGCAGTTAAGTCGCCAAAATAATGACCTGCTCCAACACCAATTCCAAATTCACCTTCATGTACAAAGGCATCCATAACTTGTGCCTTTACCTGAAATGAAAAAATACTTAAAACACAAAAAGTAATAACTTTTTTAAACATAGGGGCAAATTAACGTACTAATAAGGGTTAAAACGAAAATTAGATATATTTTCTTATAATTATTGAGTTAAAATTTTAATACAAAACATAAAAAATATTGGGTTTAGTTTCTTTTATCCATTCCCCAGGTTAGCTTATTTCTTAAAGTAGATAAAAAACTACCTTCATTTAAACGAATAATATTTATATAAAAATCTTCTTTTTTTACTGCTAATTGTACCTCTTTATTTACAATTTCTCTTCTGGCATCTAATGCACAAATAAATTGTTCTGCCCTACCTTCTATTTCAAAAGAAATAATATTACTATCAGATACAACAATACTTCTAACATTTAAGTTATGGGGTGCAATAGGTGTTATAATAAAATTTGATGCATCGGGAAATACAATTGGCCCATTACAACTCATATTATACCCTGTACTACCTGTTGGGGTAGAAACTAACAAACCATCTGCCCAAAAAGTATTTAAAAATTCTCCATTCAAGTAAGTATGAATTTTAATCATTGGTGAAGTATCTCTTTTTAGTATAGCAAATTCATTTAATGCAAATGGGGCATCGTTAAACAAACCAACATTAGCATCTACATGTATAAGAGATCGTTTATCAATAGTATAAGTTCTATTTATAATTGCATCTACAGCCAAAGAAAGTTCATCTTTATTAATATTTGCTAAAAAGCCTAGCCTGCCAATATTTACACCTAAAATTGGAATATTTTTATCTTTTACTAAAGCAACTGCATCCAGCATAGTTCCATCTCCACCAAGGCTTATTAAACAATCTATATCTGGCATTAATTCTTCTGAAAATTGAAAAGTAGAAATAATACTTTTTAATTCGTTAGGTAAATGATATAATTGTGGCAATTGCCTATAAACTACAATTTCAATATTATATTTTACCAATTCATTTAATAAATAAACTAGTGGATTTTCTAAACTTGCATCTAACCCTCTACTATAAATAGCTATTTTCATTCAAGTTTTTTAAATGGTGTAGCATTTTTTATTGAAGCGGTAAAGATACTTAATAACCTTAATGCAATAAATATATTATTTTGGATAAAATTTATAAAATCAATGTAAAATATTGAACTTTAATTTGTTCACTAACACTTATTTTTGCCCTTTATTTAATGTAGGGTTAAAAAATTATATTTTGATATATATTACTTTTATTTCCTGCAATTAATAAACTATTTATGAATACTACTTTTAATCCTGATAAGCAACATAGTATTGCAACCAGTGTAAGTATTAGTGGAACAGGTTTACATACTGGAATTTTAGCAGATATGACTTTATTGCCAGCTAACCCAGGTTTTGGTATTCAATTTCAAAGAACAGATTTGCCTAATAAGCCTATAATTAAGGCAGATTGTGATTATGTAACGGATACATCTAGAGGTACTACTTTACAAAGTGGCGATGCAAAAGTTAATACTGTAGAGCATATTTTAGCTGCATTGGTAGGTATGGGTGTGGATAATTGCTTAATAGAAATAAACGGACCAGAAATACCAATAATGGACGGGAGCAGCAAAGACTTTGTAGATATTATTTCTACAGTTGGTGTGGTTGAACAAGATGCTGCAAAAGCATGGTATAGTATTGATGAAAATATTATTTACTACGATGAGTCTAAAAGAGTAGAAATGGTAGCTATGCCTGCAATGGACTATCAGATAACTACCTTAATAGATTTTAATAGTAATGTTTTAGGTACACAGCATGCCGGATTAAAAACAATTAAAGATTTTAGCCAGGAAATTGCACCTTGTAGAACATTTTGTTTTTTGCATGAATTAGAAATGCTATTAGATAATGATTTAATAAAAGGTGGCGATATTAATAATGCCATTGTGGTTGTAGATAAGCCAATTTCAAAAGAAGAGATGGAAAGGCTTGCAGTAGCATTTAAAAGAGATAAAATAGAAGTAAAATCAGAAGGATACTTAAACAATTTAGAGCTTCGTTTTCCTAATGAGCCTGCAAGGCATAAGCTTTTAGATATTATTGGAGATCTTGCATTAATTGGCTATCCTATTAAAGCTAGAATTATAGCCAATAGGCCAGGACATAGTACTAATGTGGAGTTTGCCAAAAGAATAAAGCAATATATAAAAA
Organism: Chitinophagaceae bacterium; assembly: GCA_019695015.1. GTDB lineage: Bacteria > Bacteroidota > Bacteroidia > Chitinophagales > Chitinophagaceae > UBA1930. Next base: position 6,807 of record JAIBAV010000092.1, read on the forward strand.
GAAATAAACACGTTAAAGATGTACCTGTTTATGATCCTTTAATTCCTTCTGTTTTCACTTTAGAACAAATTGAAAAAACATTACCACATCGTCATCCTTTCTTATTGGTTGATAAAATTGTGGAGCTAACAGATACCCAAATTGTAGGAGTTAAAAATGTAACTTTTAACGAATGGTTTTTCCCAGGTCATTTTCCAGGAAATCCTGTAATGCCAGGAGTTTTACAAATTGAAGCTTTAGCACAAACTGGTGGCATTTTGTGTATTAATGCAATGCCTAAAGGTGAATACAATACTTATTTCTTAAAAATAGATAATTGTAAATTTAAACAAATGGTAAAACCAGGGGATACTATGCTTTTAAAAATGGAATTAGTATCGCCTATAAGAAGAGGCATTTGCGAAATGAAAGGTACTGTTTATGTAGCAGGAAAAGTTGCAACAGAAGCAATTTTAGTAGCCCAAGTAATTAAAAAATAAGGAAACTAATTTTGATAAATATTTTTCATAAACCCTATTCTCTTTCAAATAAATAAATTTGTATGACCCATCCATTAACATATATTGACCCAAATGCTAAAATTGCAGCCAACGTAAAAATAGACCCTTTTACGGTTATACATGATAATGTAAAAATTGGAGAAGGAACCTGGATTGGTAGCAATGTTACAATAATGGAAGGAACAAGAATAGGTAAAAATTGTAGAATTTTTCCGGGTGCAGTAATTGGTGCAATACCACAAGATTTAAAATTTAATGGCGAAAAAACGAATGTAGAAATAGGGGATAACACTACAATTAGAGAGTTTGTTACTATCAATAGAGGCACCAACGATAGAGGTAAAACAAAAGTTGGCAATAACTGCTTAATTATGGCTTACACCCATTTAGCACATGATTGTATTATTGGCAATAATTGTATTTTAAGTAATAGTGTACAAATGGCTGGGCATGTTGTAGTAGGAGATTATGCTATTATTGGAGGTGTAAGTGCTGTACATCAATTTGTGCACATTGGCCAACATACTTTTATTGCAGGTGGTAGTTTAGTTAGTAAAGACGTACCTCCTTTTATGAAAGCTGTTAGAAATCCATTAAGCTATGGTGGTGTAAATAGTGTAGGCTTAAAACGCAGAGGCTTTACTTTAGAGCAAATAAATCATATTTTAGATATTTATAGAATAATATATAATAAAGGGTTAAACACTTCGCAAGCTATTGACTATATTGAACAAGAAATTCAAGCTAGTGATGAAAGAGATGATATTATAATGTTTATTAGAGAAAGTGGTAGAGGAATTATAAAACGTTTTACTAAAGGTGCCAACGACGAAGATTAGTTATATTTTAATGGTGCAATCAACTCAAATTCTGGAATAGTAACATAAAAAGTTTCCAAAGTATTTAAATTTAATAACTCGTAACTGCCTTGCATTTTGCCAATTTCTGTTTTTAAATTGCAAAAGCTAACATATTGAAAATGGTCTCCTGGTTTAATAATAGGTTGTACACCCACAACACCATCACCTTCTACCTCTCTGTAAGCTCCAAGGCTATCAAAAATATGCCATTTTCTTTTTAGTAGTTGAACGGTAAAAGCATTATAATTTTCAATTGTTATACAATAAGAAAAGATAAAATCTCCCAAAATAGGCTTGCTATGTTTAGTGTTATAATTACACTCTACATTAACTTTTATGCCTTCAGAAATTTTTGAAATCATTGATTATTGTTTAAGTAAAGATAAGTTTAAAACTTTTTAAATCTTGTTAATTATACTCCATTACAGGATGCCTCTCAAACGAATATTTACTTTCATCAAAAATATAACGATAGGTAACCATTCTTCTATTTTGGCTACCACCTAAGCTTTTATAAATATTTACCATTCTAGGATTCCAATCTCCTGCCCAACCCATTTCATAACTTTCATACCAGTTTTTGTTTTGAATTAAATTAGCACAAGATTGTATGATATAACTATCCACCCCTAATGCTTGAAATTTAGGAATTACACCAAATGCAAGCCCTGTAAGCCTTTTATGTTTTCTGTTTTTTTTCATCCAAAGCAATTTAAGTTTATTAAGTAAATTTAACTTACCATTAAAGTACTTAATATATTGGTTAATGTCTGGTATGTTTATAAACATAGCAATTGGTTCATCTTTAAAATATGCAAACCAAATTACCCTAACATCCATAATTGGTTTCATAGTATTAAAAAGCTTTAAAATTTGCTCTTTGGTTACTTCTTTTCCTTCGCCATGTTGTGCCCATGCAGTATTATAAACTTTTGCAAAATCGGCAGCATATTTTTCTAAATTCTTTAAATCGGCATGTTTTGCATAATAGTCTGGCTTAGCAGCAAATTTTTCATATCTTTCTTTAAATCTTGCTGGTAAAGGGTCATGTACCATCATTTTATACCAATATTGGTTATAATAATTTTTAAAGCCATATTGCTCAAATAAATTTTGGTAGTAAGCAGGGTTAAAAGGCATTCCAAAAACAGGCTCATCATTAAAACCTTCAACCATTAACCCCCACCATTTATCTCTGTCTCCAAAATTAATTGGTCCATCCATAGCCTCTGCACCATTTTGCTGAAGCCAATCTTTTGCTGTATTAAATAAAGTATTGGCAGCATTTTGATTATTTATACAATCAAAAAAACCTATACCGCCTGTTAAGTAATTGGTATTTTTATTGATATATTTTGAAGAAATAAAAGCTGCAATTCTTCCAATTAAATTTCCATTTTCATCTACTAAAACCCATCTTTTAGCATTGCCGTTTTGATATGCTTTGTTTTTGTTAGGGTTAAAAATATCGTTAATATCATTATCTAAAGGCCTAATATATGCCTTATTACTTTTGTTCATTAACACATTTACAGTAATAAAATCATTTTCTAAAGATTTTGTATTTACTTCTTTTATTTGCATTTTTAATTATTTAATTTTAATAATACTGCTGCTGCTATACCTGCAGTTTCTGTTCTAAACCTGTTATTACCTAATGATACAGCGATAAAATTATTTTTTTCGGCTAAAAAAATTTCATCTTCTGTAAAATCTCCTTCGGGGCCAATTAAAAGCATTGTATTTTCTTTAATTGAAATTTTTTGTAAGGGTACTTTCTCTTTAAGGTTACAATGGGCAATAAGCTTAATATTATAATCTTTTTTATCCACTACAATATTATTAAAACTTAGTGGCTGCAATAAAGTAGGAAGCCAAGCTTGCTGGCTTTGTAACATTGCAGAAATGATAATAGCATTTAGTCTTTCTAACCTAAAATGTTGTTTTTCTGTTCTGGAGCATAATAAAGGATAAATTTCTGTAATGCCTAATTCTGTTGCTTTTTCTAAAAACCATTCAAACCTATTATTATTTTTTAATAATGAAATACCAATACATGTCTTAACTACCTCTTTTTCAATAAACTTTATAGCTTCTACTTTAACCGTAGCTTGTTTTTTATCTGCATTTAAAATAATAGCCCTGCATAATAAACCTTTGCCATTGGTAATATGTATAGCATCTTCTTTTTGTAGCCTTAAAACTTGAATAGCATGTTTAAAAGAAGTAGAACTTAATTGAAATAAGTTGCTTTGTTCTGTTAAATTTGACTCATAAAAAAATGGTAATTGCATATTGGCAAATTTATTTACAGTTTGGTTTAGTTGTATCAGAAATGTTAAGTAAAAACAGATGATTTTTTATACTCTTTTGCAACCTTTATATATAAAAATTCATCATAGTAAGTAATCCGTTATTTAAGCGAAATTTAATCATTTTAAGTACCCAATTATCTCTATAGAAAAAACCAATTGTTAAACAATCAACAATTGATTTTAATGTCAAAGCCTTTTTTAGATTACTTGTCAGACTCTGAATTGCTTATAGATAAGCAGTACCAACCCCAAACAGAGAAACTATTAGAGTATTACGAATTGTATAAATTAGTAAAAAACCTTAATGGCTCTATTTTAAAATGTGGTGTAAACAATAACGAGACTTTTAGTTATTTTTCCTTTTTCAAGAAAACCAATCAATATAATACCAATCAACCATTGGTTGTATTTGAAAAAAATCCTTCTGTATTTGAACCTGCATTAGTAAATAATGAAACAGTAATTACAGTAAAAAGTTCAGAAGATATAATTTCATCGAGAAAAAATATTGCACTAAAAAGTAAGAAAGAAGATATTGATTTTATTCCTGGCAATGTAACTAACGCTTTACCTACTTATCTTATTAATAACCCAGAGCTTAAAATAGCCTTATTAGTGATAGATTTAGACAATTATGAACAAACTTTGGCTGCTTTGCAGTACCTATATCCAAGAATTGTAAGCAACGGTATTTTAATAATTAGTAATTATTATAAAAAAGCAGAAGATACTGCTGCAATTAAAGAATACTTTGCAAATCAAAGTGTTATAATTCGTAATTATTCAAAAAGTAAAGGGTTACACTATATTATTAAAGATTAATTTCTTTTTACTCAATAATATTTACAAAAACAGCCTATTTATTTTTTCTATTTAATTACAACCCCTTACCTTTGCAATCCGAAAAAAAGAAAGTGTTATGAATCAAGCAGTTCAATTTGTACATGAGCAATTAACAGCTACAAAAAATCATCCTAAGTTTAAAGCAGGCGATAATGTAACTGTAAACTATAAAATTGTAGAAGGTGGTAAAGAGCGTATTCAAAGTTTCCGTGGCGATGTGATTAAAATTCAGGGTAACGGTTCAACAGCTACTTTTACAGTTCGTAAAATATCAGATGGCGTTGGTGTTGAGCGTTTATTTCCGTTTGCCTCTCCAAATGTAGATGCAATTGTTTTAAATAGAGTTGGTAAAGTACGCCGTGCAAAATTATTTTACTTACGTGAAAGAAGTGGTAAAAGTGCAAGAATTAAAGAAAAACGTATCTAATTATTATATACTTATTTTTAAAAGCGGAATATTTAATTTCCGCTTTTTTTATTTTGTTAAAACATTATAATTAAACTGTATTTTTAAAAACTCCTGCTATTTTTACAACATTGCTTTTATATAAAATACAAGAGCCATAAAATAGTTTGTTACAAAAAAGCATAATAGCAAATTATTGTAAGATAAATTCTTTCATAACAAGAAAGATTAAAAGATAAACAAATGAAAAATTTTTTTTTAACCCTACTTTTTATTACTTCTTATAGTGCCATTTATGCCCAGCCAAAAAAGGTTGTAGCCGATAAAATAATAGCACAGGTAGGAGATAAAATAATTTTACGTTCTGATGTTATTAATGCAATTGAAGATTATAAAAGACAAGGACAGGCTGCAAGTTTACCTCCCAACCCCGAATGTGCTTTTTTAGAAGCTCAACTAATTCAAAAAGCTTTAATACTGCAAGCCGAAAAAGATTCACTAACAGTTAGCGATGAAGAAATTGAAGCAGCACTTGATAACCAAATTCGTGGATTTATTCAAATGTATGGAAGTAAAGAAATGTTAGAAGAATATTCTGGTAGAACAATTTATCAATTAAAAGAAGATTTTAGAGGGCCCTTTAGAGAAAGAAAATTAGCTGATTTAATGAAGAGTAATATTGTTGATGGAGTAAAAATAACACCAGCAGAAGTGAAAGTTTTTTTTAATAAAATACCTAAAGATAGTTTGCCATATTATGAAAGTGAAATTGAAATTAGCCAAATTGTTACCATACCAAAAGCTAATAATGAAGTAGAAGATTATGTGATTAAGCAAATGTATGATTATAAAAAACTAGTTGAAAATGGACAAAAAAAGTTTGAAGCATTAGCTAAATTATATTCAGAAGATCCTGGAAGTAAAGAAAATGGTGGAATGTATAATATTAACAGAAATGAAAAATTTTGGGATAAAGATTTCTTACAAGGTGCTTTTAGATTAAAAGAAGGACAAATTTCACCAGTTATAAAATCAAAGTTTGGGTATCATATAATACAAATGGTAAGCAGAGCAGGTGATGATGCTGTTATTAGACATATACTAAGAATACCACCTATTACTGATGAAGAAATTAACTTAGCCAAACAAAAATTAGATACTATTAGAAAAAATATTAAAGAAGGTAAACTAACTTTTAGTGAAGCTGTAAATAAATATAGCGATGATGAAGAAAGTAAGTTTAATGGAGGAGCTAAAATTGGTGCAGATGGCTCAACCTTTTTATCTATAGATGCATTAGATAAAGAAATGGTTATAGCTATTAAAGATTTAAAAGAAGGAGATCTATCTAACCCAATTGTATATGAAGATAGGGGTTTAAAAAAGGTGAGAATTGTATTTTTAAAAAGCAGAACTGAACCACATATAGAAAACCTTAGAGAAGATTATAATAAAGTAGCTGCAAGAGCATTAGAAGAAAAAAAGCAACATATCTTAGAGCAATGGTTTAAAGATCATTTACCATTATACTATATTACAATAGATAAAGAATTTACTAACTGTGCCGATTTGTTAGATTGGTGGAAGTTTGCAAAAAGCAGATAATTTATACCTCTTTTATAAATCTCTTTTGTTATAAATTTTTATACTAAATAGCCAAATAAGAAAGGTGAAAATGACAGTATATAAAATGTGTAAGTTAATATTGTCAAGACTTTGCTCATAAGCTTCTTTATTAAATTTTCCTAAAAATGCAGCAGGTGGTATTAGTCTATCGCTAAGTTCTAAAGGCAATAATTTTGCAAGTGTAGGTAATTCAAAATACTTATCAATTAAAAAATATAAGCTGGGCTCTACAATTATTAAATAGAAAAAAAATACACCTAAAGCAATAAAAGATCTTTTAAAAATAAAACCAACAAAAAATGCCAATGAAAGTTGCGAAAAGGTTTGTAGTAAAAATAAAAATATGTATTTAATTTGCTCGTTCCATCTGGTTGCTTGTATTTCTGTTGAGTAATTTAATCCTAAAATAATAGTAATAATAGTAAACATTAAAGTAGCAATTATTGATACTATTATAACAATAAATAATTTACTTAAAATAAATTCTTTTCTACTCCAGCCATCAATAACATTTTGCCTGTTTGTTTTATAAGTATATTCATTAGAGATAATCATGATGATTAAAATGGAAGGCACCAATACAAACCAAGATGAAAAATAAGCAATTGTATGCCATGCTTCAGGAAAGGCAAAGGGATTACCAATAAGCATTTTCATTAAACTTCCCTCCATACCTTCTTTGGCAGTTATAGAAGAGTAAACTTTATAAAACATTAAATTAATACCAGGATAGGTTAAAGCTACAATTACCAGCATCCACCAAAAAATTCTATATTTTTTTAGTTTTAACCATTCCGTTTTTATTAATGAAATCATATAATACATTTACTGCTTTAATGAATGATAAACGAATATAAATGAAATAGAAAAATAAATTGCAATCAATACTAAATACATTTTAAATGGTAATTAAATAATTGTTATTTGCAAGAGAGAAAATGTGATTAAGTGTGAAATGAACTTTTTAAAACAAAATAAGAATACTAATTTTAGCCCTTGGCAATGAAGAAAATAAAATATTATTACAATACCCACACACTTAGGTTTGAAAAAATTGAAGTTCCACTGCATGTAAAATTGCTGAGGGTATTTGGTTTTGTTGCAGCTAGTTTGGTATCTGCTTCAGTTATTTTTTTTATTGCAGGAAGATTAATTGAAAGCCCAGAAGCTAAATTATTAAGAATACAAAACGATGATTGGAAAGATAATTATGCTGTTTTGCAGGAAAGAACAAGGCAATTGGAAATGCAAATGCAAGAATTAGAAGATAGAGACAATTCTGTTTATAGAAGTATTTTTGAATCGCAACCAATACCGGATAGTGCAAGAGTAAAAGATAATGAAGTAAAGCAAGAAGTAAAACTTATTCAAAAAATGGGCGAAACGGATTTGGTAAAAAGCATGTCGGCACAACTCAATAATTTATCCTTAAGGATAGCATATCAATCTAAAAGTTTTAATGAAATAGATGATATGGTGAAAAATAAAGAAAAACTGTTGGCCGCCATACCAGCTATACAACCTGTAAGTAATAAAAGATTAAAACGTATTGCCAGTGGTTTTGGAAACAGGGTTGATCCTGTATATAAAGTAACAAAGTTTCATGCTGGGTTAGACTTTACTGCTCCAATAGGCACACCTATTTATGCAACTGCCGATGGTACAATAAAAACTGCCAATTTTAATGCTGGAGGATATGGTAATCATGTTATAATTAATCATGGTTATGGGTACGAAACTTTATATGGCCACATGGTAAAAATTAAAGCAAGGCAAGGCCAAAGTGTAAAAAGGGGTGAGGTAATTGGTTATGTAGGAAGTACAGGAAAAAGCACTGGCCCACATTGCCATTATGAGGTTCATAGAAATGGCCACCCTGTAGATCCGATATATTATTTTTATAACGACTTAACACCAGAACAATACGATAGGTTACTAAAACTTGCTGCAGCCAGCAATCAAAGTTTAGATTAAAATTTTTTCATTAATATTAAACTGCAAATTGTATAGTTTAGTGTAGTAACCATTTTTATTTATCAGTTCTTCATGCGAGCCTATTTCTTTTATTTCTCCATTATCTAAAACAATAATTTTATTGGCTTTTTTTATAGTGCTTAATCTATGTGCAATTATTATAGATGTTCTGTTTTTAATTAATTGTTCCGTTGCTTTTTGAATTAGTATTTCACTTTCTGAATCTATACTGGATGTTGCTTCATCTAAAATTAATATAGAAGGGTTATATAATAAAGCTCTGATGAAAGAGATTAGCTGTTTTTGCCCCATGCTTAAAGAGTTGCCTCTTTCGCCAACATTAAAATTATAATTATCTGGTAGCTTCATTATAAAATCATGTACACCAATTAGCTTAGCAGCTTCTATAACTTTTTCATTTGTTATAAGTTTATTTTCAAGTGTAATATTGTCTTTTATAGTTCCTGCAAAAAGAAAAACATCTTGTAAAACAACTGCAATATTTTTTCTTAATGTACTTATGTTAATTTTATCAATATTAAAATCATCTATTAATATTTCGCCCTTTTCTATATCGTATAGTTTATTCAATATACTTATAATTGATGTTTTACCACTACCTGTATGCCCAATTAATGCAACTGTTTCGCCCTGTTGTACATTAAATGAAATATTTTTTAAAACGTATTGTTGTGGTTTATATGCAAACCAAACATTATTAAAAGTTATATCTCCTTTTAGTTGTAAAATGTTTGCAGAAGTATTGTTTGTAGGTTCAACATCTTTATTATCTAAAACTTTAAAAACTCTTTCGGCAGCAATCATGCCCATTTGTAGAACATTAAATTTATCTGCAATAATTCTTAAAGGTTTAAAAATTTGATTAAGGTATAAAATAAATGCAATTAATAAACCAGGATTAAGTTGTTTGCCTGCAATAAACCAAACTGTAAGCCCAATACTAACTGCTAAAACCAACTCAACTACAGGAAAAAAAACGCTATACGCAAAAATTGCTTTAATGTTTGCACTTCTATGTTCCTGATTTATTGCTTCAAATTTTTTAAACTCTTTTTCTTCTGCTGCAAAGGCTTGTACAATATTTATTCCTGTAAGATGCTCTTGAACAAAGGCATTTAAGTTAGCTACAGCATTTCTTACTCGTATAAAACTTGCATTAACACTTTCTTTAAAATAGTAGGTTGCTATAATTATAAATGGAAATGGAATTAAAGCAATGAGGGCTAATTGCCAATTAATCCAAAACATTGTTGCAACTGTAAAAATAATTGTAAGCAAATCTGAAATAATGGGTATTAATCCATCGCTAAAAATATCATTAATACTTTCAATGTCATTGATGGTTCTGGTGGTTAAAGTGCCTATTGGTGTTTTATCAAACTGCCTTAATCTTAGGTGTAATATTTTTTTAAAAACGCTAACCCTTAAATCTTTTACAATATGTTGCCCAAGCTTTGCAGTTAAATAAGAAAAAACAAATCTGATAATAGTTTCGAAAATTATAAATACAATTTGAAAAATGGTTATCCAAATAACCAACTGTGCAGCTATGTTTAAATTTTTTGATGGAAAGATAAATTGTAACCAAGTAGGAATTATTATATTCTTACCTGTAGCTTTATCTATAGTAAGTTGAATTAAATATGGACGTATTGGAGCTAATATTGCTATTAGTATTGCCAGAACTAAGCTAAAATAAAACCAATGTTTATAAGGCTTTACGTAAGAATAAATTCTAACTAATAATGAATAATCAAATACCTTTTTTTTATTAGGCTCTTGCATACTATCTACAAATGTAAGTATGGCAAAAATTTTCTTAAATAAATATCTTAAGAATTATTTGCTAATAATTGCATCTATTTTTTTGGAGAGTAAAATATCTTTTTCTGTAACCTTATTGCCCATATCATGGGTGTATAGCCAAATTTCAACAATATTCCATGAGTTAGACCAGTTTGGATGATGATTCATTTTTTCTGCTTCTAAAGCAACTTGAGTTATAAATGCAAATGCTTCAGAAAAATTTTTGAAGCTAAATTTTTTATATAATTTATTTTCTATTTCTTGCCACATAAAAAAAATTAAAATATCATATTGCCTTTGGTTTTTATTTGCTCATTGGTTAGCTCTGCCACCATTTGTACACCATTTAATGTTTTAATAGCAGTTTTTATTTCTTCTACCTGTGTAGTATCTAAAATATCTCCTTTCATTAACCACAAAAAATCTATATGTTTAAATTCAGGTAATAAATATTCTCCATCGTTGTGGTTATGGTATAAGTAATGTACTAATGTGCTGTTTTTTAAAACAGATTCATATACGCTAAAATAATATTTTCTTTTGCGTTTAGAAATACAAATTTCAATATTATTATTCAACTTAAAATGAAAACCCATAAAAGTATTTAAAAGTAAACAAAGCTTATAGTTTTTAATGGTTGTGGTAATTCCTAATAATATTGTTTCATTAAAAAAATCGTCAGTTACAATATTTGTATCTAGTGTCAACTTCATAATTAATGGCTACCCTTTTGTTCAATAAAAATATTAATTTATAAATTAAATGGTACATAATAATTTTTAAATTTTATTAAGGTTACATTTGTATAAATTAAATATAGTTACAGGTAATTTTTTTTGATACAAATTATTTTTATTTGAAAACTTTATAAAACAACTCAAGTGCAATCTTACCTAAAGCTGCTTTTAGAAAATAAATCATGGGCAAAGGAAAAGGTAGAAGTGGATCCAGATTTTTTTACCAACCTTGCCAAACTTCAAACACCAGAGTTTTTGTGGATTGGTTGTAGCGATAGTCGTGTATCTGCCGATCAGATTACTGGTACACAACCTGGCGAAATTTTTGTACATAGAAATATTGCCAATTTAGTAGTAAATACCGATGTTAATTTAATGGCAGTTTTAGATTATGCAATTAATCATTTAAAAGTAAAACATGTAATTGTTTGTGGGCATTATGGTTGTGGTGGTGTAAAAGCATCTATGTGTAAAACTGATTTGAAATATATTTTAAACATGTGGTTAAGAAATATTAAGGATATACAAAGAATATACGAAGAAGAGTTGAATAATATTGCTGATGAAGAAAAACGCTATGACAGGTTGGTTGAACTAAATGTTAAAGAACAAGTATTAAATTTAGCCAAATCTTCTATTATTCAAAATGCATGGAAAGGTGGCGATATACCACATCTTCATGGGTGGGTTTATAGCTTAAATGATGGTATTATTAAACCTGTTTTTGAAATGAAAGCAGGAACAAAAATTAACTCTATTTATGAGTTTGAATAATAATAAGCTTATTAGCCATTCTATATTTAGCGGAAACTTTATTAAATAGTTGTTTCTAAAACTGGTAAACTTCTTGGCTCTAATAGTTTTACATATTCAGCAATATGTTTAATATGCTCTGGTGTTGTGCCACAACAACCACCTACAATATTTACCCATTTATTTTTTGCCCAATCTTCAATAAAGTGTGCTGTTTCTTCTGGAGCTTCATCATACTCACCCATAGCATTTGGCAAGCCTGCATTTGGATATGCAGATACATAGCAGGAAGCAATATTTGAAAGCTCTTCTATATGCCCTCTCATTTCATTGGCACCTAGTGCACAGTTTAAACCAATACTTAAAGGGTTTGCATGTTTTACCGAAATATAAAATGCTTCTAAGGTTTGCCCACTAAGGGTTCTACCACTTGCATCAGTAATAGTTCCACTAATCATTATGGGTTTTTCAATATTATTTTCTCTGAAAAATTTTTTTGCAGCAAAAATTGCTGCTTTAGCGTTTAAGGTATCAAATATGGTTTCAATTAAAAGAATATCTACTCCACCATCTATTAAACCTTTTATTTGTTCTGTGTAAGCAGCTACCACTTCATCAAAAGTTACTGCTCTAAAGCCTGGGTTATTTACATCAGGCGAAAGACTTAGTGTTTTATTAAGAGGCCCAATTGCACCTGCAATAAATTTAGGTGTAGTTGTATTGGTTTCTTTAATATACTCGTTAATTGCATTTTTTGCACAGGTTGCAGATGCTACATTTAATTCATAAGCAAATTCTTGCATATCATAATCTGCTTGTGCTATGCTTGTACTACTAAATGTATTTGTTTCTATTATATCTGCTCCTGCAAGTAAATATTCTTTATGTATAGCAGTAATTACTGCTGGCTTGGTAATGCTTAGTAAATCATTGTTTCCTTTTACATCTTTATGCCAGTTTATAAAACGGGTACCTCTATAATCTTCTTCTTGTAATTTATACCTTTGAATCATGGTGCCCATTGCACCATCAATAATTAATATTCTTTTTTCTAACTCTTGTTGAATTGTAAACATAATTACGTATAATTTTTTTTGTACTACACCCACTGTATCTAAAAAACGAGGCCAAATATTTTGTATTGGTAATATTGGTTGGTTCGTTTATTAGTTATGTTTTGATGTAGGCTTAACAATAAACAAATCTGCCTGCAATTTGCAAATGTACTGTAATTTTTTATTTATGTAAAAGGTGGTTTAGGTAAGCACTTCTTTTATGGCAGTTGCCTTTAATAAACATTCTTGGTATTCATCTTCTGCATTGCTGTTAATGGTTATACCACCACCAACCATATAGCTTAAATATTTATTGACTGCATTATACATTATACTTCTTATTACAACATTAAAATCAAAATTATTTTCAGGTGTAATATATCCAACAGTTCCACTATAAATTCCCCTATTGCTTTTTTCGTATTGTTCGGTTAGTTCTAAAACTCTTTTTTTTGGGGCACCTGTCATGCTGCCCATAGGAAAAGTAGCTTGTAAAACTTCAGAAAAATTTATATTTTTTTGTACGTTGCCACTAACTGTAGATATCATTTGATGTACCTGAGGAAAACTATAAACACCAAAAAGTTCTTCTACAATTACTGAGCCTTTAGTACAAATTTTACTTAAATCATTTCTTACTAAATCAACAATCATCACATTTTCAGTTTTATCTTTACTGCTGTTTTGTAATTGTTTTTTTAATACATCATCTTGTAAGCTATCTTTTAAATTTCTTTTTATTGTTCCTTTTATTGGTTGAGAAATTATTTTATTTCCATTTTTGCAAACAAATCTTTCGGGGCTTGCACACAGTAAATACTGTTCATTTAATTTATAATAACAGGCAAAAGGTGTAGCAGATAAGGTTGTTAATTTTTTATACACTTCTATTGTATTAATTGCCACATCTTTTGCAAAAAACTCTTGACAAAAATTTATCTCGTAGCAATCGCCTCTTTGAATATGTTGTTTTAATTGATGAATACATTTTATGTATTCTTCTTTTGATATTTTTGGCTTAATTAAAAAGCTGGAAGCATTGGTATTAGTATCTTTCTTTTTGAAATTAATATTTAGGATGTCAGAAAATATGGTATCTGTATTGTTATGCTTGCTATAGATAGTAAGTTTTTGTTGTTTTAATTCTACAACTATTTCTGGTATAAAAAAATATAAAGGAGCAAAATTTACTTGGTTTATTTTGGTTGAATGGATGCCATATATTTCTTGTTTTAAATTAAAACTCACATGTCCAAAAAACCACTCTCCTGAGTTTGATTGGATGAAATTTGTTAACGCATCTAAATAATTGTTTTGAACTTTAATTTCCTTAACTGGATTAACAGCTAATAAACACTCTGTATTGGTTGGGTTATTTTGATATTGATGGTTATCTAAGAAACAACAAATGTTGAACTGGTTACCCCAACTCAACATTTGCTGCTTAAATTCTTTTATATTTTTTATTATAAACGAAGTTTTATAATACTTCACTTTTAGTAATGTTAAAAGTCATCTTTACTATTATAATCATCATCTTCATCGTCTTCAAAAATGTCGTCATCAAACTCTTTAAAGTCTTCGTTAAAATCAAAATCATCATCATCACCTTTTTTACTTCCTCCCTTTCCTCCTTTTGCTTTTGGAATATCAAATTCATCAAAATCAGGATCCCAATTTTCTTCTTCTTCTACTTTTTCCCAATCATCTTTATCCTCAACATCATCGTCATCGTCGTCGTCATCTTCTTCCTTTGATTTTTTGGAAGGAGTTTTTTTACTAGATTTTTTTGAGGTTGATGGAGAATCTAAATCATCCTCAAAATTGTCCTCTTCATCTTCCTCTTCTAATTGTTTTTTAGGTTTTGATGAAGTTTTTTTTGATTCTTTAATTTCTTTTGTTTCGGGCTTAACAGATTTTTTACCCTTATCAGATTTTGCTGCCATAGTTCTAATAAGTTTTAATATTGGATTGTAAAATTTCAACTCAAAAAATTACTAACCAAAATTTTCTTTAATTTTTTTCTATTTTTTTTATTTTATTTTTAAACAAAATTAATTTTAGACTGTATTAACTAATATTTTTTTATATCAATTAAATAACTATAATTTGTTCTCTTCCTGGCCCGTTTGAAACATATTTTACGGGTGCACCAATAAATTCATTAATAAATTTAATATAAGTTACCATGTTAGCTGGTAAGTTGGTTGCAGAATTAATTTTTGTAGAATCGCAGTTCCATCCTTTAAAAGTTTGGTAGGTAGGGTCAATGGCTACTTTGCTAATTTGGTAAGGAATTTCTTGAGTGGTTTTTCCTTCAATTGTGTAACTGGTGCATACTTGTAAATTTTCAAAAGTATCTAACACATCGGCTTTAGTCATTACTACTTTGGTTACACCATTTAACATACAGGTATATTTTAAAGCTACTAAATCTATCCAACCACAACGCCTAGGCCTACCTGTTGTAGCTCCAAATTCATTACCAATTTTTCTAAGTTCATCGCCAACACTATCATGCAATTCAGTTGGAAAAGGGCCACTGCCTACTCTTGTACAATATGCTTTAGTAACACCAATTACATCATTAATTTTTTGAGGGCTAACACCTAAGCCTGTACATACGCCTGCACTAATTGTGTTGGAAGATGTAACATAAGGGAAAGTGCCAAAATCTATATCTAACATAGTACCTTGTGCCCCTTCTGCTAAAACTTTTTTTCCTTCGTTTAATTTGTTGTTTATAAAATATTCTCCGTTAACAATATTTAAAGTTTTTAAAAAATCTATGGCTTCAAAAAATTCCTCTTCCCATGCAGTAATGTCTTCAATAAAATGAAAATTATCTAATAATTTTTGGTGCTTTAAACGAAGTTTTATGTATTGTGTTGTAAAATTTTTACTTAATAAATCACCTACACGTATTGCATTACGTCCTGTTTTATCCATATATGCAGGGCCAATACCTTTTAAAGTGCTACCAATTTTTCCTTCTCCTTTTTGTAGTTCACTTGCTTTATCTAAGGCTCTATGCGTTGGTATAATTAGATTTGTTTTTTCTGAAATAAATAAATTTTTCTTTACATCAATGCCAAATGAAGCAACTGTCTCACATTCACGTTTTAAAGTGACAGGATCAAGTACTACACCATTTGCAATTAGGTTAACACAGTTTTGATGAAAAATGCCAGAAGGTATTTGATGTAATACAACTTTTTTACCATCTACATATAAAGTATGACCAGCATTTGGACCACCTTGAAAACGTGCTATAACATCGTAATGTGGAGCAAAAAAATCAACAATTTTCCCCTTGCCTTCATCTCCCCATTGCAAGCCTAAAATAACATCAACCATAAAATAAATTATATGGGCAAATGTATGTAATGCATTGCTGCAAAAAAATTGAAATTGTGTATTGTGGAGTATTTGACATTTTTTGTTAAGAATTTTTATTTTTTTTGAGTAGGCAACTAAAAACTCAATAATTAATTTTACTTTTTTATTAGCTTAATTTTTGTATATTGGCACTTTAACTATCATTAAAAAAATAAAACTTATAATATATGGAACACATTATTTTTTATGTAGTAATCTTAATTTTTATTTTATCTTTTTTTGGGTTGTTTTTTATTGTAAAGCAACAAACTGCACAAATAGTTGAACGGTTAGGAAAATTTCACAGTGTGCGTAATGCAGGCTTTCAGTTAAAAATTCCATTTATTGATACTATTGCAGGAAGATTGAGTTTAAAAATTCAACAGTTAGATGTTATTATAGAAACAAAAACAAAAGATGATGTATTTGTAAAATTGAAAGTGTCGGTGCAATATGTTGTAATTAAAGATAAGGTGTTTGAAGCTTTTTATAAGTTAGATAATCCAATGTCGCAAATAACTTCTTATGTATTTGATGTGGTTAGGGCTGAGGTTCCTAAGTTGAGATTAGATGATGTTTTTGAGAAAAAAGATGATATAGCAATTGCAGTTAAAGGCGAATTGCAAGAAGCTATGAATACTTATGGGTACGACATAATAAAAACATTGGTTACCGATATTGACCCTGATGTTGAAGTAAAGCAAGCTATGAACAGAATTAATGCAGCAGAAAGAGACAAGGTTTCTGCCCAATATCAAGGTGATGCTCAAAGAATTTTAATTGTTGAAAAAGCCAAGGCTGAAGCTGAAAGTAAGAGACTACAAGGGCAAGGTATTGCAGACCAAAGAAGGGAAATTGCAAAAGGCCTAGAAGAATCGGTTATTGTTCTTAACAAAGTTGGTATCAATTCGCAAGAAGCTTCTGCTTTAATTGTGGTTACACAACATTATGATACATTACACTCAATAGGTTCTAATAATCATTCTAATTTAATTTTACTTCCTAATTCGCCAAGTGCTGCTGGCGAGATGCTTAATAACATGGTAGCAAGTTTTAGTGCTGCTAATATTATAGGAAAAGAATTAAAGAAAATGCCTAATACTACTACCACAGAGAGTAATGAATTAACAACTAATTTAGAATAGTGTTATTTTATAAAATAGTGTTTTGTATTATATCGCTTTTACAAGGATGGTCGGTATTATAATGTAATCCTCTGCTTTCCTTTCTAAAATCGGCACCTTTTACAATTAAATAACCTGTAGTTATTAGGTTTCTTAGTTCACAAAGTTGTGGAGATACTTTTGTGGAACGATATAATTGTTCTGTTTCTTCAAATAATAGGTCTAAACGTTTCATAGCACGTGCTAAACGTACATCTGTTCTTACAATACCAACATAATCACTCATAATTTGTTGTAGCTCTTTAAAACTCTGGGTGATTAATATCATTTCTCTGGGTTCAATAGTACCTTTCGTATTCCAATCTGGTATTATAATAATATTTTTTCTTTCAAAAATTTCAGAGGCATTTTCAACAATATTTTCAAATGCCCTATGTGCAAAAACCATTGCTTCTAAAAGGCTATTGCTAGCAAGTCTATTTGCACCATGTAAGCCTGTGCTTGCACACTCGCCACATGCATATAAATTTTTAATAGAAGTTTGTGCAAATGCATTTGTTTTTACGCCACCACAACTATAGTGTGCTGCAGGTGCAACAGGTATATAGCTCTTGGCAACATCAATACCTATGCTTAAACATTTTTGATAAATATTTGGAAAGTGGTTAACAAATTTTTCTTTGGGTAGGTGAGTACAATCTAAAAACACATGTTCGGTGCCTTCAAATTTCATTTCATTGTCTATAGCCCTAGCAACAATATCTCTTGGAGCAAGGTCTTTACGGCTATCATATTTTTCCATAAAGGCTTCTCCTTTTTTGTTGCGTAAAATGCCACCATCGCCACGAACGGCTTCTGTAATTAAAAAAGAAGGAGAAATACCAGGTTCATATAATGCCGTTGGATGAAATTGAATAAACTCCATATTCTCAATTCTACCTTTAGCTCTATATACCATTGCAATGCCATCGCCTGTAGCAATTTTGGGGTTAGTAGTTGCTCTATAAGCTTGCCCACAACCACCAGTTGCTAATAAAGTTATTTTACTTTCTATTTTTTCTATTAAGTTGGTGTTTAAGTTTAAAACATATACACCATAACATGTAATATCTACAGTAGATTTTGTAACTAAATAACCTAAATGATGTTGCGTAATAATATCCACAACAAAACAATGATTAATGATGTTGATATTTTTTGTATTAGTAACAGCTTGTAATAAGGCACGTTCCATTTCTTTACCTGTTACATCTTTATGATGCAAAATTCTAAATTCGCTATGCCCTCCTTCTTTTCCTAAAGCAAAATCTCCTTTTTCATTTTTATCAAATCTTGCTCCATAATTAATAATTTCTTTTATTCTAGCTGGCCCTTCTTTTACAACTATTTCTACAATTTCTTTATTGCATAAACCATCGCCAGCAATTAAAGTATCTTCAATATGTTTTTCAAAGCTATCATTGGTTTCATCTATAACACCTGCAATACCACCTTGGGCATATTTGGTATTGGTTTCGTCTGAATTGGTTTTGGTAATTACAGTAATTTTTTTATCTGGAAAATGGTTGGCAACTTTTAGTGCAAAAGTTAACCCAGCAATACCGCTACCAATTACTAAAAAATCTGTTTGCATTTGGTTAGTTTTGTTATTCATTCACTGCTGCAATACCCGGTAAAATTTTACCTTCAAAATATTCTAACATGGCTCCACCGCCTGTACTTACATAACTAACTTTATCATTAAATCCAAATTGGTTTACAGCAGCTACACTATCTCCACCACCAACTAAGCTAAAGGCTCCATTTTGTGTGCTTTCTGCTACTGCAACAGCTATTGCTTTTGTACCAGCCTGAAATTTTTCCATTTCAAAAACACCCATTGGCCCATTCCATAAAATTGTTTTAGAACTATTAATTACACTGGCAAATTTAGTTGCTGCATTTGTGCCAATATCTAAGCCCATCCAACCTGTTGGTATTGCATTACTGTTTGTTAATTGTGTATTTGCATCTGCAGCAAACTTGTCTGCAATTATTGAATCTTCTGGTAAATGTATAGATACATTTTTTTGCTTGGCTTTTTCTAAAATTTCTAAAGCAGTTTGCAATCTGTCGTCTTCGCAAAGAGAGCCTCCAATACTGCCTCCTTTAGCTTTCATAAATGTATAAGCCATGCCACCACCAATAATTATATCTGTTGCTTTTTCTAAAAGGTTTTCAATAATTAATATTTTATCCGATACTTTGGCTCCGCCAATAATAGCTGTGAAAGGTTTTTGTGCTTTGTGAAGTACTTGTTCTGCTGCTTTTACTTCTGCCTCCATTAATAAACCAAAAAATCGATTTTCTTTTGCATAGAATTTTGCAATAATTGCAGTAGATGCATGTGCTCTATGTGCAGTGCCAAAAGCATCGTTTACCCAAACATCTCCTAGTTTTGAAAGTTTTTCTGCAAACGCTGTATCTCCTTTTTCTTCTTCTTTATAAAATCGTAAATTTTCTAACAATAAAACTTCTCCTGCTTTAAGCATTGATGCTGTAAGTGTTGCTTGTTCACCAATACAATCATTTGCAAAAAAAACTGTTTTACCGCCTAATAAATTACTTAAGTGTTGTACTAAATGTTTTAATGAATATTTATCTTCTGGTCCTTCTTTGGGTCTTCCTAAATGGCTCATTAAAATTACACTGCCACCATCGTTTAATATTTTTTGAATGGTAGGTATTGCAGCTTTCATTCTTGTATCATCTGTAATTGCTAAGGTTGTTTTATCTAATGGCACATTAAAATCTACACGAATTAATGCTTTTTGGTTTGCGAATTGGTGGTTTGAAAATTTGCTCATAATAATATTTTTAGAAAATGAAGGGTTAAATTTTTTGTGAAGGTATTGCTTATTTATAAATACAAAAGTTCCGAAATTTTATTTTCGGAACTTTTATTTTGAATAGAATTATTAAAGTACAAGTGTGCGACGCAACAGGTGTTGAATAGCATATCTTGTATTGGTAACATAAAAATTATTTGCTTATTAAACCAGCAAAATGTTTTACTGTACGAACTAATTGGCTAACATAGCTCATTTCATTATCGTACCAGCTAACAGTTTTTACAATTTGTGTATCGCCTTGTGTAATAACTTTTGTTTGTGATGCATCAAACAAGCTACCAAAATTTATACCTATAATATCAGTGCTTACAATTTCATCTTCGGTATAACCAAAACTTTCGTTGCTTGCTGCTTTCATTGCTGCATTTACTTCCTCTATAGTTACTTTTTTGTTTAACACACTTACTAATTCGGTTAATGAACCTGTAATTGTAGGTACACGTTGTGCACCACCATCTAATTTACCTTTTAATTCTGGTAAAACTAAGCCAATTGCTTTAGCTGCACCAGTGCTGTTTGGTACAATGTTTTGTGCTGCAGCTCTTGCTCTGCGTAAATCACCTTTTGGATGTGGAGCATCTAAAGTGTTTTGGTCGTTAGTGTAAGCATGAATTGTGGTCATACTACCTGCCACTAAACCAAAATTATCGTTTAAAGCTTTAGCCATTGGAGCTAAGCAATTTGTAGTACAAGATGCACAGCTAATGATAGTTTCTGAACCATCTAAAATGCTATGGTTTACATTATATACAACTGTTTTTAAATCGCCTGTTGCAGGAGCAGAAATTACTACACGTTTTGCACCAGCTGTTAAGTGTGCTGCTGCTTTATCTTTATCTGTAAAGAAGCCTGTTGATTCAATTACAACATCTACTCCATGGCTTCCCCAAGGAATTTGAGCAGGATCTTTTTGAGCATATATTTTTACTGTATCTCCATTAACAACAATGGCATCTTCTGTAGCAGAAACCTCTGCATTAAAACGCCCTTGTGCACTATCGTATTTTAATAAATGTGCTAACACTGCAGGAGAGGTTAAATCGTTGATTGCAACAACATCTATACCTTGCATGTTATAAATTTGACGAAATACTAAACGACCAATTCGTCCAAAACCATTAATAGCAACTTTTACCATGAGTTAAATTTTTAAAATGTTTAAAAAACTGAAAAGTGGTGCAAAATTAAAGTTTTAATGGCAATTATACAATTTACTAACCTATTTAGTAAAACAAGATTAGATATTTGGCTGGTTGCTATATAACTTTATTTTTACATTATGCAAATTAAAACTGCTAAATACCTTATTTCATCGCCTACGTTTGATAAATGCCCTGTTGCAGATAAGCCAGAATTTGCATTTATTGGTAGAAGTAATGTTGGAAAATCGTCTTTAATTAATATGTTGGTAAACCAGAAAAATTTAGCTAAAACATCTGGTACACCTGGTAAAACCCAATTAATTAATCATTTTATTGTAAATGATAGTTGGTATTTGGTTGATTTGCCTGGTTATGGTTATGCCAAACGTTCTCAAAAAGATAGAAATAGATGGGAGCAAATGATTGAACACTACATGAGAAAGAGAGAGAACTTGATAAATGTTTTTGTATTAATAGATAGTAGGCACAGCCCTCAAAAAAATGATTTAGATTTTTTAGATAAATTAGGTAAATGGCAAATTCCTTTTGTATTAGTATTTACTAAAGCAGATAAAGAAAAACCACTTGTAGTAAAAAGAAATGAACAGCTTTTTTTAAATAAAATGAGAGAAACCTGGCAGTTTTTACCACAAAGTTTTATTACAAGTGCTGAAAAAAAAGAAGGAAGAATACAATTATTACAATTTATTGATGACTGTATTAAGGAACAGTAGTAATAAAAAATCCGTATTTACTACGGATTTTTTAAAAATTGTTTAATTTAATAAGTTGTTACTTGTATTTAATATGTGTTGTAAGCGATGATAATTGACAGAATAAAAAATCTTTTTACCATCTCTTTTAGTAGCTACAATACCAACTTTTCTTAAAACAGCTAGGTGCTGCGATGCTACAGATTGCTCTAGCCTAAGCTTTACATAAATATCAGTAACGGTTATAGTTTTTACTTCATCTATTAACTTAATCATTTGCTGACGAAGTTTATGATTGAGAGCCCGAATAACCATTGCAGACTTTTTTACTCTTAGGGGATCAATTTGTAACGACAACTCT
>JAIBAV010000054.1 GCA_019695015.1 Chitinophagaceae bacterium
ATGAATTGAATATTAGTTTTACTACTATCTTGTTTAATGTCTTCAATGTAGCTACCTGTGTGTACGCTTATATTCTGGCCTATTAGCATGTCTTCTGCTAGGTCACTTACTTCACTGTCAAAATTAGGCAATATATGACTATGCTTTTCAATAATATGCACTTTGTAACCTAACATCGACAGAATTTGAGAATATTCATAGGCAACCGCACCAGCGCCTACAAAACAAAAGCTTTTTCCCTTAAAATCCAATTCGGCAAGATCTTTATATGTTAAAAAATTATCTATATTAAAAGGTTTTGTTAAATTGGCCTTTGGCGAACTGCCCGTAGCAATAAGCAGTTTTTTAAATGAAATTATCTTATTGTTGACCTTAATATGATATTTATCAATGAATCTTGCTGAGCCTTTGATTGTTTCTATGTTTTCATCTTTGAATTCAACTGTTTCAGATATAGCTGCTTGCGTTTGGGACTTTTTGCAGTAATGTTTTAACTTTTGTTGATCTAATGAACCAACTTGAATATCAAGGCCGAATTTACTGCCAGATAGTGAGCCATGATATTGTTTTAAAGACTCTATCAACCACTTAGTAGGAATAGTAGTAGACCATATTTGCTCACCACCTACTTTGTTTTTTTCGATAACCACTACTTTTTTACCCTTATTTGCAGCTAAGTTAGCTGCAATACTACCGGCAGTGCCAGCGCCAAGAACAACTAAATCATAATCAAAGCGAATCGGTTTTTTATTTTTACCACCCATGTTGTTAATAATTATACGATATTTTTGTCAGCTATAAAATTGCCTTCACGCTTTAAAGGTAATAACATTATTTTAGAAGGATTTTAATGGCAGGCTTTAAACAAAAATGGCAATCATTATCTTTGCAAGAACTGCGTGACTTTTTTTTGTGTGACATGCAAAAAGGACTAAGTTCCCAGGAGGCATCTTTAAGGATCAGCCGATTTGGCAGCAATAACATAGAGCAGTTTTCTGATGCAATATGGAATAGTTTAAAAACTGTCGTTATCCGAGATGGCAAGAAAAGTAAAATTAGTAATAATTTAATTTCGCTTGGCGATATAGTTTATTTATCAAAAAACAAGATAGTACCATCTGACATAAGATTAGTTAATGTGGATAATTTATCAGTTAATCAATCAATACTAAACGGATCAGAACTAGTTGTATATAAAAACTCGAATACCATAAGAGATAGCAAAGTTAATAAGTTTGACCTTAAAAATATGGTTTATGCAGGATCTTTGGTTGTCCACGGTAGTGCTGTTGGAGTAGTAGTAGCAACGGGTAGCGACACTGCGTTATCTAGAATGCCAAAAATAGCCCAAAAAACACCTAGAAAGATCAAAAAAATTCAAAAAGTCTTGGCAAAACAAGAAATTATATTCAATAACCAGAATTTAGAGAATACAAAATCTTTCGTTGATACTATAATTATTAACTTTCCAGCATCAATCGATACAATTAAGGAATTTATCAGAGTATTTAGTCATCAACTTGGGAAAAACCTAATAATTTGTACAGATGAACAGACAGCTAGGCGCTTAATATCTATAACTCCTGGCATGACGCATATAAATAGAAAGTATTTCAAAGAAAATAGCACAAAAGCACTTATG
Source organism: Chitinophagaceae bacterium (assembly GCA_019695015.1). Lineage (GTDB taxonomy): Bacteria > Bacteroidota > Bacteroidia > Chitinophagales > Chitinophagaceae > UBA1930. The sequence goes on from JAIBAV010000054.1 coordinate 1,643, forward strand.
GAGGCAGACTATCCGTTGATGAGCTTTATTGATGTAGATTCGTCTGATATATTGAAATTTCATAAAATTTTAACGATGAAGCGAAGAACGGCTATTTGTTTGGATTCCGGGGTAAATTCCATTATCCCTTCATCTAATTTAATGACTATTGTGCCAGTTTCTAGCGCCTTAGATGAGGCAATCATTAAGTCAGATTATTTAGTAAAAAGCTTTGATGATATTAAGAAGCTGATTGATCAAACAGAATTGATAATTGGTTAAGTTTTTACAACATTATTTATTTGACAAAATCACTAAAATGGTATAATATTACGATATTGCCTAAAAAGCAAAAAAGTTAAAAAAAAGGAAAAATTTATGAGCGATGTTTCTCTTGCTTATGAGTTTTCTCCTACAAGTGATCCAAGATTTTTAAGCATAGATCAAATGCTTGCTTAAAAATTGCTAAGCTGCGTAGGTAAACTCTATTAAAAGTCTCCTAAAAATTAAGGAGGCTTTTAAATTTGGTAAAACAGATTAAATTTTGCTATTATATCGTCTGTATTATCTCTAGGGCAGGGTAGCTCAGCTGGTTAGAGCGCAGGACTCATAAGCCTGAGGTCGCGAGTTCAATTCTCGCCCCTGCTACCACAGCCACGATTGTTGGCTTTTTTATTTTGTATGTTATCTACTTTTCACCCAAATATTAAATCTGATAATTTTGTTTTAGCCGTTTCGGGTGGAGTAGACTCCGTGGTGCTCCTTCATTTACTTAGTAAGCTGGATTATTCTTTTGTGGTAGCCCATTACGACCATGGTATTCGTAAATCTTCCAGTGATGATAGGCGGTTTGTTCAGGATTTAGCGACAAAGTATAATCGAAAATTTTACTACGAGGAGGGTAAATTAGGCCCTGATGCAAGTGAGGAATTAGCTAGAGATAAAAGATATGAATTCTTGAAAAAAATACAAAAAGAAACTGGTGCAAATTTAATTGTTACCGCACATCATCAAGACGATGAAATTGAAACAGCTATGATAAATATTTTAAGAGGCACAGGTAGACTAGGTTTAAGTTCGTTGCAGAATAATCCTACCGTGCAAAGAC
>JAIBAV010000018.1 GCA_019695015.1 Chitinophagaceae bacterium
TAATAAAGAAATTTGCTGTAAATAAGCACCCAAACTTTTACTTCCAATTTCTCCATCTTCATTGTCTGGGCTTTCTGTCCATTCTTTAATAGAGTTTAATAACTCTTGTAAGTTATCGTATCTTGCTAAGCCTTCTGTAGATTTATCATTAAATAATTCTTTCACTAAATTAGTATGCTTGCCAACCATTACAGCAACATCATAAGCATTTTTGTCGGTTAAAATGCTTTGAAAATATTTAATCATTGTTACAAAATTTTGTAACAGCTCTAAAGTGCCTGCTTTAAAGCCAAACTCGCTAGCACGTTGCATAACATTATACATGTTTATGTTTTGCTCATAAGCAATAATGGCTAATTTTTCAATGGTTGTTTTTCCTATGCCTCTAATAGGGTAATTAATAATTCTTTTAAGTGCTTCATCATCGTTAATATTTACAATAAGCCTTAAATAGGCAAGCATATCTTTTATTTCTTTACGCTGATAAAAACTCATGCCACCATAAATTTTATAGGCAATACCTTGCTTTCTTAAACTTTCTTCAAAAGCTCGGCTTTGGGCATTGGTTCTGTATAAAATGGCAAAGTCGTTATTGTTAAAGTGGTATCTTAATTTATTTTCTTTAATAGCATCTGCTACTAATTTACCTTCATCATTATCTGTATTGGTTCTAACTACTTTTATTTTTTCTCCTAAATCGTTTTGTGTCCAAAGTTCTTTTGGCAATTGGCCTTTGTTATTACCAATTATTGTATTGGCTACATTTAAAATACTTTGAGAGCTACGATAATTTTGTTCAAGTTTTATCACTTTTACATCATCATAATCTTTTTGAAATTGTAAAATGTTTTCTATGGTAGCACCTCTAAAACTATAAATACTTTGTGCATCATCTCCTACCACACAAATATTTTCATATACAGCAGCTAATAATTTGGTTATTTGATATTGTACAGGGTTAGTATCTTGGTACTCATCAATTAAAACATATTTAAACTTGTGCTGGTACTTTAATAATGTTTCAGGATTGTTGTTAAGTAGTTCATACATTTTAAAAAGCAAATCATCAAAATCCATAGCACCGTTTTTAAAACAACGGGCTACATAAGCTTTATAAATTTTAGCTATGGCAGGTCTATTGGCTTTTTCATCTTCTTTTGTAAGGTATAAATTTTGTTCATATTCATCGGCACTAATTAATGCATTTTTAGCAGCCGATATTCTATTATGTATAAAGTTGGGTTTGTAATGTTTTACATCTAATTCCATTTCGGTAATGATGGTTTTTAAAACACTTCTACTTTCATCGGTATCGTAAATAGTAAAATTATTCGTATAACCAATTTTTCCTGCTTCGGCTCTTAAAATTCTTGCAAAAACACTATGAAAAGTACCAATGTATAAATTTCTGGCTTCGTTGTTTCCTAAAATTCTTTCAATTCTTTCTTTCATTTCGGCAGCAGCTTTGTTGGTAAAAGTTAATGCCAAAATATTAAAAGCATCTACACCGTTTGCCATTAAATTAGCAATACGTGTAGTAAGAACTTTTGTTTTACCACTACCTGCACCAGCAATAATCATTAAAGGCCCATTAATGTGTAATACTGCTTCTTTTTGTGGCTCGTTTAAGCCATATAAATAATCCTGCATGGCTGCAATTTATAGGAAGTAAAATTGGAAATTAGCTTTAGGGGATAAGTTTAGTAATTTAAAACTGCATAAAATTGGTTTGTTCATAATTTTAGCAAAAAATACTAAAAAATTTAGTGTTAATAATAAAAACTACTTACTTTTACAGTGTAAACTAATTTTAACCGATAAAAATTTATAGTAATGAGTAATGTAGAAAAATTAAAAGCACTGAAATTAACTATTGATAAAATAGATAAAGATTTTGGTAAAGGAAGTGTTATGATGATGAGTGACAGGGCAGACAGGCAAATAGAAGTGATCAGTACAGGCTCAATAGGTTTAGATGCTGCTTTGGGCGTTGGTGGTGTACCTAAAGGAAGAATTGTAGAAATTTATGGCCCAGAAAGTAGTGGTAAAACAACCGTTGCAACACATATTATAGCAGAAGCTCAAAAGAAAGGTGGTATTTGTGCTATTATTGATGCTGAACATGCTTTTGATAGTTCTTATGCTCAAAAATTAGGGGTAGATGTTGAAAGTTTATTAATCTCTCAGCCAGATTACGGAGAACAGGCTTTAGAAATTGCAGACAGATTAATACTTTCTGGTGCATTAGATGTGGTAGTGATAGACTCTGTAGCTGCATTAGTACCCAAAGGAGAATTAGAAGGTGAAATGGGTGATAGTAAAATGGGTTTACAGGCTCGTTTAATGAGCCAGGCTTTACGTAAATTAACAGCCACCATAAACAAAACAAATACTATTTGTATTTTCATTAATCAGCTTCGTGAAAAAATTGGCGTAATGTTTGGTAATCCAGAAACTACAACTGGTGGTAATGCATTAAAATTTTATGCCTCTGTACGTTTAGATATTAGAAGAGCAGCACAAATAAAAGATGGCGACTCTGCAATAGGCAATCATGTAAAAGTAAAAGTTGTAAAAAATAAAGTAGCACCTCCTTTTAGAAGTGCAGAGTTTGATATTATTTTTGGAGAAGGTATTAGTAAAATAGGAGAAATAATAGATATGGGTGTGGAATTAGGTATTGTAAATAAAAGTGGTAGTTGGTTTAGCTATAATAGTGAAAAGTTAGGGCAGGGTAGAGATGCTGTAAAGCAACTTTTATTAGATAATGCAGAATTGGCAAACGAAATTGAAGCCAAAATTAGAGCCAAATTAGCCGAGCTGCAATCTACTGCAACTGTAGAAGCATAATAGAAAACTTTATATCTAAAAAATTAAATGTTAAATAACGTTAATAAAATATAAATACCTTATTTTGGGTATTGTATTTGATTAAGTACCCAATTATTTTTACATTAAAATTATTAAAACACAAAATTTAAAAAACATGAAAAAATTATTTATCCTTTCAGCATTATTTGCAGTAATATCTTTTACTGCAACTGCACAAGTTAAAATTAAATTAGAACCTGCTGCAGCATTTGGTAAAAAAGCAATATCTGCATTAAAAACTCAAGGCACACAACAAACCATGAAGGCTGTTGCAGAAGGTGAAGAGTGTGGTGCTTTTGTTGCTACCAAAAAAGACGATAAAGGAGCCAATTACACGGAAGCTAAAGAGTTTTTAATTGTATCTAACGATGGAGTAACTGGTTTTGCATTTACAATGTACGCAACTACTTACGAAGCTAAAACACTTTATGTTGTAAGAGGTATGCCTTTAGAAACTGGAGTTTGTGTTGATAAATCTACTAAAGTTACTTTTACTTTTGAAGATGGTACACAAAGAACTTTTACTAATTTTGAGAAAGATAATTGTAAAGGTATTGTTACTTTATATATGCATGAACTTGTAAAAAATATGGATGCTTACGAAGATTTAAAAACTAAAAAAGTAAGAAGTATTAGATTAGAAGGTATTGAAAAAACTGTTGTTAAATCTTTAAGCGAAGGTAATCAACAACAATTACAAGGTACTATTAAATGTTTATAATTGTAAGCAACTTTATTTAAAAATTAAGGGCTGCATTAAAAATGCAGCCCTTGTTTTTTAGCAACTTATTCAAACGAAACTAGATAGTAATTTTTTTTGCCTTTTTGCACGAATAAATATTTTTGATGTAATAGTAAACTGTTTTGTACAATAAATTGCACATCGCTTATTTTTTGCCTGTTAATGCTAATACCACCATTTTGCAACATTTTTCTAGCTTCTCCTTTACTAGCTAAAATAGAAGAATCTGCTAAAAAAGAAATTATATCCATTCCTTGTTTTAAGTTATGTAAGTCAAGTTTTATTTTTTGCACACCTTCCATATTCTCTAAATCATCTACACTTAAACTTTCTATAGGAGCATTGGCATTAGCAAATAATTTTTGAGTTGTTTCAACAGCTTTTTCATATTCATTTTCTCCGTGAACAAAAATGGTTACTTCTTTAGCCAATGTTTTTTGTAAAACTCTATCCGATGCATTTTGTTGATGCTGTATAATTAAACTATTAATTTCTTCTTTAGTTAAAAATGTAAAAATTTTAATCCATTTTTCTGCATCGGCATCGCTTGTGTTTAACCAAAATTGATAAAACTGATAGGGTGTAGTTTTATCGGCACTTAACCAAACATTTCCTCCTTCTGTTTTTCCAAATTTTCCTCCATCGGCTTTGGTTATTAGCGGACATGTAAATACAAAAGCTTCTCCACCACACATTCTTCTAATTAACTCAGAGCCAGTTGTCATGTTTCCCCACTGGTCACTTCCACCAAATTGTAGTTTACAGTTCTTATTTTTATACAACCAGTAAAAATCGTAACCCTGCATTAATTGATAGGCAAATTCGGTATAACTAATTCCGTTTTCTCCTTCAATTCTTTTCTTTACACTATCTTTAGCCATCATATAATTTATGGTTATATGCTTGCCCGTGTCTCTTAAAAAATCAATAAATGAAATATTTTTAAACCAATCATAATTATTTACCAGTATTGCTGCATTTGGTTTTTCATCATCAAAAGATATAAATTGTTTAAGTTGTGATTGAATACCTTCTATATTTTTTTGAAGTGTTTCTTCGCTCAATAAATTTCTTTCGTCACTTTTTCCTGTTGGGTCTCCTATCATACCTGTTGCACCACCAATTAAAGCCATTGGCTTGTGCCCAGATTTTTGCATGTGTACTAAAAGTATTATTGGTACAAGGCTACCAATATGCAGGCTTTCTGCAGTAGGATCAAAACCTACATAACCTGTAGTCATTTCTTTAACTAATTGTTCTTCAGTGCCTGGCATTATATCAGCAATCATTCCACGCCAACGTAATTCCTCAATTAAATTCATACAAAATACTATTTGGGCAAATGTAAAAGATTAGCCTTATTGAATAATGTGAATATCCCCTTTAAAAGATAATTTTTTAAACATTTTTTCGTTTTTAACTTGTTATTACTGCATTTAAGACAATTTTTAGCGAAATTTGTAAGCAGCCTTTAAACAACCTTAGCTATCTTTTGTTGGATGAGTGGGAACGTTTTTTGTTAATACCGAACTTTTATGAATTAATTTATTATGAAACATTTGCTACTAACTTTTTTTATTGTTTGTTTTGGGAATTCAATTATTGCACAACCTTTACATAATGAGTGGATTGATTATTCTAAAACTTATTATAAGTTTAAGGTAGATTTTGGTATCCATCCTGTAACCCTTCAACCCATTAAAAGAAAACTGGTAAGAATAACTAAAGCAACATTAGATAGTGTTGGTTTAGGTAATACCAATGTTGAACAATTTAAATTATTTAGGAATGGTGTAGAAGTACCAATTTTCACCTCTACTACAAGTGGTGTTTTAGATAGTTTAGGCTATATAGAGTTTTGGGGAGAAATTAATGATGGAAAACTTGATAAAGAATTATACCGTGATGCCGATTACCAATTATCTGATATTTGGAGTTTACAAGAAGACAATGGTACTTACTTTTTAACAACAAGCAACGCAATAAATAAAAGGCTAGTAAACACTGCCAATAATGTTATAGGCAACCTACTTTCTCCTACTTTGTATTTTATGAATACAGTAATGTACACACAAAGGCAAAGAAGGTTTGAAGGATATGCTGCACAGTCATCCTTACCATTACACTCCTCCTCTTACGATAAAGGAGAAGGATATGCCACTCGTCCTATTCGCCCAATTGGTAGTAGTTGTGGTCAAGTATCTTTTACTATCAACTTTACCAATTTAAAACCTTATTTAAGTGGCCCGCCAATGACCTTAAAGGTGAATACTATGGGTAGTGAAAATAATACAAGAACTATTTTAGTTAAAATAAATGGCAATAGCGTAAGTAATTATCAAATGGATTATTTTAACTATGCTAAAGTTGAAGAGTCTGGTATTCCTGTAAGTTATATCTCATCTGGCAATGCTGCTGTTTTACATATCAACCAAAGCCCTGTAGATTGTGATGAATTTAGATTAATTAAAGATGAATTAACTTATCCAAGAACTTTAGATGGGGACAATAATGTAAGCTTAGAACTAAAATTACCTGCAACAGCAACTGGCCATTATTTAAAATTTTTCAATTTTAATTCTGGAGCCAATTCACCCATTTTGTACGATATTACAAATGGCAAAAGATATATAGCAGATAAAACTATTAATGATACATTACAGTTTGTTACTAATCCTTCTTTAACTGCTTATAATTTGGTATTAGTTAACAACGATAGTGCAAATATTTTTTCTGTATCAACCCTTCAGCAAAGAAACTTTGTAAACTATCAAAATATAGCCAACCAAGGAGATTATATCATTATTTCAAATCCATTAATATATGGCACTGGAAATAGTAATTATGTTGAACAATATAAACAATACAGAAGTAGTACAAAAGGTGGCAGCTATAATGCAATTGTAGTAGATATAAATGAAATAACCGATCAGTTTGCATTTGGTATAAATAAACATCCACTTTCTGTAAGAAATTTTTTACGTTATGCAAGAAATATTTTCACTACTACACCAAAATATGTTTTTATAATTGGTAAAGGTTTAAACTATATTGATTTTAGAAGTAATGAAGATGAACCAGATATGCCTTATCAAAACCTTGTACCTACATGGGGGCATCCTGCATCAGATAACTTACTTAGTGCAGCAGATAATTTAAATCCTACACCCATAACACCAATTGGCAGATTAAGTGCAGTATCTGCAAATGAGGTTGGAGATTATCTTAAAAAAATTAAACAATACGATTCATTACAACAAGCCCCACTTGTGAATATAGAAGATAAAACTTGGATGAAAAATGTATTGCATATTGGTGGAGCAACAGACTACAATATTGGCACTTCTATAACCAATTATTTAAATAAATATACCCAAATAATAGAGGATACTTTATTTGGTGCAAAGGTTAAAAAATATAATAAATTAGATAATCCTGCTGGTTATGGTGCTGCATTAGTTGACTTTAAAAATACTTACGAGTCAGGTGCATCTATAATAACTTATTTTGGACACTCATCGGCAAATTTATTAGATTTTAATTTAGACAATCCTAACGCTTATAATAACCCTAATAAATATCCTGTATTTATAGTTAATGGATGCGATGCAGGAAATTTTTTGACTTACGAACCACAAAGACTAAACATAAAAACAAGTATTTCAGAAAAGTTTGTTCTAGCACCAGAAAGAGGTGCAATTGGTTATTTAGCAACAACAGGCTATGGTGCAATTAATTATTTAGATACATTTACTACAGGCTTTTATAGAGCCTTAAGTACTATAGATTATAATAAGCCATTTGGAGAAAGCATAAAAGATGGAATTATTAATGTATTAAACACAACAGGCTTAAACGATTTTTTTGCAAGGTATCATGCAGAACAATTTATTTTTCATGGAGACCCTGCTTTAAAACTTAATACTTTTCCTTTACCAGATCTTGTTTTAAAAACAGAATACACAACTACCTTACCAACAAAAATTACAGTTGCTAAAGATTCGTTTTATTTAAAAATGGATATTTATAACATTGGAAAAAAAATAAATGACTCTATAAATTTAAAAATAACACGTCAATATCCTAAAGGCAATAGCGAAGTTGTACTTAACAAAAAACTACCTGCCATAGCATTAATGACAACTGAAACAGCAGCTTTTCCTATCATTGCCAATAGAGATAAAGGAACCACTATTTTAACTGCTACAATAGATGCTACCAATAGCATTAATGAAATGGATGAAAATAACAATACAGCTGTAATTTCAGTATCCATTACAGATGATGAAATTGTTCCAATATACCCCTATAATTATGCTATAGTAAACAATTCTAATTTTAAATTAGCAGCCTCTACTGCAAACCCACTTGATACCTTAAAAAATTATATTGTAGAAGTAGATACTACTTCCTTATTCAATTCACCCATTAAATACACACAAAATAAATCATCGGTTGGTGGTGTTGTTGAATTTGATTATGGATTAACCTTACAAAACAATACAACTTATTTTTGGAGAGTAGCAACACAAGGAAGTAGTTATTGGAACACTGTTTCGTTTACTTATAAAAGCAGCCCAGATATTGGCTTTGAACAAAGACACTTTCTTCAACATACAGATAGTAAACTAACAGATATTATTTTAGATAGTAGCTCCAGAAAATTCAAATTTGGGCAAACTTTAAATAACCTCTTTGTTGTTCATTCTATTTATCCTTATAGTGGAACGGAAGATCAACATTTTAGTATAAAAGTAAATGGTACAGGTATTATTGCAAGTGCTTGTTTAGGTAATTCTGTAATTATAAATGTTTTTGATACTTTAAGTTTTAACCCATGGATAAATACTACCAATCCGTTTGGTGCTACACCAACTTGCCTAGAAACAAGAAAATATAATTTTGAATATTCTTATTTAGATGTATCAGGTAGAAATAATGCCAAAAGCTTTTTAGAATCTATACCAAATGGCATGTTAGTAGCTGTTCGTATGGTGTATGATGGAGCCTCTGTTTGGGCAAATGATTGGGCCAATGATACATTATTGAATGGCTCAGGTAATTCCTTGTATCATTTCTTAAAAAATCAAGGCTTTGCAATAGATTCTTTCAATCATCCAAGAACCTTTGCTTTTATTTTTAAGAAAAACGACTCGTTACATTTTACTCCAAAATATTTATTTAGTGAAGGATTATATGATAGGGTTATTTTAAATGCAGATTATAATAGTGATGACACTTTAGGCTATGTTGTTTCTCCAAAATTTGGACCTGCAAAAGCATGGAAATTTGCAAAATGGAATGGCAATGGCAATGGTAGCAGTTTTGCTAAAATGAATATTATTGGAATTGATACTAACGGTATTGAAAATGTATTATTTAATAATATGGATACTTTGCAAACAAGTTTTGATATAAGTAGTATTAATGCACAACAATATCCTTTCGTGAAATTATCTATATTAAATCAAGACTCTGTAAAAGCATTTCCTTATCAGCTTAGTAATTGGAGTGTTGAATATGTTGGTGTGCCAGAAGGTGCAGTTGCTCCTAATTTACATATCAATATTCCTGATACAATTGGTTTAACATCAAGCTATGCAAGCGATACTTTAAAAGGCAGCTTTGCTTTTAAAAATGTAAGTAAAGAAAATTTTGATAGTTTAACAGTAAAAGTAGTTTTAACTAATTTAAGATTAGGAACTGTTCATACATTTAACCTTGCTAAAACAAAACCATTACTTGCAGGGGATACATTGCATATTAATTTTGCTATAGATGCCTCGTTAATGTCAAGAGATGAATATAACTTGTATGTAGCAGTTAATGAAAATGCAGCTCAACCAGAACAATATTTATTTAATAACTTTTTGTATAAGTATATTTATTTTAAAACAAGTGTAATTGTTCCTGTAAAATTATTAAATCTCACTGCAAAAATTAATGGTACAGGAACAGATATAACCTGGCAAGTTGCAGAGGAAGTTAATGTTTTAAAATATGAAGTTGAACATAGTAATAATGCAATTGATTTTAAAACTATAGGTAGTGTAGATGCCAATGGTAAAAACAATTATTTGTTACATCATGCACAACCTACCTATGGTAAAAATTATTACAGGCTAAAAATTTTAAATACAGATGGTAGCTATAACTATTCTACCATACGACTTGTAAATTTTGGAAAAGGAGTTATAGTAAATGTGTATCCTAACCCTGTAATAGGCAAATTAAATATTGCAGTTAGTAATAATAATAACAAGCAAGTACAAGTAAACTTATATAACAATTACGGGCAGTTATTATTTACAGAAGAATTTAAAAATAATTCAACTATTGATATGAGTAAATTATCATCAGGTGTATATATTTTACAAGTAAATGATGGTATTCAATGGCAAACTTTTAGAATAGTAAAATAATTAGATTCATATAATAAAAAATGGTGTACAACAATATTTGTACACCATTTTTTTATAAAAATAATTAGTAGAATTAGATAATTAATAATACATCTCCATAGCTATAAAAACGATATTTATCTTTTATAGCTTTATGATAAGCTTCCATAGTTAAATCATAACCTGCAAATGCACAAGTCATAATAAATAAACTTGTTTTAGGTAAATGAAAATTAGTTACCATACTATCTGCAATACTAAAATCATAAGGAGGGTGAATAAAATGGTTTGACCAACCTTCAGAAGATTTTAATCTTTTTTGAGCAGTAAAATTAGTTTCTAATGCCCTCATAGTAGTTGCACCAATTGCACAAACACGATGGCCGTTATCTTTGGCTTTATTTACAATTTGAACTGCACCTTCTGGTATATTGTAATACTCAGCATCCATTTTATATTTACTAAGGTCTTCCACTTCAATTGGTCTAAAAGTACCTAAGCCTGTATGTAAAGTAATTTCTGCAAACCTAATACCTTTTATTTCACAACGTTTAATTAACTCTTTACTAAAGTGCAAGCCAGCAGTTGGTGCTGCAACAGCACCTTCGTGTTTTGCATAAACAGTTTGATACCTTTCTTTGTCCTCTTCATCTGGCTTACGTTTAATGTATTTTGGTAATGGAGTTTCGCCCAAGGTTTCTAACATTTTTCTAAAACTTTCTTCTGTATCTTCCCATAAAAATTTTATTGTTCTTCCACGGCTGGTTGTATTGTCAATTACTTCTGCAACAAGTTCTTCACTTTCGCCAAAATATAGTTTATTGCCTACACGTATTTTACGAGCAGGGTCAACAATTACATCCCATAAACGGTTTTGGCTACTTAATTCTCTAAGTAAAAAAACTTCAATTTTTGCACCGGTTTTTTCTTTTCTGCCATACATACGAGCAGAGAAAACTTTAGTGTTGTTTACTACAAACGCATCTTTATCGTCAAAATAATCTAAAACATCACGGAAGTGTTTATTTTCCATGTTACCTGTTTTACGATTTACGACTAATAAACGGCTGTCTTCACGTTTTTTGGTTGGGTGTTGTGCAATAAGGTTTAAAGGTAGATCGTACCTGAATTGAGATAATTTCATGTTACGGCATGATTTAGTTAAAAAATGAAAGGCTGCAAAAGTAATAGATTTATAGGTATAAAACTTTTTTACTTCTTTTTCAACGGATTTAATAGATGTTGTAAGCCGTTTAGGTTTATTTCGTACATGGTTTGTAGCAATGTTCCAACTCTTCCTTTAGGAAAGCCTTTTCTTGCAAACCATTCAATATAAACTTCTGGCAATTCACAATAAATTTTTCCTTTGTATTTGCCGAATGGTATGGTTTTACTTACTAGATCTTCTAAAATAGTTTGATCCATAGATATTAAGAGGGCTAAATTGTATTATTTATTTTTTTGTTGTTGTTCTTTTTGTTCTGCTTCTGCAGCATCTTTTTTATCTTCTTCATCCGCTTCGGTTTCTTCTAAATCGGTTGATTTTTTTCCTCGTTTAAATTTCACAATTGGATTTTCTTGTGTGCCAGTAATAGAAAGTGGAATGCCAAATATGCCAAATGGTGGCAAGCCTAATCTGGCTTTTAAATTTAACCTACCATCTAAACTAACCTGCCCTTCAAACTTTGGCCTAAAGCCGGCAACTCGTAGTTTTATTTTTTCAATGGTAATAATATTATTAGCAATTTTTGATTTTAGTATTATGTTATGTTTAGATAAATCCGGGTTATCTATTGCATCTTTATTTGTTTTTTTACTAATTGCATTAAACAACTTAAAACCATAAAATTTTGCATTTTTAATACTTATTGTTCCATTACCTTTTAAGGTTGGTAAAATGGGGTATAAGCTATCATTCAATAACCCATTTATAGAATAATTAATGCTAACCAGACCTTTCATTTTTTTTGCAGAAGTTAACATGTCTCTAAAGAATTGAATTTCTTTATATGCTTTTTGAATGTCTAATTCTGTAGCAGAAATGTTGTAAGTAAAATGTGCTTTTTTGAAGTTAATGGGGGAATATTTTGCAGTCATTTTTATTGGTGAGCCAATAACATTAAAATCTGCATTATGTATTTTTAAATTTCCATTTTGTATGCTTGCATTGGTTAAAACATTACTAAGTTGTAAGTGGTTATATTCAACAGTTTTAATGGCAGCATTAAAGTTAATGTTTAAGTTTGTAGGAAGTAAAATAACCCCAGTAGAGTTTGAGGTTGGTGTGCTATTTTTTTCTGTTTTATTAGTGTTGATTAAGGTTGTAGAATCTTTTGCAAAAGCCATAAAATCCTGCACATTTAACTTGTTACTATTTAAAAACAAATCTGCTTTTAATGCTGCATTGGGTTGTAATAAGTAATTAATAATATTATCGAACTTGCCTTTAAAAACAGCCGTATTGTTTAAATAATTTATAGTTACATTATTGGCTATTAACTTATCATTATTAAAATAAAAATTACCATTTGTTATAGTAAACTTATTAGGTAAATAAGGTGTTGTTAAATTAATATCTTTAAGTTCTATAGTGCCCTTATTGTTTAGTTTATGATAGTTTCCTGCAAGTGCATCTTGTTGTGAGCCTTGTAAGGTAAAGTCTGTTTTTATATTTCCGTTTATATTGTAACCATCTATTGCAAACAATTTATACAACTTACCTATTTGCAAATTTCCTTTTGATGAAATGGAATAGTTAAGATTATTTAAATTAAGTAAGTTGGCACTTACTGTTATTGGCTGCTCTTCAAATAAAAAAGAAATGGGTTTAACATTTATTAGTACATCTTTGGTAGTTCCTGATTTATTTTGAATGGTTGCATCTATATTAATATTATTAATTGCACTGGCATAGTATTTTGTTTTTAAATATCCATTTTGCCATTGTATAGTAGCATTTGTTATTGGAAATGTATTTTTTTGGGTATTATAAACTCCGTTAAAATTTGCTTCTGTTTTAAAATTTCCTTTTAATGTTATGCCTGCAATGCTATCTATGTTTAAAATATTATTCCATTTTTCTAAATCCATATTAACATTTAAATGCCCCTTAATAAATGGTTCAGCAAAATTTTTTGCTTCAAAAGCACCTTTCAAATAGTTTTTTCCAAGTGTAGCATTTAAAGTATCTACTTTTAAAAATAAATTTTGGGTGTTTAGTTTTGGTATATCAATGGAGGCATTTAAATAAATATTTTTGATAGGTTCGTTGCTGTTTGCAATACTAAATGAACCATTGTTTACTTGGATAGTAAATTTTAAATCGGGTGCCTGGTTTTTACTTTTAATATAGTTTCCGTTTAATGCTACATTTAAGGCAAGTTTTCCATCTACATTAGTTTTATCAACCCATTGAACAAAAGCAGGAGGAAGTGCGGTAAACAAATTTTTTAATTTTGTAGAAGGTGTATTGGCATTAAATTGCAAGCTATATCCATTACTTAAAAAATTTAATTTTCCTGTAACTTCAATTGGTAAATGATTTATGTTTAAATTATTTTTTTGAAAATCTAACTCTAAAGAATGTGTATTAATACGTGTTATTAGCTGTGCTTTAAGATTTTTGTTACTTAAGTAAGGTTGTGTATTATAAATAAAATCAAAATCTTGCATTTCTATTTTAGAGGTAAGATCAAAAATTTCTTTACTTAAATCTCCTTGTCCTAAATAATTTACTTTACCAGCTTTTAACAGCATTGGTAAAGATTGATCGTTATATTCTAAAGCACAGTTTTCTATTTGTATTCTATCTAGTTTTAGTGCAGCATCGCTTTCTTCATGTACCTCAGAATGTTCTTTGGTTGTTGAACTGCTTTTATAAATATTATAATTAGGAATTCCGTTTTTACTAACTAAAATTTTAATTTTACCATTGGTTACATAAACCTCATCTATTTTTAAAGTGTTTTTAAATACACTTAAAATATCTACACCCAATGCAATTTCATTAGCTGTAATTAATGTATCATTTTTAAATGGTGCAGAACCTTTTAAATTAACATCATATAAAGTAAGAGTTAAAGAAGGAAAGTGATTGAAGAAGGATAATCTTGCTTTAGAGAAATTTAATTCAGATTCAATAGATTTATTAGCCCATTTTTTTATTTTATCAGATACAAACCCTGGAAATAAGTAAGGTAATAAAAACATTAATACCAAAATGCTACCAATACTTATTCCTGAATATTTGAATATTTTACCTAATTTATTTTTCATTATAAGCCTGTATAAAATAGAAAACTGTTAGCAAAAGTACTAACAGTTTTTAAAGAATATTTTTACTATTATTTAATTAATTTACCAATGTACCTACATTTAAACCTTCTACTACATTTAGCAAATTACCAGGTTTGTTCATATTAAAAACAATAATTGGCAATTTATTTTCCATACACAAAGTAAAAGCAGTCATATCCATTACTTTTAAATTGTTTGTAATACATTCTTTAAAACTAAGTTTATCATATTTAGTAGCTGTAGCATCTTTTTCAGGGTCGGCAGTAAAAATACCATCTACTCTTGTGCCTTTTAAAATCACATCTGCTTTCATTTCAATGGCTCTTAAGCTACCAGCAGTATCTGTTGTAAAATAAGGGTTACCTGTTCCTGCTCCAAAAATTACAACACGCCCTTTTTCTAAATGTCTTAAAGCTTTTCTTCTAATATATGGCTCTGCCACTTGTTCCATATTAATAGCACTTTGCAAACGGGTGTACACACCAATTTTTTCTAACATAGCCTGCATAGCCATAGCATTAATTACAGTAGCCAACATACCCATATAATCTCCATGTGCACGTTCAATACCACTATCAGCTTCATTCATACCTCTATATATGTTTCCACCTCCAATAACAATTGCAACCTGAACTCCTAAATTGGTTACTTCTTTTATATCATAAGCATATTGTTCAATTATTTTAGGATCAAATGGATCTCCATTATTTTGTCCTAATAAAGCTTCTCCAGATAATTTTAATAATACTCTTTTGTATTTAGGCAACATGTTATAATATTTATGTGTGCAAATAACCACTATTTTTATTATGCAGCCAATAGTATTGTAATAAATTTAATTATATAGGCTATTTAAGTTAACTATTTGCCCTTTGTTTTGTTAGTTTTTAGCTTAAAATAGCTAAAAGATAGAGCAGAAATATTTTTTTTACTGATTTATATAATAAATTTTACTAGCTATCGTTTTAATATAACAGCCCCAAAGCAATTAGTTTAAAGGCTGAAATATTTAATATCCAATATCAAACATTCTATGAAATCCAATTTCTACACGCTAATAATGCGTTTAACCTTTTGCAGTATAATTATATTGCAAGGTACAAAATCAACAGCACAAATTTATTATTCCAATTTTGTTCGTAGCGACCGCCAGTGGGAGTTTGATGTAAACCTTGGTGCAACTAATTTTTTAGGAGATGTTGGTGGTGGCAAGGGTAAAGGAACCTTTTTTTTAAAAGACCTTAATTTAAATTCTACCAATTTGTTTTATGGTGCCAACCTTACTTATTACCCTAATCAATGGTTGGGTATTAGAGGTAATTTTAATATTGGCAAACTTTCTGGTTTTGATAGTTTAATAAAAAACCAGGGTAATGTAGAACAAAATAGAAAGAAAAGAAACCTTGGATTTAGAACTAATATTGCAGAAGTAAATGTAGCTTTTGAAATTTACCCAACTGCTTATTTTGTTAGAAATGAAAGTTTTTTTAATAGCAAGTTGAGGCCTTATTTTACTGTAGGTATTGGTGCTTTTAAATTTAATCCACAAGGTATTTACGAGGCTCCTAATGGTACAAAAAAATGGGTTGATTTAAGGCCATTAAAATTAGAAGGACAAGGTATGGCAGAATATGGAGATAGAAAAGAGTATTCTAACATTGCATTACAAATACCTTTTGGCTTTGGAATTAAATATTTTATAAATGAAAAACTTTATTTAGCAGCAGAAATAATGCAACGATATACATTTACCGATTATGTAGATGATGTAAGTAAAACCTATATTGACCCAGCCTTATTTGCAAAATATTTACCTAAAGATAAAGTTGCCATTGCTGAACAAATGATGTTTAAAAGGGCATTAGTAAACAATAGGCCAGTAAGTGAATTTGTTGGAAAAGAAAGAGGCGATTCAAAAAATAAAGATTACTATTTATCTCTTTTTGTGAAATTTGGATTTAGGTTTGGTGCAAGAGATACTGATATGAGTTGCCCTACAGGTAGAAGAAGAAGTTACTATTAATAATCTTGTTGTTTGTTATATTGAAAATTGACAGGTATGCTAAACACTATCCAATTTGGATAGTGTTTTTTTATTGCTCTTCTATTTTTTCATCAACACCATTTACAATTAGTTTAGCACTCATTTTATTCAGTTGATTTTTTCTTAATTCTTTATAAGTGGCTCTATATCTTGCAATATCAATTGCTGTATAAATGGCTTCTAAAAAAGAGGCATAATTTGCTTTTGCTTTTCCTGCAATATCAAAAGCAGTACCATGGTCGGGGCTTGTGCGTATTACATTTAAGCCTGCTGTATAATTAACACCTTCGCCAAGGGCTAAAGATTTAAAAGGTATTAAACCTTGGTCGTGATACATTGCTAAAACAGCATCAAATTTTTCATGTTGGCCTCTTGTAAAAAATGCATCTGCACTATATGGCCCAAACACTATCATTTCTTGTTTGGCTTCTTTTATTGCAGGCTTAATAATGGTTTCTTCTTCTGTTCCAATTAATCCTTCATCTCCAGTATGTGGGTTTAAGCCTAAAACGGCAATACGTGGTTTATCTATTCCAAAATCTGTTTGTAAAGTTTTATTTATTATTTTAAGTTTACTAACAATACTATCTTTAGTAATGTGTTTAGCAACATCGGCAATGGCAACATGTTCTGTTACCAAGCCTACTTTCATATTAGCTGCAACCATTAACATTACCACATCTTTTGCTTCAAAAACATCTTTAAAATACGGGGTATGACCGTTGTATTTAAAGTTATCGCCATAAATATTTTTTTTATGGATAGGGGCCGTAACTAAGGCATCAATATTTCCTTCTTTTAAGGTTTGTGTGGCTTTGTTTAATGAAATTAAAGCATATTTACCGCCAATGCTGTTTAACTCACCAGGTGTTATTTGCACTTCTTCTTCCCAGCAATTAAAAACATTTACCTGTTTGGTATTTATGCGTTGAAAGTCTTTACAGCTTGAGTATGAAAAATTAATATCTGCTAAACTTTTTCTGTAAAAGTTAATACTTTTATTACTAGCAAAAACTATGGGTGTACATATTTCTAAAATACGGCTATCGTGTAATGAACGAATAATTAATTCAATACCAATTCCATTTAAATCGCCACAAGTAAATCCTATTATTGGCTTATATAATTCGTTGCTCATTATAAGTGTATTAATTATTGTAAAATTAATTATAAAATGTTTTATCCTTTATTAGCAAGTTGCCCACAGGCAGCATCTATATCTTTTCCTCTGCTTTTTCTTAAACGGGCATTTACTTTTTTACTTTCTAAATACTCCATAAAATTGGTTGTGGTTGCATCATCTGGCTTGGTGAATGTAGTATTTTCTATTGGGTTATATTCAATAATATTTACTAAATCTACCGGTATTTGCCTATATAGTTTTATAAGTTCATCAGCATCTTGCTGCGAGTCGTTAAAATCTTTAAATAAAATGTATTCAAAGGTTATTTCATTACCAGTTTGTTTGTAAAAATAATTTAATGCTTCTGTTAAAGATCTAATGTTGTTATTTTCATTAATGGGCATTATCTCATTTCGTTTTTTGTCGTTTGCAGCATGTAGGCTTAAGGCTAATTTAAAACGTACTTTATCATCGCCTAACTTTTTAATCATTTTTGCAACACCTGCTGTAGATACAGTTATTCTTTTAGTGCTCATAAACAAACCATCTTCGGCACTTATTCTTTCAATTGCTTGTAGAACATTGTTGTAGTTAAGCAAAGGCTCACCCATACCCATAAAAACAATATTGGTAAGCTTTTGGTTAAATATTTTTTCGCTTTGCTGATTTAGTAAAACTACTTGGTCGTAAATTTCATCGTATGTAAGATTTCTTTTTCTATCCATAAAACCTGTGGCACAAAATTTACAGGTTAAACTGCACCCAATTTGAGAAGAAACACAAGCTGTTTTTCTTTCTTCGGTTGGTATTAAAACGCCTTCTACTTTATATCCATCAAAAGTAGTAAACCTGCTTTTTACAGTCCCATCATCACTATGCTGAATGGTATCTGTTTTTAAAGCTGGTAGGGTAAATTGCTGTTGAAGTGTATTACGAAGTTCTTTGCTCAGGTTTGTCATTTCATCAAAACTATGAGCATGTTTTTGCCAAAGCCATTCCCATATTTGTTTTGCTCTGAATTTTTTTTCACCTAATTGCAAAAAATAATTTTCAATATCGTTATAGCTTAAATGTCTGATATTTTGCATAGCGGCAAAGATAGCATGAAATTAAAAGCTATTTAGAATAGATTGTTCTTGCATAAGCCAACCAATTAATACCCTTTAATCAATTTTAATGCCTCTGGGTCATAATCTTTTACTATTTTCTTTAAACAATCTGTAATTGACTTTAAACTTCCATCTAATTGTCTTCGTATAATGGTTCCTAAGGAGAAGGTTGAACTAACATCATAAGTATAAGATTCAAAGCTATACCTTATTTTTTCTGATGGGAAAAGTATATTTGCAGTTTTAGCGTACTCATCGTAATGACTAAAATCTTTATCTGTTTTTATCTGTTTTAATAGTCTTGCACATTCCGAGTTCCATTCAGTTTTTTTAGTTGTATTTAAATAGGTCATTAATTTTAGAAAATCACGTACATAATTTTTAGCACATAAATTGTAAATTTTTTGATAGGTAACATTTTCTAATTTGTTAGTTGGTTTTGCATAAAGTTTATTAAAAATAGCAACAATACCAGCACCATTATAAAAATAAAAAGTTCTTCCGTTTGCCTGGTTTAAAGTTTTGCCTTTTAAAGGTGTGCCATAAATTTCTTTAATTCTGTCATCTATCTTTTCATAATCAAAATTTGGATCATTTAATTCTGAATCTTTTATATCGGCCAATAACATTGGAAATTCATACACAGGTAAATAGTTCAAAGTTTGTAAGATATATTTTGCTTTTGAATCTACACCATCGGGTTTTTTAAATGTTATGGTTGTATCGGGATAATATTTTGCAATTTCTTCTGGTGTTGAGCCGTTTGAATAATACTCTCCTACAAAAACTGTTTTTAGTATCTTTTCTCTAACGCTATTTACATCGTATTTAATTGCAAATACAGTAAATGCAGTTGTTGCTACAAAAAATAATATACTAATTAATGAAAATAAAGTTTGCTTTACAATAGTATGTTTCATATAAAAATTTTGATTTAAAGATATACTAATTCAATCATTAAATTATACCTCCTTTTGGGTATTTTTTGGCAATTGCAACCTTTGTATTCTATTCGTCGTCTATTAAAATGTAAATTCTTTGTTATGAAAAAGTTTCTTACAACTACCAACGATACTTCAGAAATTGCCTTAGTAATTATTAGTGTTATTTTAATGACTATTTCAACACTTTTTGTACACTAGATTGATTTTATCTTTCTTTTTCCATTAATTTTTTAGAAGTATTTTTTATTGTATGAATACAGAATAAAAAATACCATTATCTTGCCTGTAAATTTTTACAATGGCAACTACCGATCAATTTATACAAAGCATTAACAATGGCTACACTTTTAAAGGAGAGCATGTTAAAATTGGTGTAGGAATGTTAGATGGAAAAGCTGTAAGCGATGCTTCAGTGAATATTCCTTTTAAAACCTTAAACAGACATGGCTTGGTAGCTGGTGCAACAGGCACAGGTAAAACCAAAACCTTGCAAATGCTTACGGAGTGTTTTAGTAACAATAGTATTCCTGTTTTGGTAATGGATATTAAAGGAGATTTTAGTGGTATTGCACAAGCAGGTAGTTTAAATGATAAAATTGCAGAGCGTTATGCTTTATTAAAAGAAACCTATACACCTGCTGCTTTTCCTGTAGAGTTTTTAACATTAAGTGATGAAAAGGGTGCTAGGTTAAGGGCTACAGTTAGTGAATTTGGACCTATTTTACTTAGTAAAATTTTAGGCCTTAATGATATTCAAAGTGGTTTGGTTGCTGTATTATTTAAGTATTGCGATGATAATAAGCTACCCTTATTAGATTTGAAAGACTTTATTAAAGTTCTACAATATGCAGGAGATGAAGGAAAAGATGAATTAGAGAAATCCTATGGAAAAATTTCAACTACCAGTACAGGTACAATACTTAGAAAAGTTATAGAATTACAACAACAGGGTGCAGATGTGTTTTTTGGAGAAAGGAGTTTTGAAGTAGATGATTTAATGCGAATTAATAATGAAGGAAAAGGAATGGTAAACGTTTTAAGGCTAATGGATATGCAAAACAGACCAAAACTTTTCTCTACATTTATGCTGCAACTGTTGGCTGAATTATATGCAAACTGCCCAGAGGAAGGAGATTTGGATAAGCCTAAACTAATTATGTTTATTGATGAGGCACATTTAATTTTTCAGGAGGCAAGTAGTGCATTAATGCAACAAATAGAAACGGTTATTAAATTAATTAGAAGTAAGGGTATTGGCATTTTCTTTTGTACGCAAAACCCACAAGATATTCCAGCAAGTGTTTTAGCACAATTAGGATTAAAAGTGCAGCATGCACTAAGAGCATTTACTGCAGCAGATAGAAAAGTAATAAAAACTGCGGCAGAGAATTTTCCTGAAACAACTTTTTACCAAACTAATGAGTTACTTACACAATTAGGAATAGGTGAAGCTTTTATTACTTTACTCAACGAAAAAGGAATACCTACACCACTGGTGCACACCTTACTCTGTTCTCCTAAAAGTAGAATGGATGTTATTTCTGATGCAGAAATGGATGCAGTAATTGCAGAAAGTAGATTAGTGAAAAAATACAATGAAGTGATTGATAGCCAAAGTGCTTATGAAATACTTACTGAAAAACTAAATATTGCCGAAGAAAAAACAAAGGAAGAACAACAACAAAAAGAGCAAGCAAAAGAAGAAGAAAAAGAAGAAAAAGAAGAAGCGAAAAAAGAAAAAGACGAACCAGGCTTTTTTGATAATCCAACAGTAAAACAAATTGGCAGAACTGCAGCAAGCGTAATAACAAGAAGCTTATTAGGGGCATTGGGCATTAGCAGTTATACACGCAAAAAAAGAAAAAGTTTATGGTAAAATTAGTTGTGTGAGGCTGTGTTATAGTATTTGGTTTAAAAAATTTAATTTGGCACTTGCAGTAAATTAAAGTCATCGGCATCGGCTAAAAAAGGAAACTTTGTTCTTATCTCCTCCAAGTCATTTTTTTGGAGAGTTATCGTAAATACATCTTCTTCATCGGCTTTTTGGTATAAAACTTCTCCTAAAGCATTTATAACCATACTATCACCACTATGATAAATATCGTTACCATCAGTACCTATTCTGTTTACACCAATAACGTAACACTGGTTTTCAATTGCTCTTGCAGTAAGTAATGTTTTCCATGCATGGCTTCTTCTTTGCGGCCAATTGGCTACATACAATAAAATATCATACTCAGGAGTTAGTTGGTTACTGGCTTGCCTTGCCCAAACAGGAAATCTTAAATCGTAACAAATTTGTAAATTAATTTTCCAACCGTTAACACTTGCTATAAATCTATTATTACCAGGTGTGTAATGTTCATTCTCTTTGGCATAAGCAAAGCAATGGCGTTTATTGTAAAAACCATACTTTCCATTGGGTAGCATCCAAACCAAACGATTATAAAATGTCTCCTTTTCTTTAATCATCAAACTTCCTGTAAGAATAATTTTATATTTTGTTGCAATGGTTTTCATCCAGTTTACACAAATACCATCCATGTTTTCTGCATACTTTTCAGGCTGCATGCTAAAGCCTGTACTAAACATTTCTGGCAAAACAACAATTTCAGTTTTGGATTTAATTGAAGCAATTTTTTGCTCAAGCATTTCTAGGTTTTTTGCTTTATCCTCCCAAAAAAGATTGGTTTGTATTATTGAAAAAGTAAGGCTATTCATAATTAATTAATTAATGATTGAACAAGTAAAGAAGGAGAGCAAATTTATTAAAATCTGTATGCAAAATGCAAACCTGCATAGCCATTATCTTTAACTTGTGTTTTAGCCTCCTTAGTTTGATATACCAATTCTAACTTGGTGGTCCATCTATTTTTTGTATAAGCAACACCTAAAGTTTGTTGAAACATAAAAGGATTAACTGAAGTTTCGAACACATTAGGATTGGTTTCTTTTCTAAAAATATTTCCTTGAACAGTTGCATTATATGCCTGATAAATAATTTGAGGATATAAATAAAGAAAAAATTCGTTACTATTATTTATTGGGTTATCCTTTTTTTGAATAACTGCATTAAACAAAGCACTATTGCTATTTTTTTTAAATTTACCTAAACAAAAGTAAGCTCCTGTTTTTGCATTTATAAAAAAGGTTCCAACATTAGCTTCTGCTATAGGTACAATTTTAAATTTGCTAAATTGATTATTGGTATTTGTTATACTTGTTGCATATTTAAAACCAACATTTATACCAAATTGATTGGGAATTTGAGTTTGCCAATATGGATAATTAAATAAGCTTAAAACCCTATGATACCATTCTTGCAACTGTCTTCCAAGAGCCCAATCACCTGTTACACCAACCTCAGCAGAAGTGCTGAATAAAGTATTTTCTGTTGTAAACTTATCGTTTGTATATTTTAAAAATAAGTAGCCACAATAGGGTCTATCAAATGGGGCTTCCCAACGCCATGTTGCCCTTCTATCTCCTACAGTATAAATGTTTTGCCCAAGAGAAAAACGTTGAATTGTTTTATTTTTTTTAGAACTTGCTAATTTGCTGTATTGAAATAAAAAACCATTGGTATAATAACCATCTTTATTCATGAAAAGATATATATCATTTTCGTTCATAAATAAAAACTCACGACTATAATTTTTATTGTCCTGAGCCTTACTTGTACTTGTAAAAACAACTATAATAAATAGAAAAAAAATAAAAAATCTCATAATCAAATTTAGCAGCCATGCAATATAATTAGTTAATATTATCTGGTAAACAAATTTTTACAATTGCCTCCTTAATTAAACTTTGTTCAAATCCTTTTTGTAATAAATACTTTGTTGTTTTTACTTTTTTGGCAATAATTGAATCTTTTTTCAGACTGTTCCATTTTTGTAAAGCTAATTTGTGTAAGGTGTTTTGATATTGTAAACTATCAATTGAATTAATTCCAATTTGAATATTTCTACTACTTACCCTTTTGTTTTTAAGTTCATACACTATTTTATTTTTCCCCCATTTTTTTTGTCTGAATTTACCACCTGCAAATTGAATGGCAAACCTTTCTTCATTTAAAAAATTTTCTTCAATAAGTTGTATAATAATAGTTTCTACTTCTAACTTATTTAATCCATAGCCATACAGTTTTTCTTTTACTTCAAAGTGGCTGCGTTCTTGATAGCTACAATAATATTGTATTTTATTGTAGGCTTGTATAGGGGTAAATTTTTTGTTGCTATAAGCCAAGTTTATCGTTTTTAGAATCTGTAAAAAATAAAAGATAGAACTTATTTAAAATATTCTTTATTTAGATAAGTTCCTAACAAAATTCACATAATAGCCCAAATGTTGTGAATAAAACTTTACGAGGAACATAATTTCTACAAAAATTAATCAATTTACATTAGGTTTGCTCCAAGCCGAAAAAATCGGATATGCTATCATAAAAAATATTTATTATGAAATTTATTGTTTCATCTTCGTCTTTATTAAAGCATTTACAACAAATAAATGGTGTTATAAGTGCCAATACTGTTTTACCAATTTTGGAAGATTTTTTATTTGAAATTCAGGATAAAAAATTAAGCATTACTGCAACCGATTTAGAAACTGTTATGAGAGTTCAACTAGATGTGGAAAGTAAAACAAATGGTAAGGTATGTATTCCTGCAAAAATATTAATGGATTCGTTAAAGAATATTGCAGACCAACCTTTAACTTTTAGCATTGATAAAAATTTTGCTGTAGAAATTACCAGCGATAATGGAAAGTATAAAGTGATGGGAGAAAATCCAGATAATTTTCCTAAAGAACCAGTATCTGATGATGCTACAGAATTTACTATGACTAGTTCTGCCTTAGTTACAGGTATCAATAAATCTTTATTTGCAGTAAGTACCGATGATTTACGCCCTGCAATGACTGGTGTGTTTTTTGAACTAAAAACAGATGGGGTACAGTTTGTT
Source organism: Chitinophagaceae bacterium (assembly GCA_019695015.1). Taxonomy (GTDB): domain Bacteria; phylum Bacteroidota; class Bacteroidia; order Chitinophagales; family Chitinophagaceae; genus UBA1930. The sequence goes on from JAIBAV010000018.1 coordinate 24,498, forward strand.
GCCACCGATGCTCATAGATTAGTACGATATAAAAGAACAGATACAAAAGCTTCTAAAAACGATTCGTTTATTGTTCCCAAAAAACCATTAACTCTTTTAAAAGGTGCTTTGCCAAATAATGACGACGAACTAAGTATTAGCTATAATGCAAGCCATTTATTTGTGGTACATGGTAATATACAAATGACTTGTAGATTAATTGATGCAAGATTTCCTGATTACAAAGTTGTAATTCCTGCAGAAAATCCTTACCATTTAACTGTTAATAAAGATGATTTTCAAAGTGCATTACGCCGAGTTAGTGTTTTTAGTAATAAAAGTACTAATCAAGTAGCTTTAAGCATTAGCAGCAACGAATTACAAATGGCTGCTCAAGATGTAGATTTTAGTTTTGAAGGTAATGAAAGAATGGGATGCTCATACAATGGAGAGGATATGCAAATAGCATTTAATGCTAAATTTTTGATAGAAATGTTGAGTGCTGCAGATACCAATGAAGTACGTTTAGAGTTAAGTACACCATCAAAGGCAGGCTTAATTAAACCATCTGAACAGGAAGATGGTGAAGATTTGTTAATGTTAGTAATGCCTTTAATGTTAAATAATTAATTTTATATTTTCTAAATATTAAGAGAGGCTTCCAACCTCTCTTTTTTTATTTAGTTATTTCAAATATTTCTATTTTTTGTAGTGAGCGGTTTTTCAATTATTAAATAAAAAATACTGCAAATAAATAAAACTAATGGCAACACAATAATACCTTGTAAAACTAAATTATTGTAGTATCCTTTTTTAAATATTGAAATGGTAATATGTTGCATTATAAAAGCTATCAAAGCATAGTGTAATAAATAAATTGAATAACACATACAACCAATAGCCATCCATATTTTTTTAGTAAAAATTGCATTTAAAATTCTGCCTTTAAAAATGCCTGTAAATAATAAAACATATCCAAACATCTCAATAATATATTTATAAAAGCTAGCATATCCTGCAAAATAGAGGATAATTAAAAAGCCTATAATACCTAAAACGTCCCATAAAAAAAACTTAGATTCTAATAAAATTTTATTACTTAAATAAATATCAGCAAATAAAATACCTAACAAAAAAATAGGCAAGTAGGGTACAATAGAGTAGGTTAAATGAGCAACCGTTATATAGTGGTAAAAAATAGAATGTAGTAAAGCAAATAAAAGCACACATCCCACTAAAAGTACTCTTCTTTTTACAAAATTCTTTATAAGAAATATTTGCATCAAAAATGGCAATAAAAGATAAAACTGAATTTCAATCTCTAATGTCCAGGCAACAGGGTTAATGGTACTTCTTCTGTCATAGATTATATTATGACTATAAAAAACACTGCTAAAAAAATGAGGCATTTCATCCTTCCAAAACTCTCCTTGAACAAAAATTCTAAATAAAAGTAAAATAATTAAAACAAGCAAATAAGGTATTTCTAAACGCTTTAATCTCTTAAAATAATATTTTTTCAAGCTCACTTTTTCGGAATTATATAAATAATATTTTATAAACTGAATAGATAAAATAAATGCACTGATACAAAAAAATATTCTAACACCATAACCTCCTAATTCTAAAAAAAGAGCTACACCGTTGGCGTATTCAAAATCTACAGGTAAGTTGCTTTGCTTTATAATTTGTAAACTAAAGTGGCTTAATACTACAGCTATAATTGCAATAAATCGTAGCCCGTCAATTTCCTTTATAATTACTTGCTTATCTCCTTGCCTTATAAATAAATCTACCCAATTTTTCATTAATATAAAAGTAACATTATTTGTATTTTAGGCTGATAATTTTTACATTTAAGAAATAGATTAATTAGGTTGAGTATTCAATTATTTCTATTCTAAAACTAATAAATTTAATACTGTATGAATATTTCTACAATTATAAATGAGTTTGCAGAAGAAAGGATAAATTATTTTAATGCAGTAACGCCACCAATTGTTCAAACATCCAATTTTGCCTTTAAGTCTGTGGAAGATTTAAGAAATGCATTTGAAAAAGAATATGATGTTTGGTTGTACAGCAGAGGCAATAACCCAACGGTAGATATTTTAAGAAAAAAATTAGCAGCTTTAGACGGTGCAGAGGATTGCCTTGTTTTTAACAGTGGTGCAGCAGCAATTTTTGCTTCTGTTTTGGCTAATGTTAAATCTGGCGACCATATTGTTAGTGTTAATGGCGTTTACACTTGGGCAAGAAAAATGTTTGAGCAAATTTTGCCACGTTTTGGAGTTACACATACTTACATTGATGGTACAGAAATTATCAACTTTAAAAAGGCTATTCAAAAAAATACTACTATTTTTTATTTAGAAAGCCCAAATAGCTGGACGTTTGATTTGCAAGATTTAAAAGCAGTAGCTACTTTGGCTAAAGCAAATAATATATTAACCATTTGCGATAACAGTTACTGCACAGCTTTATACCAAAAACCAATAGAACTTGGAATAGACTTAGTATTACAATCAGCTACAAAATATATTGGTGGCCATAGCGATGTGGTTGCAGGCGTTTTAACAGGCAGCAAATCCATGATTGAAAAAATATTTTATAGTGAATATATGACTATAGGTAGCGGAATTCAACCTTTTAATGCATGGTTACTAATTAGGGGGCTAAGAACACTTACTGCCAGAATGGAAAAAATTACAACAACCACATTTCAGGTAGTTGATTATTTATTAAAGCACCCAAAAGTAGAAGAAGTGGTTTTCCCTTTTAATGCATCATTTGCTCAATATGAGTTAGCAAAACAACAAATGAAAACAGTAGGTGGCCTGCTAACTTTTATAATTAAAGTTAATAATGCTAATCAAATTGAAGAGTTTTGTAATAATTTAAAACACATTTTAATGGCAGTAAGCTGGGGTGGTTACGAAAGTTTAATAATACCTAAATATGCTACAATTGCAAAAAATGAGTTTGATAGTAACAATTTATGGCATAAAAGCCTTAGGCTGTATGTAGGTTTAGAAGAACCTGACTATATAATTAATGATTTAGAACAAGCATTTAGCCGTTTATAATTTTTGAGTTAAAATTTAAAAAGGGTTAACTACTTTCTATTATTTTTGTTTAAATGAAATATTTATTACTTGTTTTAGCCACTTGTATTTTTTATCAATCTTATGCACAAACAACTTCCGAAAAATGGAATTTGCAAAGAATGGTTGATTATGCAATGAAAAATAATATATCTGTAAAACAAGCAGATATTCAAGCCAGAATTACAGCCTTGCAGCATCAGTCAAATAAGTTAGCTGTTTACCCTAATGCCAATTTTAGTTCAGGTTTAGGAATGCAGTTTGGACGTTCAGTAGATCCTACCACCAACCAGTTCACTACTACACAATTACTTTTTAATAATTTTAATTTAAGTACCGGTATTACTTTGTATAACTGGGGAAAGTTAAAAAATACCATCAGTTCCTCAGATTTTGCAGTAAAAGCCTCTGAAGCAGAAATTGAAAGAGCAGCCAATGATATTGCACTAAATGTTGCCACTTATTATTTAGCAGTTTTAAGCAGTAAACAACAAATTGAAATTACCCTTTCACAAATAGCATCTACCAATGAACAATTAGAAAATACAAGAAAAAGAGTAGATGCCGGCTCATTGCCAGAATTAAATGCTGCAGAATTAGAAGCAAGAGTAGCACAAGACAGTATTAATTATTATAACGCAAAAAGTAATTTTGAACAAAATATTTTAAACTTAAAAGGCTTATTGAATTTAGATATGGCAGTGCCTTTTGAAATTGAAATTCCAACACTAGATAAAATACCTGTATTGCCATTGGCTGAATTAGAGCCTGCATTAGTATTACAACAAGCATTAACAGAATTACCTCAGCAAAAAGCCGCCAACTTAAGATACAAAAGTGCAGAGTATGCTGTTAAGGCTGCTAAAGCAGGTATGTACCCAACTATTACTTTTGGTGGTGGCTTAGGTACAAATTTTGCAAGCAGTACCAATAAAATTACAGGTGTTACTTTAGGTGCAAGCCAATTTACAGGTCAGTTTGTTAATGTAAACGGAACAGATTATTATATCCAACAACCTACTGTACAGTTTACACAAGGCAAAAAAGGTTTTGGTGAAATGTGGGATGGTTATGGTGTACAATTAAGCAATAATTTTCGCCAAAATGTAGGCTTCCAAATTAATGTACCCATTTTTAATAATGGCAGTGCAAAACTAAATTATCAAAATAGCAAATTACAATTAAAGCAATCAGAAATTGCCATTGAACAATCTAAACAAAAATTACAACAAGATATTTATATGGCACATAACAATGCCATAGCTGCCTTACAACGTTTCAATGCAAGCGAAAAAACAGTTGAAACAGCACTTAGAAGTTTTGAATATGCTAAGAAAAGATATGAAGTAGGTTTAATTACAACCTTAGATTTAATAACCAATCAAAATAATTATTTACAAGCAAAACTTACAAGGCTAAATAACCAGTTTGATTATATTTTTAGAATGAAATTATTAGAATTTTATAAAGGGAAAGGATTGAAACTATAAATACAAAAATGAAGTAGTATGAGTAAAAAAATGATATGGATAATTGTGGGTTTAGTACTGGCAATTATAATTTTAATAGGATTAAAAAAAG
>JAIBAV010000023.1 GCA_019695015.1 Chitinophagaceae bacterium
ATGCTACTACCGCAGTGTTAATTATGTTGTATGCTGTAAGTGGCATTGAAAGCTGGCATAGAAGTAAACAAAAAATTTCAGGTATTGAATTAGAAGAAAATATGATTGCAATTTTAGTAGCTGGCTTAAAAAAATAAACTTTTAATATCAACCAATAATATTTATAATTTAAAATATGTCTTTACACTTTTATCCTTTAACTATTAAGCAAGTAAATCAAGAAACTGCCAATTGTGTTTCGGTTTTATTTGATGTTCCAGAAAATTTACAAGCAACATTTGCTTACAAGCATGGGCAAAATATAACTGTAAAAACTACTATTAATCAACAAGAGGTAAGAAGGTCTTATTCCTTATGCTCTACGCCATTAAGTAATGAATTTAGAATTGCAATTAAAAAATTAGATGGTGGTTTGTTTTCAACTTTTGCCAATGAAGGCTTAAAGGAAGGAGATGTTTTAGAGGTAATGCCGGCAACAGGCAGATTTTTTACAGAAATTAATGCTCATCATCAAAAAAATTATGTTGCTTTTGCTGCTGGTAGTGGTATAACCCCAATTATTTCTATCATTAAAACTATTTTATTAGCCGAGCCTAAAAGTACTGTAACGCTTATTTATGGTAACAAAAATGTAAGCTCTATTATTTTTAAAGAAGAATTAGATGCTATAAAAAATAATTTTTTACAGAGGTTTCAGTTGTTGCATATTTTATCACAAGAGGGTACAGATGCTCCTGTTTTTTCAGGCAGAATTAATGAAGAAAAACTACAACAACTTTCGGCAATTATTAATTATAATAAAGTAGATAATTTTTTTGTTTGTGGACCGGAAGCTATGATTTTTACTATCAAAAACTATTTAGAACAATTAGGAATTGAAAATAATAAAATTCATTTCGAAATTTTTGTTTCTTCAACTCCAAATCTTAATAAAAACAGTTCTAAAAAAATAATAGATAGTAAGGAAGCCACAAGTAAAATTGTAATTAAAGCCGATGGTAGAAGTTTTGATTTTGATTTACCCTTTAACAGTGCCAGCATTTTAGATGGAGCTTTAAAACATGGTGCCGACTTGCCTTTTGCCTGCAAAGGAGGTATGTGTTGTACTTGTAAAGCAAAAGTGTTAGAAGGCAAGGTAGAAATGGATGTAAGCTGGGGTTTGGGTGCAGATGAAATTGAACAAGGGTATATTTTAACATGCCAAAGTCATCCTATTACAAGTAAGGTAGTAGTAGATTATGATATAAAATAGTTTGAATTTAAATAGCTGCAAAGTGTTGGTAAGGTGGTGTTATACTAGGCTATTTTACAAAAAATTATTAACCATATTTTGAATATTTATTTATACTTATTTAATTGGTTTAACTATATTCAAATTTCAAGTATGCACAGTTATAATATCTGCTAAATTGGTTGTATATCGTGGCGATAGTTTTTCTTGTTTCATTTTCCAAACACGCTTTTGATCTTGTGATGCTAAACGAATTTTTTGCTGACCAAAATTTACATTCAACTGGTCTATTGCTTTCATTAAAGAAATGTGTTTAGGGTTTCTGTTTTCAAATAATGTTTGTTGTATATTATTTTCTGTTACAAAATCTTGTACAATAACACCAGCTTTTTTATAAGCATAACCTTGTTTAAAAATTAACTTTAATGCTTGTACGGCAAACTTTGCTAATTCAATAGTAGAGTTTGTAGCAAAAGGTAGTTTAATAACAATACTTCTGTTGTATTGTGGCAAGTCTTTTCTATGCCTATTGCTATGTATAAAAACCATTAATGAGTTACAACAAGCATTTTGTTTTCTTAGTTTTTCGGCACAAGAAACAGCAAAAGTGGATATACGTTCTATCAATTCTTCTACTGTAGTATAATTATTTTCGAAGGTACGGGTAGTGGCAATACTTTTTTTAGCCTGCACTTCTTCTAAACCAAGTGTAGGGATGCCTTGTAAATCTTGTTTTAATCTAAGCTCTACAATAGAAAATTGTTTTTGTACATAAGCGTTATCTAGCTGTGTAAATGCAAAAGCAGTAGTTATACCTATGGCATGTAAGCGTTTGCTATGTTGTCTTCCAATACCCCAAACATCTTCTATCTTTAGCCATTTTAATGCTTTTAATCTTTTTTCTTCGTTATCAATAATATATACACCACCTGTTTGCTTGGTATATTTTTTAGCAATTTTATTAGCAACTTTAGAGAGAGATTTGGTAGTAGCAATACCTACACTAATGGGTATGCCTGTATATTGTAATACTTTTTTGCACATTGTATTGCCATACTGTTGCAAGTTAAAATGTGCATCAAATCCGGTTAGTTGTAAAAAACATTCATCAATACTATACATTTCAATATTGGGGGTGTACTCACTTAATATATTCATTACCCGTTGGCTCATATCTCCATATAAAGCAAAATTGGCTGAGAATACTTGTATATTATTTTGTTGAAATATTTTTTCATATTCAAAAGCTGGTGCACCCATTGGAATGCCAAGAGCTTTGGCTTCATTACTTCTGGCAATAACACAACCATCGTTGTTAGATAATACAACAATAGGCTTCTCATTCAAATCTGGCCGAAAAACTCTTTCGCAAGAAGCATAGAAATTATTACAATCAACTAAAGCAAACATTTAAACAGCTTTTATAACATGGGTTACAATACCCCAAATAATTAAATTATTTTCTTCCTCAATTTTTATAGGTTTATAATCTTCATTTTCTGGCATTAGCCATAACTCATTTTTTGTTTTTTTAATTCGCTTGGCAGTAAATTCACCATCAATATAACAAACAGCAATTTTACCATTTATTGGTTCTACACTTCTGTCAATTATTAATAAATCGCCATCGTTAATGCCTGCATTTTTTAAAGATTGCCCTTTAGCACGCCCATAAAATGTAGCTGATGGGTGCTTGATTAAATGCTTGTTTAAGTCTATACCCAAATCTGTAAAATCAAGGGCAGGAGAGGGAAAACCTGCACTAATATTTTGCCCTACAAATGGTAGTTCAAGGGCTGTTTCACTTAAAGCGGAATAGATATCTATTGTTTTGCTTGTATGTAGTTTTAATGGCGGCAATGTTATAGGTAAATTGTATGGTTTATAAAACAAATTGCTAGTGAAAATAAAATTATTTTTTAATAATTGAGTACATCTGAATATATATTTTTTGTGTACTAGTTTAATGGATTGATTGGACAGAAAAACAAGTGCATTTTTAAAAAAAGGTAAGGCTTTGGCTATAAGCCAAAGCCTTTGTTGTATAGTTGTCGGGTGGACTGGATTCGAACCAGCGACCCCTTGCACCCCATGCAAATACGCTACCGGACTGCGCCACCACCCGTAACTTTTTTATTGTTTGCAAATATATGTTCTGAAAAATATTTTTTAATAAATAAACAAGGGTTTATTTATGAGGGTTTGCTCTGTAATTGTTCATTTTTTTCTCTGGCTTCGGCATTTAATTTTAGTTGCATAATGCTTACATTTAATTCGAAGCCTATTAATAAAATTAAAGAGTTAATATAAATTAGAATCATAATAATTAATACAGTACCAATTGAGCCATAAATTTTATTGTACGATGAAAAATTATTTACCCAAAATGAAAATAAAATAGTTGTAATTAATATTAAACAAGTGGCAAGCAGAGAGCCAGGAGTAATTAATTTCCACCGTTTATTGATAGAAGGGGCATATTTATAAATTAAAGCAATACTATAAAAAACCAATGCTAAAATAATTATCCATCTTACGCTGCCCCACCAAGTAAGTTTAGATTTTGTTTTAAAAATACTTTTTATTAATGCAGCTAACTGTTCGTGCCCTATTAAAACTAAAATGGTAGCAATAACTAATAAAACCAATAATGTTGTAAGTTTTATTGCCCTTATTCTTAACTGAAAAAAATATTGTTTTTGTAGTTTTACTGATTTATCAAAAGCTCTAATAATACCCATCATGGCATTGGATGCATAAAATATTACTAATAAAAAACCAAAGGATAGTAAACCTGTTCTTGGTTTATTAAAAAAATCATTTAAAAAATCTTTTATAAAATAGTAAGTGTTTTGGTTGGGTGTAATATCGGCTGTAAGTTTTAGCAGCTCTGCATTAAAATGTTTAGCAATGGGTATGTAAGGTACTAAAGTAAAAATAAAAATACAAGCAGCCGGTATAGCCATAATAAAATTAAACGAAATGGCTGCTGCTCTTTCATTTAAACCAACTTTATTAAGGTGGGTAAATAAAAACATAATTACATCATAAATTGCTAAACCGCTAAAGCCAGGTGGCTTTATTTCTTTACCTTTTTTAATAATAAAAGCAACAGGTTGTAAGTTTATTATAATTCGTTCTATTTTTCTCACAATAAGTAAATTAATAAACTAAAGATAGTATAAACCTATTTCTGAACTTCGCTACTAAAATGAAATTCAATATCTGGGTTGTTATTTATTTCGGTGTTTAAAAACCACTCGCTTTGGGCTAAATAAATAGGATTACCATCTTTATCTTCTCCGCTATTTTGTTGTTTAAACCTTAAAAAGTCTTCAAGTTTTTGCTTGTCTTTGCTTGTAAGCCAACAAGCTTTGTAAAATGGTAGTACTCTAAATTCGCAGGCTGCACCATACTCTTGTAATAGCCTGTATTGAATTACTTCAAACTGTAATTCTCCTACACACCCTATAATTTTTTTATTACCGCCAAACTGTGTAAATAATTGTGCTACACCTTCGTCGGTTAATTGTTGAATTCCTTTTTCGAGTTGTTTGGTTTTCATGGGGTCTTTATTAACCAATTCTTTAAATATTTCAGGAGAAAATGTAGGAATGCCAGTGTAGTAAAATTTTTCTCCTTCGGTTAAAGTATCTCCAATTTTAAAATTACCTGTATCAAATAAACCTATTACATCGCCAGGGTAGGCATCTTCTATAGTGTCTTTACTTCTTGCTAAAAAAGAGTAGGGGTTGCTAAAACGCATGGTTTTCTCTAACCTTACATGGTTGTAGTATTTGTTTCTTTCAAACTTGCCACTGCAAACTCTCATAAATGCAATTCTATCTCTGTGTTTAGGGTCTAAGTTGGCATGAATTTTAAAAATAAATCCACTAAACTTTTCTTCACCAGGACAAACTTCTCTAGTGTTTGTTTGTCTGCAAAGTGGTGTAGGGGCAATGGTAATAAAGGTTTCAAGCATTTCTTTTACACCAAAATTATTAACAGCACTGCCAAAAAATACTGGTGCAATTTTTCCGCATAAATATTCTTTTTCATTTAATATGCCATACACGCCTTCTATTAATTCTGCATCTTCTCTTAGTTGTATAGCATCTCTTTCGCCAATTTTTTTATCTAAAATTTCTTCATTTAAATTTTCAATAGCAATGGTATCTTCTTCACTGGCTTTTGTATTGGCAGAAAATAATCTTAAATTTTTGTGATGAATATTATATACACCTTTAAAATCTTTGCCACTATTTATTGGCCATGTCATTGGATGCAAAGTAATTTTTAATTCTTTTTCAATTTCTTCTAAAAGGTCAAACCTGTTTTTACCATCTCTATCCATTTTATTTATAAAAACAATTACAGGGGTATCTCTCATTCTACATACTTCCATTAGTCTTCTTGTTTGGTCTTCTACACCATTCACGCTATCAATAACAAGTATTACACTATCTACTGCTGTTAATGTTCTATAAGTATCTTCTGCAAAGTCTTTGTGACCAGGGGTATCTAATAAGTTTATTAAGTGTTCTTTATATTCAAAAGTCATTACACTTGTTGCAACAGAAATTCCACGTTGGCGTTCAATTTCCATAAAATCGCTGGTAGCATGTTTTTTAATTTTATTACTTTTTACAGCACCTGCGGTTTGTATTGCTCCACCAAATAATAAAAGTTTTTCGGTTAAGGTTGTTTTACCAGCATCTGGGTGAGAAATAATGGCAAAAGTTTTTCTACGATTTATTTCTTTTTCAAATTTCATAAGGCGGCAAAGGTAATTGCTAAAGTTTTAGCTTGTTCAAACTTTAGTTTGCTTATTTTTATTCTTTAAATTGTATGATAAAGGTAGGTATTACAGGAGGCATTGGTAGTGGAAAAAGTATTGTAAGTAATATTTTTAAAATATTAAATATTCCGGTATTTGATGCTGATTTTGAGGCTAAAAAAATAATGACTGAAAGTGTTGTTGTAAAACAACAACTTATTGCCACATTTGGTAATGCGGTTTTTTTAAATAATGAATTGAATAGACAATACTTGTCAACTATTGTTTTTTCTGATGCTCATTTGTTAGAAAAATTAAATGCTATTGTTCATCCTGCCATCATTGATGCTGGAAATGAGTGGGCTAATCAACAAATTTCGCCTTATGTTATTAAAGAAGCTGCTTTGTTATTTGAAGCAGGTAGTGCATCGGATTTAGATTATGTAATTGGAGTTTATGCACCCAAAATAATACGATTGCAAAGAGTAATGCAAAGAGATAAGGTAGATAAGCAAGCTGTTTTAAATAGAATGAGTAAACAAATAGATGAGGAAATTAAAATGAAACTATGCGATTTTATTATAACGAATGATGACGAACAAATGGTTATACCACAAGTATTAAAATTGCATGAAAAATTTTTAGCTATGAGTAATATGTAGCTTAAGTAAAAAACATATAGCTTAAAATAATTGCAGTAATAATTCCAACTAAATCTGCCAATAACATTGAGCCAATTGTATAACGTGTATTTTTAATACCTACAGCACCAAAATATACAGCCACTACATAAAAAGTAGTATCGCTAGAGCCTTGTAAAATACTGCTTAATCTTCCTGCGTAAGAATCAGCTCCAAAAATTCTCATAGTATCAATCATCATTCCTCTTGCAGCACTGCCACTCATGGGTTTTATTAATGCTGTTGGTAAACCATCTACAAAACGAGTATCCATACCTATAGCTAAAAACAAATGTTTCATTCCGTTTATTAATGCATCAAAAGTGCCGCTAGTACGTAGTAAGCTAATTGCAACTAGCATACCCACTAAATATGGAATAATTTTTATTGCTGTTTCAAAACCTCCTTTTGCTCCCTCTACAAATGCATCAAAAACATTTACTTTTTTGTATAAACCACCTAATACTATTAATAGAAAAATTAAAAGTATTAAACCATTACTTAACAAACCTGAAAAAACATCTACCTCATTTTTACTTAAAGATTTTATATATAAAACCAATGCTGCAATTATTGCACTAATACCTAATACCCACATTAAAATTATGGGCTGTAATACATTAATTTTTTGTTTAAAAGATACAATCAATAATGCTGCCATGGTAGCAGCAAAAGTTGCAATCATACAAGGTATAAAAATATCTGTTGGGTTGGCAGCACCTAATTGAGCTCTAAAAGCAATAATTGTTATAGGTATTAAAGTTAATCCACTTGCATGAAGGCATAAAAACATAACCTGTGCGTTAGATGCTTTATCTTTATCGGGATTTGCTTCTTGTAAGCTTTGCATGGCTTTAATGCCAAAAGGTGTGGCTGCATTATCCATGTTTAAAAGGTTAGCAGAAAAGTTTAAAATCATGTGCCCAAATGCAGGGTGGTTTTTAGGTAAATCGGGAAATAGTTTATTAAAAAATGGACCAATAATTCGAGATAAAAAATTAATTGCACCTGCTTTTTCTGCAATAGCCAAAAAGCCCATAAACAAAGCCATTATTCCTATTAACCCAATACAAATATTTACTGCAACAGTACAAGTTGCTAAAATACCATCAGCACTTTGTTCATTATACACAATATAATTGCCTTCTTTGTTTTTAGTGTATTTTGTTTCGCCATTTTTGAACTCTTTATTTTCTTTGATAGTTGCAAGTATGGTCTGTGATAAATGGTTGCTATCAATAGTTTTAGTGTTGGTTGTATCGCCATGTTTGCCTACAACCATTTTACTAAATAAATTGGTTCCTCCGTCAAAAAATAACATTCTGCATAAGGCTACAATAATTGCAGTTATAATAAATGCACTCCAAATTTTACTTAGTGCCATATTTTTATTTTATGAGAACAAAATAAGCAAGAAAATTTACTTATGTAAATGAAAACAAAACTAAATACTAACATTTGGTTACAATAGCTGCCTCTTATAAATTTGAATGGTATTTTCAAAGCCCATATACAAGGCATCGCTTATTAATGCATGGCCAATGCTTACTTCATTAAGTTGTGGGATATTTTTTGCAAAATAGTTAAGGTTGGTAAGGTCTAAATCGTGTCCTGCATTGATTCCTAGCCCTAAATCAAAAGCTTTATTAGCTGCTTTAATATAAGGTGCTATTGCATTTTCTTTGTTTATTGAGAATTGTTTTGCATATGATTCTGTGTAAAGTTCAATTCTATCTGTATTAGTTAAGGCTGCTGCTGCTATCATTTCTTCTATTGGGTCCACAAAAATAGATACACGTATTCCGGCATTTTTAAATATTGCAATAATATCTATTAAGTAGTTTTTATGTTCAATTGTATTCCAACCGTGGTCGGAGGTAAGTTGTCCTAAAGCATCTGGTACAAGTGTAACCTGTTGTGGTAATGTTTCTAGCACTAACTTAACAAATTTATCTTCTCTTGGGTTGCCTTCTATATTAAATTCTGTGATAATTATTTTTTTTATTTCTCTTACATCATTATAAGTTATATGCCTTTCGTCTGGTCTTGGATGCACAGTTACACCATCTGCACCAAATTGCTGGGCATTTATTGCAGCCTTAACCACATTTGGGTTATTGCCTCCACGACTGTTTCTTAAAGTTGCAAATTTGTTTATATTCACACTAAGTTTAGTCATTTTGTAATTTTATATATTTATAAAAAAACAAATTTACAAAAGCAAATGGTAATGTTTTTTTGAATTTTTTTATAACCTTTAAGTAAAATTTTTTTTATGCTCCTACAAAAATCAAAAATTGATTTTGGACTTTTATTGTTATTAGCATTTAACATTTATGCCATTTATTATTATTATCAAAACCCAAATGCATTAGGAGCATTGATAGTAATTTTTTGGTTACAGAGTGTTTTTATTGGCATTTTTAATGTAATTGGTATGCTTACTTTTACCAATAGAGTTGAAAACTCTTTTACAATTAACGATAAAGCAGGTAATAGAAGTGGTTGTGCAGCTTTATTTTTTACTTTTCATTATGGTTTGTTTCATTTTGCGTACATGTTCTTTTTAATTTCTTATATAAAAGATATTACACCTTCTCAATTTACATTTATAAAACTTTCTTTTTGGGCAATCTTAGCGGGAAGCATTATTCAGTATCTTCAAGATAAGGCTAGAAACAGAACACAACCTGTAAACATTGGTAACATGTTTGTTTTGCCTTATGCCCGTATTGTTCCTATGCATTTGGTGATACTGCTACCTAAATTTCTTTCTATATCTCCATCTATTGTATTTGTAGTGTTAAAGCTTTTTGCCGATTTGATTATGCATATTGCTTATAAGAATTTTGTTTTTAAAAAAAGTAACCAAAGCCTTTAAAAATAAACTAAATAGTTGCACTAAAAACAAAAGAGGTTGTCTAAAAGAC
>JAIBAV010000022.1 GCA_019695015.1 Chitinophagaceae bacterium
CGATATCATGCTGGTTGCTGGGGATCCTGTCCTGTTCAAGAATATGTCCTTTGTCATCAACGATCCCGAATTTGGTGGTAGTACCCCCAACATCAATTCCTACTGCAAGTTTTGCTTTCATACAAACTGTGTAATTCTTTCTTTTTTAATTTATTTAGTGACCGCCTGCTGTGGTAATATCGTAATCAATACCTTGCTTTTTGAGTATGCCTTTCACAGCTATCGCAAAAAAGGCGAGGTAAGAGAAGCATATAACAGGTATCCAGTACGATTGGTGGATACCTACCACATCAGCCAGTTTACCCTGGATAGGCGGAATAATACCACCGCCGAGGATCATCATAATCAAAAAAGCTGATCCCTGCGTAGTATATTTTCCAAGTCCGGCAATCGAAAGTGCAAATATGCAAGGCCACATTATGGAACAGAATAACCCACCACTCAGAAATGCGTAAGTGGCAACGCGGCCGTCGGTCTGTGTACCGATGATCATAGCAACAATTCCCAGTAATCCGAAAATCATCAATGTTCTTACCGGGTTATTTTTACTGATATAGAAAGCGATGATCTGCACGATCACACATATAATATAGTAGTAAAGCGGCTCTGCGTTATACTGTGCAATCGTAATTACGCCGATGATGATTCCGAAAGCCACCAGCGGTACGATAAACTGCAGAAGTTGCTGCCTGCTTTTGGATAAATTGAAAGCAGATACCGCACCAGCCCAGCGACCTATCATCAGACCTCCCCAATACATGGCTACATAAGGGGCTGCTTCAGAGGATTGGAAGCCCCCCATGCTGGGTTGCTTCATCAGTTCACTGAGATTACTTCCGATGGCAACTTCAACTCCTACATAAACAAATATCGCCAGCATACCCAGTACGAGTTGAGGATATTTCATGGCACCCCATCCTTCAGCTTTCTTCCGGGCACTCACATTAGCCATCAGCAAACCAATCACTACAATAGCCAGGGCACCAAGTAACCATTTCATCCTGTAAGCTTCCAACGCATGTTTTTCTGCATCAGATGCATTGGTAAGATCTGTTTTATAACTGCTGAATACAGGAACAAACATGATAATGAGAAGGCCAGTCATAATCAACAATGTATTCAATGCTTTATTGGCCTTTTCCGTTTTTTCTTCCATTACCCCGGCCGGTACTTTTTTAGAGAAATAGAACAATGCTGCAGCTGCAAGAAAAAGGGCGCCAACGCCGCTATACAACACAATCACTTTACTTAAACTAAGGGAAGCGATCTTTTCGTCGGTGATTGCAGCGGTGGTTCCAAAAAGGGCAAATGCAACAACGATAGGTCCGATGGTTGTTCCGAATGAATTAATGCCACCGCCAAGGTTAACACGGCTGGTACCTGTAGATGGATCACCCAATGAAATAGCGAATGGTTGAGCTGCTGTTTGCTGAAGCGAAAAACCAAGCGCCACAATGAAAAGGCCGATCAGCATGCCAGGAAAAGTGTTGTATTCCACTGCCACAATCATTGCAGCCGCTCCCAACGCTGAAAACAATAAACCATATACAATACTTTTCTTATATCCCCACTTGCCTACAAGGTCTTTACCTCCAAATGAACCATAAGCAAACAAAACCAGCGCCCCGATATAATAGGCTGTATAGAATGCAAAATCGATCAATTGGCTCTGAAACTGGTCGAGATTAAAATAATGTTTGCAAAATGGAATGAAAACCTGGTTGCCCGCAGCAATAAAACCCCAAAAGAAAAATACTGTTATTAGGGTATAAAACGACGGATGCGTTTTATTTGAATCATGGGACTGTAAATTATTTGCAGTTGAACTCATGTTGTTTAATGTTTACGAAAAAATAATCTCCAAAAATCAGAATTTAAATGTAAATAGAAAAATTAATTTGCGTTTTTTTAATAAAAAATATCAATAAAATACTATTATTTTGATTTAATCAGTCTTTTTTGTTTAAAACTTCGTCTGCATCATATGCAGAAATGATGTTTCTTACTAATTTATGACGTAATACATCTGAACCATCTAGTTCCACAAAACCTATACCTTTTACATTTTTAAGTATTTTCATAGCGTGGTCTAATCCAGATTTTTGTTTAGTAGGTAAATCTACTTGTGACTTATCACCTGTAATAAACACTTTAGAATATGGTCCCATTCTCGTTAAAAACATTTTTAATTGTAAAGGAGTAGTATTTTGTGCTTCGTCAAGAATTATAAAAGCATTGTTTAACGTTCTTCCTCTCATATAAGCCAATGGTGCTATCTCAATTACGTTGTTTTCAATAAAATATTTGAGTTTGTCAAGCGGAATCATATCTTCTAAGGCATCGTAAATTGGTCTTAAGTAGGGGTCTAATTTTTCTTTTAAATCTCCAGGTAAAAAACCTAAATTTTCACCTGCTTCTACTGCTGGGCGTGTAAATATAATTTTCTTTACTTGTTTTTCTTTCAATGCTTTTACTGCCATTGCAACTGCCGTATAGGTTTTACCTGTACCGGCAGGCCCCGTGGCAAATACTAAATCATTTTCTTGAATTGATTGTACTAATTTTCTTTGATTTTCGGTTTTAATTTTAATAATCAAACCTCTGTTTCCATGAAGTAATACATCTTCGTGGTTTAATATGTTTGTTGACTCAGAAGTGTTTGAGGAACT